>NZ_JAGGPC010000088.1:0-50594 GCF_018614005.1 Streptomyces sp. ISL-99
AGATCTTCATGAGTCTTCTAGGGCATCAGGTGGTAGTCGGGGAAGTTGCCCGGCAGGCGTTCGTCCTTCGGGCCCTCGGTGACCGATCGGATCAGGAGTTCTCCGCCTACGAACGCGCCTCGCCACGACGCGCCGAAGCCGCCGAAGAGTTCGTCGCGGTCGCCTCGCGAACGGGGCTTGCCATGACCGACCTTGAAGGAACGGATCTGGGGTGCCAGCCGTTCATACGTCGACGGGTCGTCGGTGGAAAGCGTCGCCACCAGGGCTCCGTTGGAGGCGTTCATCGCGGCGAGGAGTTCCGCCTCCGTGTCGACCAGGACGATCGTGTCCACCGGGCCGAACGGCTCCGCGTGGTGGAGGGGGGACGATGGGGGCGGGTTCAGGAGGGTGACCGGCGGCAGGTAGGCGTTGGTGTCCTGGCCGGGGAGGAAACGGGCGTCGGCGAGCGAGCCGCGGTGGAGCGGGACCGCGCCGCGGTCGATGGCCTCGCCGACCTGGTCTGCCAGTTCCTTGGCCTTGGCCGCGTTGATCAGCGGTCCGAAGTCAAGGGTGGGGAGCGGGTCTTCGGGGTGCTCGACGGCGAGGGGATGGCCGGTGCGGATGGAGCGTACGGCGGGGAGGTACGCCGCCAGGAACTCGTCGAACAGGGTCCGCTGGACGACGAAGCGGGGATAGGCGGTGCAGCGCTGCTTGCCGTAGTCGAAGAGCTTGGGGATGAGGGAGGTCAGGGTGGGCCAGTCCGTGTAGTTCCAGATGCCCCAGGTGTTCAGGCCCTCCTGTTCGAGGATGTGGCGCTTGCCGAGGTCGGCCACGGCGGTGGCGATACGGGCGCCCGTGTCGCGGCCTCCTACGAAGGAGACGCAGCCGATCTCCGGGGAGCGGACCAGGGACGACGAGAGTTCGCTGCCGCTGCCGCTGAGGAGGGTGACGGGGATTCCTTCGCGGGCCGCCAGTGCGGAAGCGAGAGTCAGGCAGGCGACGCCGCCGTCGGTCGGGGTCTTGGCTATGACCGCGTTTCCGGCCAGGGCCTGCACCAGCATGGCGTGGACCAGGACGGACATCGGGTAGTTCCAGCTGGCGATGTTCGACACCGGGCCGGAGAGGGGGGCGCGGTCGGCGAGCATGGGCTTGATGCCGTCGACGTACCAGCGCACGCCGTCGATCGCGCGGTCGACGTCGGCCTGGGCGAGGCGCCACGGCTTGCCTATCTCCCAGACGAGGAGGAGAGCGAGCAGTTCGCGGTGCTCGGTGAGGGCGTCGAGCGTGGCGGCTACGCGGGCGCGGCGCTCGGGCAACGGGACGTGGCGCCAGGCTCGGTGCTGGTCGAGGGACGCGCGTACGGCCTGGCCGGCGGTGAGGGCGTCCAGGCGCGGCGGGCCCGCGATGGGGCTGTCGTCGATAGGTGAGGTGGCGGGGAGTGCGCGACCGTCGGCCTTCCAGACGGACGCCCAGAGGTTGAGCACGCGGTCGTCGCGGAAGGCCTCGGGGGCGACGGCCTGGCAACGCTGCCAGGCGTCGGACCATGCGGTGCCGGGCTTGAGGGTGAGGGTGGGTGCCATCTGTTCTCTCCGCTCTGTGTGGGGCGGGGCTGAGTGGCGGGGCGGTCCGCCTGCACGTGGGCGTGCACGGCGGGGCATTTTCCCTACCCGCCCCTTCCCGGCCGTGACATTGCGCGGCTCCGCCGCGTGGGGCGCCGCCCCAGACCCCGCTCCTCAAACGCCGTTCGGCGACAACGAGCCGCCCGGGCTGCGGTAAACATTCAGCCCGTCCGGCGTTTGAGGACACGCCCGGAGGGCGTCCGGGGGTCTGAGGGCTTGCCCCCCAGTTCGGGAAGGGGCGGGTAGGGAAAAACAGATCCGTCGGCCACGCCCTGGGGGCGGGCCTGGTTGGACGGTAGTGATGCCGACTGGTCGGCGGTATCACCGGGACGCCAAGTGTGCTAGAGGTCACGCGAGTTGGGTCAACGCGAGCCGCGCCGTCTCGGACGGGGTCGAGCCGACCCGCACACCCGCCGCTTCGAGCGCCTGCTTCTTCGCCTCCGCCGTGCCCGACGATCCCGAGACGATCGCTCCCGCGTGGCCCATCGTCCTGCCCTCGGGGGCGGTGAAGCCGGCGATGTAGCCGATCACTGGTTTGGTGACCCGGTCCGCGATGTACTGCACCGCTCGTTCTTCCGCGTCGCCGCCGATCTCCCCTATCAGGATGATGAGTTCGGTGGCCTTCGTTCTTGCGGGCTCGATTTCCCTGTTCGCCGGCTTCATCGCGATCTTCCTGCATCCGCCGGGACGGCCGCGGGCCCGGCACATCAAGCCGAACCCGCAGCCGATCAGCCGCGACGCGATCTGACTGCTGCTGCTTTGCTCTGCTCCGCTCTCAGCAGTCCTTCTCGCGCAGTGAGTGCAAGTGCGCGCTCGACTTGCGGGCGAAGGCGAACGACTCGGCCGGGTTGTCGTGTTCCGCCTGCCAGTGGTGGTCGCGGCGCCCGCCGCGGGTCTTCGAGACCGCCGAGATGAAGCGTTTGTAGTCGATGTCTCCGTCCCCGACGTCCACCATCCGGTAGCCGTCGCGGGCGGATGCGTCGTGTTCGCCGTCCTTCACGTGGAAGAGCGGGTAACGGTCGGGCTGCTTCAGTACGTAGTCGAGGGGGTCGAAGGGGGCCGGGGTGCCGTCGACGCGCTTGCCGAAGCGGAACTGGGCGGCGTACGCCCAGTAGATGTCCATCTCCAGGTAGACCAGTTCGGGGTCGGTCTCGGCGAGGAGTACGTCGTAGAGGCGGACGTCGGGCTTGTCGGTCGCGAAGGAGAACTCCTCGGCGTGGTTGTGCTGGTAGAACTTCATGCCGCGCGCCTTGGCCGCCGCGCCGTACGTGTTGAAGTCCTGGGCGGCGCGCTTCCAGCCGTCGACGGTGGCGCCGTAACGCCACGGTCCTGATGCCGTGCCGATGTGCTTGAGGCCGAGGGCCTGGGCGTCGTCGAGAACCTTGGTGAGGTTCTGGGCGAAGGTGTACGCGCCCGGGTTGCCGTCGGAGTAGTAGCCGACGTGGCTGCCTATGCCGCGCAGGCCGTGGTCGCGGGTGAGCCGGCGGAGCTGGGCGAGGGAGATGGGGCCCGCGGAGCCCTGGGTGTAACCGGCGTACTCGACCTCGTCGTAACCGAATCGCTCCAGCTCGGCGAAGACCTTGGCGAAGCCGAGGGTCGAGACCTTGTCGCGGAGGGAGTAGAGCTGGATGCCGAGGCGGCCGGGGGGAAGGACGGGACGGCCGCGGCCCGCGCTCTGGGCCGCCGCGGTGGGTGCCGTCGCCCCGAGGAGGGCTGCGGCGGTGGCGCCGGCGGCTACGCCGAGCATGCCGCGCCTGGAGAGCTTGTGGGTGAGTTCGGGGTCGGTGCTGGTCTTGCGGCTCATGGGTCGCACGGGTGGAACTCCCTTTGTCAGTGCATCCGGTTGTCAGTGCAGTCCGGCAAGATGAAGGAGCAGGGCTTTCACATCGGTGGCCGCGACGCGGCCGTCGAGGGCGCGGGGGGTGGAGCACAGGATGAGCGGACCTTCTTCGTCGCGCTCGGGGAGGCGGCCGTGGCTGCCGCGAATAGGTGACGGGTCGAGGGGCACGACCGCCATGCGGTAGCGCATGCCGAGCTTCTTGCGGGCGAGGGCTTTGGCGGCCTTGACGCGTACGTACGGATCGAGGGGGTCCATGAAGAGCTCGACGGGGTCGTAGCCGGGCTTGCGGTGGATCTCGACGAGCTGGGCGAAGTCGGGGGCCTTCGCGTCGTCGAGCCAGTAGTAGTACGTGAACCACGCGTCGGGTTCCGCCACGGCGACCAGTTCGCCGGAGCGGGGGTGGTCGAGTCCGTGGCTCTTCTTGCCCTCGTCATCGAGGAGTTCCGCGAGGCCGGGGAGGTCCGCGAGAGCCGCGCGGGCGGCTTCGAGATCCTCCGGGCGGCGTACGTAGACGTGGGCGAGCTGGTGGTCCGCGACCGCGAACGCCCGTGACGTCATGGGGTCGAGGTACTCCATGCCGTCCTGGGTGTGGACCTCGACGAGCCCGGCGCGGCGCAGGGCCCGGTTGATGTCGACGGCGCGCGAGACCCGGGTGATGCCGTACTCGGAGAGCGCCACGACGGTACGGCCCTCGGCCTTGGCGTCGTCGAGCAGCGGGGCGACGGCGGCGTCGAGGTCGGCGGCGGCGCGGTAGGCGCGGGGGTCGTCGGGGCCGTAACGCTGGAGGTCGTAGTCGAGGTGCGGGAGGTAGCACAGGGCCAGGTCGGGGTGGCGCGTGCGCAGGATGTGGCGGGTCGCGTCGATGATCCACCGGGAGGAGACGATGTCGGCGCCGGGGCCCCAGAAGTGGAAGAGGGGGAACGTACCGAATGTGTCGGTGAGTTCGTCGTGGAGGGACGGGGGCCGGGTGTAGCAGTCGGGTTCCTTGCGGCCGTCGGCGTAGTAGACGGGGCGTGGGGTGACGGTGAAGTCGGTGTCGGCGCCCATGGCGTACCACCAGCAGATGTTGGCGACGGTGTAGCCGGGGTGGGCGCGGCGGGCGGCGTCCCAGATCTTGTCGCCGGAGACGAGGCCGTTGTGCTGCCGCCAGAGGAGGACTTCGCCGAGGTCGCGGAAGTACCAGCCGTTGCCGACGATGCCGTGTTCGGCGGGGGTGGTGCCGGTGAGGAAGGTCGACTGGGCGGCGCAGGTGACGGCGGGCAGGACGGTGCCGAGGGGTGCCTGGGAGCCGGACTGGGCGAGCCGCTTGAGGTTCGGCATGTGGGCGAGTAGCTGGGGGGTGAGGCCTACGACGTCCAGGACGAGGAGGGGGGTGGGGGTGGGTTTGGGGGTGGGGCCTGTGCTGGTGGTCCCTGTCTCTGTCACGGCAGCTCCTTGAGGCCGAGATCGACCAGGAGGTCGCGGGCGAGGGTGAGTTCGGCGGCGATTCCGTGGGCGAGCTGGGTGCGGTTGCGCGGGCGCGACTCGGGTGGCAGTGCCTGCCAGGTGTACGTCTCGACCTCCAGGTGGCGGGTGAGCGGCTCGGTGCCGCCGACCAGGCGGGAGAGCGCGTCCTGGAGTACGGAGAGGGTGGAGGTGAGCGGTGGGGCGGGCGGAGCGTGCAGGGGGACGTGGAAGTGGGCGCGCCAGGGGGCACCGTCGGGGAGCACTGCTCCGGTGAGGGCCTCGTAGAGGTCGTCGGTGCCGCGCAGGCCCGCGCTGAATGGGGTCTCCCCTGCTCGAGGCTGTTCGAGAGCTTGGGGAAGGGTGCGGGTCTGGTGGAGGAAGCGGGGTTCGGCGAAGGCGGCGAGGGCTTCGCGTACTTCGGGGAGGTGGGGGTGTTCGGCGTGCAGGGCGGCGGAGAGCTGCGCCTTGGGGATGGTGACGCCGGCGGCGGTGAGCGCGTCGAGGGCGGTCGCCGGGTCCTCGAAGGAGGTGGCGAGGTGGCAGGTGTCGACGCAGATGCCGATGCGCGGAGCGGCCAGGGTGGTGAGCGGGCCGATGGCGTCGGCGGTGGTCTCGACGGTGCAGCCCGGCTCGGGTTCGAGGCCGATGCGAATGGACTTGCCGGTGAGCTCCTCCAGCGCGTCGAGGCGTTCGGCGAGCGTGGCGAGGGCCGCGCGGGCCGTCTCGGCGGCGGCCGCGTCGAAGGAGGTGCGCCAGGCGATGGGGAGGGTGGAGATGGTGCCTTCGGTGACATCGTCGGGGAGCAGCGCGGCGAGAAGGTGGGCGAGGTCGGTGGTGTGCTCCAGCCGCGCGGGCTCGGTCCAGTCGGGCCGGTACACGCGGTACTTGACCTCTTCGGCGCCGAACCCTTCGTACGGGAAGCCGTTGAGGGTGACGACTTCGAGGCCGCGCCGGTCCAGTTCGGCGCGCAGGCCGCGCAGGGCCGCCGGGTCGGTGATCAGCGCGTGCGCGGCGTCCTTCGCGAGCCACAGGCCGATGCCGAGGCGGTCCCGGCCGAGGCGTCTGCGTACGGGCTCGCAGTGGTCGCGGAGCTGGGCGAGTACACCGTCGAGGGTCTCGGCGGGGTGGACGTTGGTGCAGTACGCGAGATGGACGGTGGAACCGTCGGGGTGGCGGAAGCGCATGGTGGCTGTCCTCCCCCTCATTCGCCGCCGCGGAGGATGGAGTTGCCTTCGTGGAGCGGCTCCGGGGCGTCGGGCACGTCGAGCCGGAGGCGGCCGCTGAGGCCGTAGAAGGCGACGGGGTTTCGCCACAGGACCTGGTCGACGTCGTCCTCGGTGAAGCCGGCGGCGAGGAGGGCGTCGCCGACTTTGCGGGTCTTGAGCGGGTCGCTCTTTCCCCAGTCGGCGGCGGAGTTGACCAGCACTTTCTCGGTTCCGTGGTCCTTGATGACGGCGACCATGCGGTCCTCGTCCATCTTGGTGTCGGGGTAGATGGAGAAGCCGAGCCAGCAGCCGCTGTCAGTGGCGGCCTTTACGGTTGTCTCGTTGAGGTGATCGAGGAGTACGCGGTCCGGGGGGAGGTTCGATTCACGGATGACGTCGACGGTGCGGTGGAGACCGGCGAGCTTGTCGCGGTGCGGGGTGTGGACGAGGGCGGGCAGTCCGTGGTCGGCGGCGAGCTGGAGCTGGGCGGCTAGGGCGGTGTCCTCGGCGGGCGTCATGGAGTCGTAGCCGATCTCGCCGACGGCGACGACGGAGTCCTTGACGAGGTAGCGGGGAAGCGCGTCGAGAACGGGGGTGCAGCGGGGGTCGTTCGCCTCTTTGGGGTTGAGGGCGAGCGTGCAGTGGTGGGCGATGCCGTACTGGGAGGCGCGGAAGGGCTCCCAGCCGAGGAGTGCGTCGAAGTAGTCGAAGAAGCTGGCGGGCGAGGTGCGGGGCTGGCCCAGCCAGAAGGAGGGCTCGACGACGGCGCGCACTCCGGCGGCGTACATCGCCTCGTAGTCGTCCGTGGTCCGGGAGGTCATGTGGATGTGGGGGTCGAAGATGCGCATCAGGACTCCTCTGTGGGCGCGGCCGTGATCTCGACGCGCGCTGTCGTGTCCGGGCGGGCCGTGAGGGCGAGGACGCGGTGGAGATCGTCCGGTACGGGGCGGCCTGCGGCCGTGCGCTCTGCGGCGTAGTCGCGGAGCATCCGGGCCAGTTCGCTGTCGGCCCGGGCGCGCCGGGACAGTCCGTCGATGGCGTCGACCGGTACGCCGGTGAACAGGCACTTGAGCACGGCGTGGCGCCAGGCGTGCTGGTCGAGGTGCTCGGTCGCGTACGGGCCGACGGCGGCGGCGACGAGGCGTGTGTCGTTGGTGCGCAGGGCGTCTTCGACGAGCGGGAGCGCGGAACCGGCGGGCGTGGTTACGGCGCTCAGGTGCGGCAGTGCGAGCAGCACCGCACGACGTTCGGCGGCGGTGCCGTGGGAATAGAGGCGGGCGGTGGTGTCGAGGTCGGCTCGTACGGCGTGCAGGAGGAGGACGCGGGCGGCGTCGGCGAGGTCCTGGGCGTCCGGGGCGGCTGTGGTGGATGGGGTGGCTGGGGTGGCTGGGTCTGCCTGGGCGGTGCCTCGGGCCGGGTGGCAGTGGCGGCCGGCTTCGGCGAAGCGGATCTCCCAGGTGGGCATGGACCACTGGGCTCGGTTACGGTCCACCGGCTCGGGCGACTTGGCACCCGCTTCGGCTTCCGCTTCGGCCAGGGCCTCGTGCAGCCAGGCACGGTCCGCGCCGGAGAGCTGCTCTTCGAGTGCGGCCTGAAGAGCGGAGGGCGGTGCGCCGTTGGTCAGCTCGGTCAGCATCGTGCGCCTCCTGCCGGGAGAAGGGTGTCCGGTTCGCTGGGCAGTGCCTTGCGCAGGAAGTCGAGGGACCGTTCGGCCAGGTCGGGGCCCGCGTGCGAGTGGCGGGGAAGTTCGACGACCGTCAGCCCCCGGTAGCCGGTGGCCGCGAGTGCGTCCAGGACGGGTGGGAAGTCGATCTCACCGTCGCCGAACGGCAGATGCTCGTGTACGCCGCGACGCATGTCCTCGATCTGGACGTGCCGCAGCCAGGGTGCGGCCTCGCGTACGCAGTCGGCGGGCGAGGACTGTTCCAGGCACTGGCAGTGACCGATGTCGAGGGTGAGGCCGAGGGGAGACGGGTCGCCGAGGATGCGGCGCAGGTGGTGGAAGTCGGCGAGGGTGGAGAGGAGGTGGCCGGGTTCCGGCTCGACGGCGAGCGGAACGCCGGCGGTTGCTGCGGCGTCGATGACGGGAGCGAGTGACTCCGTCAGCCGCTGCCAGGCGGTGTCGGGCGAAGTGCCGTCCGGGGTGATGCCGCTGAAGCAGTGCACGGCGTGGGCACCCAGCTCGGCGGCGACGCGTACCGCCGTGACGAGCAGTTCGGCTCGGATGGCGCGGCCTGCCGGGTCCGGGTCGAGCAGGGACGGGCCGTGCTTGCGGCGCGGATCGAGGACGTACCGTGCGCCGGTCTCGATGGTCACGTCCAGGCCGAGCTGCGACAGCCTGCGACCCACCTGACGGGTGCGGGCGGCGAGATCGGGAGCTCGGGGGTCGAGGTGCATGTGGTCGAGAGTCAGGCCGACACCGTCGTAGCCGAGGTCGGCGAGGAGGGCCAGGGCGTCGTCCAGACGGAGGTCGGTGAGGCCGTTGGTGCCGTAACCGAAGCGGATGGGCGTAGAGACGGGGGTGCCGGTCATGTGGGGCTCACCTTTCGCGACAGCTTCCGGGCGATGGGTACGAGCCCCATGAGCGCCGCCCCGGCCCCGACCGCACCGCTGCGGGCGGCGAGCGCGGCCTGCAGCGGGATCATGGCCCGGATCCCGCCACCCACGGCGCGCTGGGTGAGCGGCGGGGAGGGGTTGAGCGTGGCGTGGAGGAGGGGCTTGGCCGCGGTGCGGAAGTAGGCGATGGCCGCGAGGGTGGCGGGGGTCGCCAGGCGCGTGGCGACGCGGATCGCCTTGTGGGGGGCGGACGGCAATTCGCGGCTCCGCAGCGTGCTGCGCGCCAGGCCCCGGCGGTCAGGCCGCGCAGCCAGCAGGCGATGACGGCCAGGATGCCGGCGAGCAGGGTGCTTGCGGGCGGCCAGCGTGGCCAGTACGGCGGCTGCCGCGAGCGCGGCCAGTGGCGCCGCCGTCGAGCCGCCCTGCGTTTCGCGGCGCGAGACCGCCGTGACGGCGTAGGTGTGCGCGCCGAGCATGCCTGCGGCGGCCAGTGCGTCGCGCACACCGGGTGCACGAGCGACGGCCACCGCCAGGTCCGGGCGTGTCCTGCGGAGCACTTCCCCTACCCGCCCCTTCCCACTGTGACATTTTGCGGCTCCGCCGCGTGAGGGGCTCTGCCCCGGACCCCGGTCCTCGAACGCCGGGCGGGCCGGATGTGCCAGGGGAGGCTGCTCCGGGCAGCCGCGCGGCTGAATTCCAGCCGCGCCGGGCGTAGCGATTTCAGCCACATCCAGCCCGGCCGGTGTGTGAGGCCTCCGGGAAGGGGCGGGGTGGGGAACGAAACGCTCCGCCCGCGCCTCGGCCCGCGTCGCCGTCGCCGTCGCCGTCGCCCCCAGGAGCAGGTCCAGGGCCCGGGCCGTGGCCATCGCCGCGGGCGCCGCCGCGGTGTGCTTCACGTGCAGGTCGTACGCCCAGATCGTGGCGGCCAGACCAGTGGCCACCCCCAGCGCCCGGCGTCCCGCCCCCGCGGCAAGGGCCAGGCCTGCCGCCGTCAGCGCGCCCGATGCCGCCAGGGCCGCGCCCGGGGAGATGCGGCCGGACGGGATCGGGCGGTGCGGGCGGTCCACCGCGTCCTCGGCGCGGTCCGCCCAGTCGTTCAGGGCCATGCCCGCCTCGTACAGGCACAGGGAGGCTCCGACGGCCAGCGCCGTGCCCCGGTTCGGGCGTACGCCGATGGACGCCGCGCCCGCCACCGCGTCGCCCGGGACGGTGAACAGGGCGGAGACCCGCAGGAGTTCCGCCCACGCGGCAAGGCGGCGAGCACCCGCCGTCATCGGGCCTCCCGCAGGCGGGCCCCGAAGGCCAGCAGCGCCTCGTACTGTTCCGCCAGCGCCGCCGGGCCGCCGTCCGGGTCCTTGAAGTAGAAGCCCAGCTCCGGCAGCGGCCCCGAGATGCCCACCTCGTGGGCGCGGGCCAGCAGCCGGGCCAGATCGAGGACCAGCGGCGCGGCGAGTGCCGAGTCGCAGCCCTGCCAGGTCGTCTGGAGGGTCATCCGGGAGCCGAGGAACCCGGCGAAGGCGATGTGGTCCCAGGCCGTCTTCCACTCGCCGAGCGCCGGTACGTCGTCGATGTGGACGTCGCCCTGCGGCAGCGTGCCGAGGGTGTCGGCCAGGACGCGGTTCTTGCCCGCGTTCTTGGCCGCCGCGGCGGCCGGGTCGGCCAGCGCTGCCCCGTCCCCGCCGCCGAGCAGATTCGTGCCCGACCATGCCCGTACGGACAGAGCGCGCTGCACGAACATCGGGGCGAGTACGGAACGGAGCAGCGTCTGGCCCGTCTTGCCGTCGCGTCCCGCGTGGGGAAGGCCGCTGGCCGCGAGGGCGTCCTGGAGGGCGGGCGCGCGCAGCCCGGTGGAGGGGGTGAAGTTGACGTACGGGCTGCCGGCCCGCAGTGCCGCCGCCGCGTAGAGCGAGCTGGGCGGGAGGGACGACTGGGAGTCGGTCGGCGCGGGTTCCGTCGAGGCGACGTTGACGACCACGACGCGGTCGAGGCGTCGCCGGCGCGCGAAGTCCAGCAGGTGCGCGGCGAACGTGCCGATGAGCTCCTCCTCACCGCGCGTGTCGCCG
This sequence comes from Streptomyces sp. ISL-99, assembly GCF_018614005.1. Taxonomy (NCBI): domain Bacteria; kingdom Bacillati; phylum Actinomycetota; class Actinomycetes; order Kitasatosporales; family Streptomycetaceae; genus Streptomyces; species Streptomyces sp. ISL-99. The sequence goes on from NZ_JAGGPC010000088.1 coordinate 10,709, forward strand.
GGCAGCGGGCCGCCGGTCCTGATCTCCTGGTCCGCCGCCGCCAGTTCGCTGCGTACGGCCGAGGACAGGCCGTGCGGCAGGACGCCGCCGGCCTCCAGCTCCTCGGCCCGTTTGGGCAGGGGGCAGCTCACCGTGTCGTGCCCGCCGAAGACGAGCGAGGAGAGCGGCGCCAGGCCGCTCCCCGCGAACGGCGGTGTCTCGGTGACCATGCCGTCCGCCGCGTGCAGGCCCGCGGTGAGTGCCGCGCAGCCCGCGACGGCGGTCGTGGCGACCGAACCGCGTGCTCCGACGAACCACACGCCGGTCCGTGCCGTGTGCGCCGTAGTGCCTTCGGATGGGGTGGTGGTCACGGGCTGCCTCCCTGCCGGAGAGATGGATAGCTGGAGAGATGGGGAGGTCCAGAAGACGGCGGGCGGGGGCTCGGCGTGCTCCCGCCCGCCGCCGGTCCTGGCGGTACCGCTGGTCGGTCTAGGAGCCCGCGGGCAGCTCCTTGACCTTGATGTTGCGGAAGGAGACCTGGTCGTCGGCGCCGTGGTTCTGGATGCCGATGTGGCCCTGGGCCAGGCTGCGCGCCGGGTCGGTGTTCGTGAAGTCGTTGATCTTCACGCCGTTGAGGAAGACGCGGAGCCGTTCTCCCTCGACCCGTATCTCGTACGAGTTCCACTCCCCGGGCGGGTTGAGCGCGGCGTCCCGCGCGGCGATGTTCGCCGCCTTGAAGCCGTACACGGACCCGGTGGTGCGGTCGGGGGCGTCCGTCGCGTCGATCTGGATCTCGTACCCCTTGCTGACGGCCGACCACGGGTCGCCGGAGGCCGGGAAGCCCACGAAGATCCCGGAGTTGTCGTCACCGGCCATCTTCCAGTCGAGCTTCAGGGAGTACGACTTGAGCTCCTTGGCCTGGTACCAGAGCAGGCCCATGCCGCCGACGGAGTTCAGCGTGCGGTCGTCCTTGATCTCGAAGGAGCCGGGACCCGCCTGCTTCCACCCTTCCAGGGTCTCGCCGTTGAAGATCGACCGGTATCCCTTCGAGGGCTTGCAGTCGGCCTTGGCGATCCCGGTGGCGTAGAGCATTCCGCCCAGCAGGTGCTTGCGGAAAGCCGGTTCGGCGTACGAGTCCTTGGTGTGTCCGCCGCCGGTGTAGAAGGACCGCCCGCCCTCGTACGGCTGGCACCAGGCGATCGGGTGGTCGCCCTTCATGGTGCCGCCGGTGTAGCTGGTCTCGTCGAGGGTGGCCAGGACGCGGGCCTGCTCACGCGGGTTGGTGCGGTAGTTGTACCACTCGTCGGTGCGCTCCCAGCCGCTGTCCAGGTGCGCGGTGGCGGGGTGGTCGTGGTCCTCGACGCGCACGGTCGCCTTCTGGATCTGCGGGTGCGAGTGGAAGTACGCGCCGACGAGTCCGCCGTAGAACTTCCAGTCGTACTCGGTGTCGGCCGCGGCGTGGATGCCCAGGTAGCCGCCGCCGTCGGCGACGTACTGCTCGAAGACCGTCTGCTGGTTGGCGTTCAGGACGTCACCGGTCGTGGAGAGGAAGACGACCGCGTCGTAGCGCGCGAGGTTCTCGGGTGTGAACTGCTTCGCTTCCTCGGTGGCGTCCACGGCGAGGCCGCGCTGCGCGCCGAGTTCCTTGAGGGCGGTGATGCCCGCCGCGATGGAGTCGTGGCGGAAGCCGGCGGTCTTGGAGAAGACCAGGACCCGCTTCTTGGGGGTGGCGTCGCCCTTCGCCGTGGAGAAGGTGAAGTCGTCGATGTCGTAGAGGGCTCCGGCGCCGCCCTTGAAGAGGAGGTAGAGGGTGGTGGTCCCGGCCGGGGGCCGTTTGATGGTGGTGGTGATGTCCTGGAAGACGTCCCAGCCGCCGGTGACGGGGACGACGGTGGAGCCGATGAGCTTGCCGTCGGGCGATCCGGTTCGTACTTCCAGCGTGCCGCCCGCTCCGCCCGACGAGACGCGCGCGGTGAGGGAGGTGGCGTCGCCGACCCGGTAGGGCTTGAAGGCGATCCAGTCACCGTTGTGGATGTCACCGACGGTCTTGCCGCCGTGCGCGGTCGGCTTGCTCTGTGGTGCTGTGCCGCTCTGGCTGGAGTAGTGCTCGGCCTGGCGGTGCTTGGGCTGTGTGACGGCCTGGTCGTGGGTGGTCAGCGGAGCCTGGCCGCCGGCGCCCTTGTCGGTGTACTCGGCGTCGAAGGCCCCGAAAATGTTGGCGTTCGGGTCGTGTTCGCCGTCCGCGATGGTCTTGATGGTGCCGCTGCAGCCGAACGCCTCGGTGATCTTGTGGCCGTGGCTGTCGTGGCCGAGGAAGTGGGACACCTTGACCTTCGAGCAGTCGACGATGCTGTCCTCCGCGTCGGTGACCTTCACCTTGAACGGCACCTCGTCACCGAAGGTGAAGAGCCGGCCGTCACCGGGCAGTTCGAGTGTCACCTTGGGCGCGGTGTTGCCGACGACGATCCGCACGCTCGCCGAACCGGTCCGCCCGGTGGTGTCCTTGGCGGTGACGGTCGCGGTGTACGTGCCGTTCTTCTTGTACGTGTAGGTGGGGTTGGCCGCCGTCGACGTACCACCGTCGCCGAAGGTCCAGGAGTACTTCAGGGCGTCGCCGTCGGAGTCGGCCGTCCCGGCGGAGGAGAACTTCACGCGCAGGGGCGCCTGGCCGGACGTCTTGTCGGCCGCGGCTTCCGCGACGGGCGAGTGGCCGCTGGTGGCGTTCTCGATGCGGTAGAGACCGGAGTGCTCGTTGCCGCCGAACCAGGCGGTGCCGTAGTCCAGGACGTACAGCGCGCCGTCGGGGCCGAAGGCCGAGTCCATGACCTGGGTGCCGGTCCACGGCACGGGGTTGATGGACTGTACGGCGCCGTTCGCGTCGTGCTCGATGCGCTTGATCCAGCGCCGGCCGAACTCGCCGGCGAAGAAGTCGCCGTCGTACGCCTCGGGGAACTTCACCGGGGAGTCGAGGTTCGCGTCGTACCGGTAGACGGGGCCGCCCATCGGGGACTCCGAGCCGGTGCCGAACTCCGGGAGCGATCCGCCGTCGTACGGGATCCAGGCCTCCTCGGAGGGCGGCAGGTCGGTCAGGCCGGTGTTGTGCGGCGAGGTGTTCTTCGGGGCGGCGCAGTCGAACTTGGCGCCGGACTCCTTCGTCGCGAAGTCGTAGTCCACGTAGGCGTCGTTCTTGCCGGTGCAGAAGGGCCAGCCGAAGTTGCCGGGCTTGGTGACGCGGGCGAACTCGACCTGTCCGGCCGGGCCGCGCTTGGGGTCGGCGGCGCCGGCGTCGGGGCCGTAGTCGCCGACGTACAGCACGCCGGTGGGCTTGTCGACGCTGAAGCGGAAGGGGTTGCGGAAGCCCATGGCGTAGATCTCGGGGCGCGTCCTGGCGGTGCCGGGGGCGAAGAGGTTGCCCTCGGGAACCGCGTACGAGCCGTCGTCGTTCACCTTGATACGGAGGATCTTCCCGCGCAGATCGTTCGTGTTGCCGGAGGTGCGGCGTGCGTCGTACGCCGGGTTGCGGTTCGGGCGTTCGTCGATGGGGGTGAAGCCGTCGGAGGCAAAGGGGTTGGAGTCGTCGCCGGTCGACAGGTAGAGGTTGCCCTGCGCGTCGAAGTCGATGTCGCCGCCGACGTGGCAGCAGATGCCACGGGTGGCGGGTACGTCGAGGATCTTCTTCTCGCTGGCGTTGTCGAGCGTGCCGTCGGCCTTGAGTACGAAGCGTGAGAGCCGGTTGACGCCGTCGTACTTCGCGAAGTCGGCGGCGGAGCCCTCGTTGGGGGCGTCGCCTGCCGGGGTGTCCATCGGGGGCGCGTAGTAGAGGTAGATCCGCCGGTTCTCGCTGAACTCCGGGTCGATGCCGATGCCCTGGAGGCCCTCTTCGTCGTGCGAGTAGACCGGGATGCTGCCGACGACGCGGGTGTTGCCGGCGGCGTCGGTCATGCGGAGCTCGCCGTCGCGCGAGGTGTGCAGGACGCTGCGGTCGGGGAGCACGGCGAGCGACATGGGCTCGCCCGTCTCGGGCTCGCCCTTGGCGAGGGTGACCTGCTGGAAGTCCTCGGCGGCGACGGCTTCGGTGGCGGCGGAGGGGTCCGCGCCGCTGCCCGGTGCCGGCTTCTCGGCGGCTGTGGAGAGGGTGGGGGTGAGTACGAGTGAGGTGGCGGCCAGGAGGCTGCCGGTGAGGAGCGCGAGGGTCTTTCGGGCCGATCCGGCTCTGAGCCGTTTCCTGTGCACGAGTGTCCTCCGGGAGTGGGCCGGGCGGTGCTCGTCCTGCACCGGTGCCGGGCGGGGAAGCTCTGTGATGAGGGGAACCGGAACCGGGATGCGCCGTCATGCCGGAACCGGACTCATGTCCTGTACACCTCAGGGACGGTAGCCGCGTTCGTCTGGAACGGAAAGACCTTGCGCGGCGGGTAAGTTGAACTTTCTCCCGCCGCAGGACAAAGCGGCCGGGGGCAGCGGGGACCGCCCCGGCGGCGGTGCGTTACGCCGGGCCGCCCTGCGGGGGCTTTCCCCTACCCGCCCCTTCCCGCTGTGACATTTTGCGGCTCCGCCGCGGGGGGGGCAGTCCCCAGACCCCGGACGCCCTACGGGCGTGTCCTCAAACGCCGGACGGGCTGGATTTTGCCGCAGCGCGGGGGCAGCGCCCCAGGGTCTAGTCCGCGCCCCCGAACGCCGCGTCGAACGACGCCGTCGGGGGGTCGAAGTCGTAGCGCTTCAGCGTGGCAAGGGCTTCGGGCGCGCCCGTCAGGCGGTCCATTCCCGCGTCCTCCCACTCCACCGACACCGGCCCCTCGTACCCGATCGAGCGCAGCATCCGGAATACGTCCTCCCACGGAACGTCCCCGTGTCCGGCCGACACGAAGTCCCAGCCGCGCCGCGGATCCCCCCACGGCAGGTGCGAGCCGAGCCGGCCGTTGCGCCCGTCGAGGCGCTTGCGGGCCTCCTTGCAGTCGACGTGGTAGATCCGGTCGCGGAAGTCGTAGAGGAAGCCGACCGGGTCCAGGTCCTGCCAGACGAAGTGGCTCGGGTCGAAGTTCAGCCCGAAGGCCGGCCGGTGCCCCACCGCCTCCAGCGCCCGCTGCGTCGTCCAGTAGTCGTACGCGATCTCACTCGGGTGTACTTCGTGCGCGAAACGCACGCCCTCCGCGTCAAAGACGTCCAGGACCGGGTTCCAGCGCTCGGCGAAGTCCTCGTAACCGCGCTCGATCATGTGCGGCGGCACGGGCGGAAACATCGCCACCAGGTGCCAGATCGAAGACCCGGTGAAGCCGATGACCGTACGGACACCGAAGGCCGCCGCCGCCCTGGCCGTGTCCGCCATCTCGGCCCCGGCCCGCTGCCGTACGCCCTCGGGCTCGCCGTCGCCCCAGATCCGCGACGGCAGAATCGCCTGGTGACGCTCGTCGATCGGCGCGTCGCAGACGGCCTGGCCGACCAGGTGGTTGGAGATCGCCCAGCACTTCAGGCCGTACTTGTCGAGCAGCGCCCGGCGACCGTCCAGATAGCCCGGGTCGCCCAGCGCCTTGTCGACCTCGAAGTGGTCACCCCAGCAGGCGAGTTCCAGGCCGTCGTAGCCGAAGTCGCGGGCCAGCCGGCAGACCTCCTCCAGCGGCAGGTCGGCCCACTGGCCGGTGAAGAGTGTGAATGGTCGTGGCATGCGTGACAGCCCTCCTACAGTGCCTGCGGTGCGGGGAGTACGGGGGTGTAGACCGCGTTCTTCTCGGCGCTCTCCTCCACCGCCGCCAGCACCCGCTGCACCTGCAGCCCGTCCGCGAAGGACGGCTCCGGGTCGGTGCCGGTGGCGATGGCGTGCAGCAGGTCGCGTGCCTGGTGGACGAAGGTGTGCTCGTACCCCAGGGCGTGGCCGGGCGGCCACCACGCCTCCAGGTACGGATGCTCCGGCTCCGTCACCAGGATGCGCCGGAAGCCGGAAGAGGCGGCGGGCTCGGTGTGGTCGTGGAAGGACAGTTCGTTCAGCCGCTCCAGGTCGAAGGCCAGCGAGCCGCGCTCACCATTGAGTTCGATACGGAGCGCGTTCTTGCGGCCCGCCGCCATCCGCGTCGCCTCGAAGGAGGCCAGAGCCCCCGAAGCCAGCCGCCCGGTGAAGAGCGCCGAGTCGTCGACGGTGACCGGACCGCGTTCGGCGGCGCCGCCCCCGCCCGCCGAAAGCCCGGCCGACGCACCCGCCGGCAGCGGCCTCGACCGTACGAACGTCTCCGTCATGGCCGAGACTCCCACCAGCGGCTCCCCCGCCAGGTACTGCGCGAGGTCCACGATGTGCGCGCCCAGGTCGCCGAGCGCACCGGAGCCCGCGTGTTCCCGCTGCAGCCGCCAGGTCAGCGGGAAGTCCGGGTCGACGAGCCAGTCCTGGAGATAGGTGACCCGTACGTGCCTGAGCGCCCCGAGCCTGCCCTCCGCGATCAGCCGGCGGGCGTACGTCATGGCGGGCACCCGGCGATAGTTGAAGCCCACCATCGCCACCTGCCCCCGCGCGCGGGCACGCCCGGCGGCGGCCGTCATGGCCTCCGCCTCGGCGACCGAGTTGGCCAGCGGCTTCTCGCACAGCACGTGCTTGCCCGCGTCGAGCGCGGCGACCGCTATCTCCGCGTGGCTGTCCCCCGGGGTGCAGATGTCGACGATGTGCACGTCGTCGCGGGCGATGAGGTCGCGCCAGTCGGTCTCCGCCGCCGCCCAGCCGTGCTTGTCCGCCGCGGCGCGTACGGCCTTGCCGTCGCGTCCGCAGACGGCCGCGAGAACCGGCCGCGCCGGCAGGTCGAAGACGCGGCCCGCGGTGCGCCAGCCCTGCGAGTGGGCGGCTCCCATGAACGCGTATCCGACCATGCCGACACCGAGTGCCGGTGGCGACGCACCGGCCGGAGCACCGACCGGCGTTTCTCCGGTGGCGGCCTCTGTCTCCGTCTCTTCCCTGAGGGCCATACGGATTCCTCCTCGTCGAACTGGTCACTCGCACGGTGGGGGCGGGCGGGCGGCCCGGTCAGCTGAAGCCCGTCGGCAGGTACTCGTCGACGTTGTCCTTCGTGACGACGGCCGAGTAGAGGGTGATCGAGGCCGGGATCTCCAGCTCCGCCATGCCACCGACGCCCTTGCCCTGGCCGAGCGCGCGGGCCAGGTCGATGGCGGAGGCGGCCATGGTCGGCGGGTAGAGGACGGTGGCCTTCAGCACACTGTTGTCGGCCTTGATGGCGTCCATCGCGGCCTTGGCACCCGCCCCGCCGACCATAAGGAAGTCGTCGCGCCCGGCCTGCTGGATGGCCCGCAGGGCGCCCACGCCCTGGTCGTCGTCGTGGTTCCACAGTGCGTCGAACTGCTTCTGCGCCTGGAGCAGTTGCGCCATCTTGGCCTGGCCCGACTCGACGGTGAAGTCGGCGGCCTGGCGGGCTACGCGCTTGACATTGGGGTAGTTCTTGAGGGCATCCGCGAAGCCCTGGCTGCGCTGCTTGGTGAGCTCCAGGTTGTCGAGTCCCGCGAGCTCCACCACCTTGGCGTTCGGCTTGTCCTTGAGCTGCTCGCCGATGTAGTTGCCCGCGTTGAGGCCCATGCCGTAGTTGTCGCCGCCGATCCAGCAACGGTATGCCTGCGGCGAGGCGAAGATGCGGTCCAGGTTGATGACGGGGATGCCGGCCTTCATCGCCTGGAGGCCGACCTGGGTGAGGGCCTTGCCGTCGGCCGGCAGGATCACCAGTACGTCGACCTTCTTGTTGATCAGCGTCTGGACCTGGCCGATCTGCGCGGCGGTGTCGTTGGATCCCTCGGTGATCTCCAGGGTCACCTCGGAGTACTTCTCGGCGCGCGACTTGGCGTTCTCGTTGATGGCGTTGAGCCACCCGTGGTCGGCCTGCGGGCCCGCGAACCCGATGGTGACCTTCTTGCCCGGCTTGTCATCGGTGGCGGCCGGTTGGTTGTCGGCGGCCGTGCCCTTCGTCTTGGGTTCATTGCTGGTGCAGGCGGTGAGCAGGGCGCCGGCGGACACGGCCGCGGTACCGAAGAGCAGTCCTCTGCGACTGGTTTCTGGCATGACGGTTCCAACCCTTCAGGTCAGGCCTTACGGGAGAAAGGGGGAGAAAAAGGGGAGAGGAGAAGCGGTACGAGGTCAGGTCTCGCCGTCGCGCGCTGTGCGGCGCTGGACCAGTACGGCGGCGACGATGATCGCGCCCTTGGCGATCTGCTGTACGTCGCTCTGCAGGTTGTTGAGCGCGAAGATGTTGGTGATCGTGGTGAAGACCAGGACACCGAGTACGGAACCGACGATCGTGCCCCGGCCGCCGCTGAGCAGCGTCCCGCCGATGATGGCCGCGGCGATGGCGTCGAGCTCGTACAGGTTCCCGTTGGTGTTCTGCCCCGAGCCTGACAGGACGATGAGGAGGAAGGCCGCGATTCCGCAGCACAGTCCGGACAGCAGGTAGAGGTAGAGGCGCTGTCGGCGTACGTCGATGCCGGCGAGCCTGGCCGCTTCCGCGTTGCCGCCGACCGCGACCGTACGCCGCCCGAAGGTGGTGCGGTTGAGCAGCAGCCAGCCGACTACGGTGACGACGGCGAAAACGAGGACGAGGGGCGGTATGCCCAGGACGTACGAGTCCGGGATGCCGAGGTCGAGTACGGAGTTGACGGTGACGATCTGCGTCTTGCCGTCGGTGATCTGGAGGGCGAGTCCGCGGGCCGACGCCAGCATGGCGAGCGTCGCGATGAACGGCACCATCCCGCCGTAGGCGATGAGCAGCCCGTTGACGAGACCGCAGGCGAGGCCGACGACCACCGCCGTGAAGAGGATGCCCGCGAAGCCGTACTCCTGGGTCGCGAGCGTCGTCGCCCACACCGAGGCGAGCGCCACGATCGCGCCGACCGAGAGGTCGATGCCGCCGCTGGTGATGACGAAGGTCATGCCGACGGTGACGACGCCGATGACGGAGGCCTGGGTGAGGACGAGCTGGAGGTTGCTGCTGTCCAGGAACTGCTCGGGCTTGGTGAGCCCGCCGACCGCGACGAGGACGGCGAGTACGCCGAGCAACGACAGGTTACGCATGTCGAGGCGCAGCCCGAGCCTGTGCCAGGCCGACTGCCGCGTGGGCGTCTTGGCGGTGGTGACCACGGGTCCGTCCTGCTGCTGTTGTCGCTGCGCCGGCGATGCAGGCTGCGTCATGGTGTCGGGCTCCCTTCCATCACGAGGTCGAGTACGCGGTGCTCGTCGAGCTCCCGGGCGGGCGCCGTGTGGACGACGCGCCCCTCCCTGAGCACCAGCACCCGGTCGGCGAGGCCCAGGACTTCCGGGACTTCGCTGGATACGAGGAGAACGGCGAGGCCTTCGTCGGCCAGCCCGCGGATCACGGCGTACAGCTCGGCGCGCGCCCCGACGTCGACGCCGCGCGTCGGCTCGTCGAGCAGCAGGACGCGGCAGCCGCGCAGCAGCCAGCGGGCGAGTACGGCTTTTTGCTGGTTGCCGCCGGACAGGGTGCTGATGCGGGCGTCGGGGTTGTCGGGGCGCAGCGACAGTTCGCGGGTGGCGGTCTGAGCGGCCTCGCGTTCGGCCGTACGGTCGAGCCAGCCGCCGCGCGAGAAGCGGGCCAGGGTGGACACGGACACGTTGCGGGTGACGGATTCGAGCATCAGCAGGCCCTGGGCCTTGCGTTCTTCGGGGGCGAGCCCGATGCCGGCGCGGACGGCGGCGCGGACGCTGCCGGGGCGCAGGGGGCGCCCGTCGATGAGTACGCGCCCGGCGGTGGGCTTGCGCGCCCCGTAGATCGTCTCCAGGACTTCCGAGCGCCCGGAGCCGACGAGCCCGGCGAGGCCGACGATCTCGCCGGGGCGGATGTCGAGGTCGAGAGGCGCGAACTCCCCTTCCCTGGCGAGGCCTTCGACCCGTAGGACGGGCTCGGCGCGTGGTGGGTCACCCGCGGGTCGCCCGGGGAAGACGTACTCGACATCGCGGCCCGTCATCAGCGCGACGACGTCACGCGTCGGGGTGCTCTTGGCGGGCAGTCCGACCGCGACCGCGCGTCCGTCCTTGAGCACGGTCACGCGGTCGCCGATGCGGCGGATCTCTTCGAGCCGGTGGGAGATGTAGACGACGGCGACGCCGTCCGCGGTGAGCCCCGCGACGATCCGGAAGAGGTTGTCGACCTCGTCCGGGTCGAGGGCGGCGGACGGCTCGTCCATCACGATGAGGCGTACGTCGTGGGAGAGCGCCCGCGCCATGGAGACGATCTGCTGCTGGGCGGCGGACAGCGAGCCGACCAGGCTGCCCGCGTCGATCTCGGAGTGACCGAGCCGCTTGAGGAGGGCGGTAGCGGAGGCGCGGGCCTCCCTGCCGCGTACGACAAAGCCGGCGGTGGTCGGCTCGTGGCCGAGGAAGATGTTCTCGGCGACCGACAGGCCCTCCACCAGGTCGAGTTCCTGGTAGATGGTGGCGATGCCGAGTCGCATGGCGGCGATGGGCGACTTGAGGGTGACCGCGCCGCCCTGCCAGGTGATCTCGCCGCCGTCGGGCTGGTGCACGCCGGCGAGGACCTTGATGAGGGTGGACTTGCCGGCGCCGTTCTGGCCGAGCAGGCAGTGGACCTCGCCCGCCTGGACCTCCAGGTCCACGCCGTCGAGGGCGCGGACGCCGGGGAAGGACTTGGTGATGCCGGACATCGTGAGAAGAAGGGGTGGGGCTGGGGCTGGGGCTGCTTGTGGTGGTGCCATGACGGTTCCCCTCGGCTGGTGCGGCGGCCGGTGAGCGAGCAGGGCGCTGTGCTGTTCCGGGGACAACCCCCGGACCCCCGGCCGAAAGAGCGGGGGTGGTGCCGTATTACTTGCCGGCCAGAGGCTCAGGCAGGCGAGAACAGGTGGTCGCTGATGAGCCTGGCCGCGCCGATCACGCCGGCGGCGGGCCCCAGCTCGCCCAGGACGATGGGCAGGTTGCCGGTCGCGAGCGGCAGCGACTGGCGGTAGACCTGGGTACGGACGCTGGCGAGCAGGGTGTGGCCGAGGCCGGTCACCCCGCCGCCGATCACCACGAGCCCGGGGTTGAAGAAGCTGACGAGTCCGGCGATGACCTGGCCGACACGGTTTCCGCCCTCGCGGATGAGGTCGAGCGAGGTGGCGTCGCCGGCGGCGGCGGCCGCGGCGACGTCGGCGGCCGTGAGCCGTCCCGCCGTTTCCAGCCGCGCGGCCAGTTCCGGTGAGCGGCCGGAGCGGGCCGCGTCCTCGGCGTCGCGGGCGAGCGCGGCGCCGCTGAAGTGGGCTTCCAGGCAGCCCTTGTTGCCGCAGGCGCAAGCGCGGCCGTCCGGTTCGACCTGGATGTGGCCGATGTCGCCGGCGCTGCCGGTCGTACCCCGGTAGACCTCGCCGCCGACGACGATGCCGCAGCCGATGCCGGTGCCGATCTTGACGCAGAGGAAGTCGCCCACCGAGCGTGCGACGCCCGCGTGCTGCTCCCCCATCGCCATCAGGTTCACGTCGTTGTCGACCATGACGGGGCAGCCCAGTTCCTGGCTGAGTGCCTCGCGTACGGGAAAACCGTCCCAGCCCGGCATGATCGGCGGCGCGACCGGCACACCCTCCGGGAAGCGGACCGGGCCCGGCACACCTATGCCGGCCCCGTCGAAGCCCTCGGCGAGGCCGGACGCCTTGAGCTTGGCGGCGAGGGCGAGGGCCTGCTCGAAGACCGCGACCGGGCCCTCCCGTACGTCCATGGGGTGGTTGAGGTGACCGAGTACCTCCAACTCCGCGTTGGTGACGGCCACGTCGATCGAGGTGGCGCCGATGTCGATGCCCAGGAAACGCAGGGCGGGTGCGAGCCGGATGTTGTGCGAGCGGCGGCCGCCGCGCGAGGCGGCGAGGCCGTCGGCGACGACCAGACCGGTGTCGAGCAGCCGGTCGACCTCGACGGCGAGTTTGGAACGGGAGAGATCGATCTGATCGCCGAGCTGGGCACGGGAGTTGGGCCCGCCGTCGCGCAGCAGGCGGAGCAGTCGCGCCTGATGCGCGTTCGCGGGTCGAGCCGTCATCCGTCTCACGTGCCCCTCCCTGCCTCATCGGCCGTTCACTGCCGGGCTTTGGAGGGGAACGTAGCAGCGGCTGCCGGAAGTGGGAAGAAGTTGCGCAGCAATCCACTACAACTTTCTCCACACCGAGGACAAAGCCGGAGCCGTCCACAACTGAGCGGCCTTCAGCCTCCCTTGGGGCCGTACGCGATCACCCTTGCGCCACGCGCTCGTGGTACGTCGTGCGGGTGTGTTCCGTGTGGGCACGCATGATCTCGGTGGCGCGCTGCTCGTCGCGGTCCGCGATCGCCGCGATCAGCGCACGGTGCTCGATCCAGGACTGCTTGCCGCGCTGCCGGGCGACCGGCGTGTAGTACCAGCGGACGCGCCGGCCGACCTGCGCCGCCAGTTCGGTGAGGACGACATTGCCCGCCAGCTCCATGACCTTGGCGTGGAACTGGGCGTTGAGCGACACGGCGAGGTCCACGTCGTCGTCCGCGACAGCCTGCTCGCCCCGCGCGCACACCTCTTCGAGCGCGGCGATCCCGGCGGAACCCGCGTGGGCGGCGGCGAGCCTGGCCGCTTCCGCCTCAAGGAGGGTACGTACGGAGAGCAGCTGGTCTGCCTCCTCCTCGGTGGGCTCGTGGACGAACGCGCCCTGCGCGGGCCGCAGATCGACCCACCCCTCCGTGTTGAGCCGCTGCAACGCCTCACGCACCGGCTGCCTGGAGACCCCGAGGTGTCCGGCGAGCTCGCTCTCGATCAGGTGCCGGCCGGGCCGCAGGGCCCGGGTCGTGATGAGTTCGAGCAGCGCCTCGTACACGCGCTCACGGAGTGGTCCGGGCCTCTCCAGCTTGGGTACGGTCCCGTGCGGCAGTCCTGCGGACAACATCGCGGTGTCCCCCTTCGGGCAAACATCGGCGAGCGCTGACATGTGGATTGGCTATCGTCTACAGTCTACTGATCGCGTTCGGGTAAGGGCCCCGGTGCTGTCGCGCCGGGGCCCGGACTCATGGCGGAGGGGACGGATCAGGGGCAGCGGATGACCTGGCCCGCGTACGAGAGATTGCCGCCGAAACCGAAGAGCAGCACGGGCGCGCCGGACTCGATCTCGCCGCGCTCGACCAGCTTGGACAGCGCCATCGGGATGCTGGCCGCCGAGGTGTTGCCCGAGTCGACGACATCGCGGGCGATCACCGCGTTCACCGCGCCGATCTTCTGCGCGACGGGCTCGATGATCCGCAGGTTCGCCTGGTGCAGGACGACCGCCGCCAGCTCCTCGGGCGTCACGCCGGCCCGCTCACACACCTTGCGCGCGATGGGCGGCAGCTGGGTGGTGGCCCAGCGGTAGACGGACTGGCCCTCCTGGGCGAAGCGCGGGGGCGTGCCCTCGATGCGTACGGCGTGACCCATCTCCGGCACCGAGCCCCAGAGCACCGGGCCGATCCCCGGCTCCGCGTCCTCGGCGCACGCCTCGACGACCGCGGCGCCCGCGCCGTCGCCGACGAGCACGCAGGTGGTGCGGTCGGTCCAGTCGGCGATCTCGGCCATCTTGTCGGCGCCGATAACCAGCGCGCGGGTGGCGGATCCGGCCCGTACGGCGTGGTCGGCCGTCGCGAGGGCGTGCGTGAAGCCCGAGCAGACGACGTTGAGGTCCATCACCGCGGGCGAGCCCATGCCGAGGCGGGCGGCGACGCGGGCGGCCATGTTCGGGGAGCGGTTGATCGCGGTGGAAGTGGCGACCAGGACGAGGTCGATGTCGGCAGGGGTGAGACCCGCGGAGGCGAGGGCCTTGGCTCCGGCGTGCGCGGCCAGCTCGTCCACGGGCTCGTCGGGGCCCGCGACATGGCGGGTCCTGATGCCGACCCGGCTGGTGATCCACTCGTCACTGGTGTCGACCATGGCCGTCAGATCGTCGTTCGTGAGCACCTTGGCAGGCTGATAGTGCCCGAGCGCGACGACTCGTGAGCCGGTCATTGGCGGTTCCACCCCTCTTTGCGGACAGTCGGAACGGTCCAGTCTTCTTTGTGACTCACCAGTACGACGGCACGTCAACCGACAGGATTCGCCCCCGACTCTTTGGAGCTTCCTGCCGACGGCGGGCCTTGACCGGCCCGAGGCATACTGTAGACAATATTCTGTCGACCCTTCCCGCTCCCCCTCACTCGGTCCCTCAGCGATCGGAGAGCTCCGTGAAAGTCGCAGTTGTCGGCGCCGGAGCCATCGGCGCGTATGTCGGGGCCGCGCTCCACCGCGCGGGCGCCGAGGTCCATCTGATCGCCCGCGGCCCGCACCTCACGGCCATGCGCCAGGGCGGCGTCCGGGTGCTCAGCCCCCGCGGCCACTTCACCGCGCGGCCCGCCGCGACCGACGACCCGGCCGAGGTCGGGCCCGTCGACTACGTCTTCCTCGGCCTGAAGGCCAATTCCTACGCGGGCTCGGGCCCTCTCGTACACCCGCTCCTGCACGACCGTACGGCGGTGATCGCCGCGCAGAACGGCATCCCCTGGTGGTACTTCCACGGCCTGCCGGGACCGTACGAGGGCCGCCGCATCGAGAGCGTCGACCCGGCGGGCACCGTCAGCGCGACCCTGCCGCCGGCCCGCGCCATCGGGTGTGTCGTGTACGCCGCGACCGAGATCGAGGCCCCCGGCGTCGTACGGCACCTGGAAGGCACCCGCTTCTCGATCGGCGAGCCTGGGCGCGATGTCTCGCAGCTGGCGGACGTGGTCCTGCCCGCCACGGCGGCGTGGGCGGAGACGGACGGTACGACGACCAACAGTGAGCGGCGCGTGCAGCGGGTGCGGGCGGCGGTGAAGCCGCCCGGTGAGGCGCGCGAGGACATCGACATCATCTGCGCGCTGGCCGGACGGCTGGGTCACGGTGGTCACGCCTGGAAGTTCGCCGACTCGGAAGCGGTCTGGAACGAGCTGCGGGCCCTTTCCCCCGATCACTACGGCATGACGTACGACCGTCTGGAGGAACACCAGGGGTTGCAGTGGCCGTGTCCCGACACGGACCGCCTGCCTTCCACCTTCCTGCACGCGCGGCTGTGGGAGACGGACCCGGAGCGGCGGGGCCCGGCCGCTCCCTTCGGCCTGGTGGCCCACGACCCGCCGGTCGACCTGACGGACGAGGACTACCCGCTGCGGCTGACGACGGGGCGACGGCTGGACTCGTACAACACCGGTGTGCAGAGCGGGAGTTGCGCTTCCCCGCTGCGGCGCGGCGAGTACATCGAGCTGTGTCCCGAGGACGCGGCGGCGTACGGCGTCGAGGTGGGCGAGGAGGTCCGGGTCTCGTCGCGGCGGGGCGCGGTGACCGCGCCGGTGTGGGTCGATCCGGGGCTGCGGCCGGGGCTGGCCTTCATGACGATGCATTTCCCCGACGAGGTCGACACCAACCAGCTGACGATCGAGGCGAACTGTCCGATCGCGGGGACGGCGGAGTTCAAGGCGTCGGCCATCCGGATCGAGAAACTGGATCTGCGCGGGGACGTCGACAGGCAGGTGCCGGCATGGACGTGAAATACACGGGGGCGAAGCCGTCGGACGACGAACGGGCGGCGGTGGACGAGCTGCTCCTGGCCTGCGCGGCACGGGGCGCGGGGCCGGTGCGCGAGTCGCTGGAGGAGCGCCTGAACGCACCCCGGGCAGGCGTGTCCGTACAGCCGAGCCCCTGCCTGGGCCTGTGCGAACGGGCGCCGGCGGCGTTGTTGCTCCAGGCGGGGGTGGAGGGGGGCGCGGGGCGTGTGCGCTGGACGGGGGCGGGGCCTGGCTCGGGTCCGGACCCGACCCCGGACCGGGACGGGGCCCCCAGGGCGGGGGAGCCCCGTTCGCCGGGGCTGGGGCGGGGGCGGATTCTTTCCCCATACCCGCCCCTTCCCGAAACTGGGGGCAAGCCCCCAGACCCCCGGAGGGGGGCGCCGGTTCGGGGCGCGCGCCCAGCCGTCGGCACGGCAGCTCCGCACGCCCCGCCAGTCCAGCCCGTCCGGCGCTTGAGGACCGGGGTTCCAGGGGGCGGAGTCCCTTGGCTTCGGGAAGGGGCGGGGTGGGGGAAGAGCCCGCCGCAGGCGCCACACCGGTCGGGACGGCGGCGGCGCAGCCCGGCACTGCGGCGACCGGCACGGGGCCCGCACGGCCCGGCGCTGCGGCGCCCGGACGAGAGGCTCCGCAACCACACGGCGAGGTGGCCAGGACAGGAGCGGCGCACCCCGCCGGGACCGGCACAGTGGCCGCCGCGCCCCGTCCCCGCGCCGCCGCCGCACTCGCCCCCGCCACCGTGGAAACGGTGCTCGCGGCCGTAGGAGCCCCGGAGCGCGCCGCGCCCGAACCTCCCGCTACCGCCGCCGTACCCCAGGCCGGCGACCCGGCCCTCGTGCTCCTGAAGCGGATCGGCGGCGTTGCCCCGTACAGCCTCGACGGCTACCGCGCCGCCGACGGATACACCGCCCTGCGCCGCGCCTTCGCGCTCGGCCCGGCAGGGGTGATCCGGGAGGTACTCGACGCCGGGCTCGTGGGAAGGGGCGGTGCCGCGTTCCCCACCGGGCGGAAGTGGGAGGCGACGGCCCGCCGGCCCGACCACCCCCACTACCTGGTCTGCAACGCCGACGAGAGCGAGCCCGGCACCTTCAAGGACCGGGTGCTGATGGAGGGTGATCCGTACGCCCTCGTCGAGGCGATGACCATCGCCGGGTACGCCACCGGCGCCCACCAGGGTTACCTGTACCTCCGCGGTGAGTACCCGCGGGCGTACGAACGCCTCACCCATGCCATCGGCCAGGCCCGGTTGCGCGGTTTCCTCGGCCCGGACGTCCTCGGCCACGGCTACGCCTTCGACATCGAGATCCGGCGCGGCGCGGGCGCGTACATCTGCGGCGAGGAGACGGCGATCTTCAACGGAAAGCCGACCGCCGCCAACAACGTCGAGACGCTGGTCAACGTGCTGCCGATCCTCACGGAAGGGGCCGAGGCATACGCCCGTACCGGCACCGGGTCGTCCACCGGGACCAAACTGTTCTGCGTGTCGGGAAGCGTCGACCGCCCCGGCATCTACGAACTCCCCTTCGGCGCCCGGCTGCGCGACCTCCTCGAACTCGCGGGCCCGCCGCCCGCCCTGCGCGCCATCCTCCTCGGCGGCGCGGCCGGCGGCTTCGTACGCCCCGACGAACTCGACATCCCGCTCACCTTCGAAGGCACGCGCGCCGCCGGCGCCACCCTCGGCTCCGGAGTCGTCCTGGTCCTCGACGACACGGTCGAACTCCCCGCGATCCTCCTGCGCATCGCCGAGTTCTTCCGCGACGAGTCGTGCGGGCAGTGCGTGCCCTGCCGCGTCGGGACCGTACGCCAGGAGGAAGCACTGCACCGGATCAAGGACCGTACGAGCGCTGCCGCCGCCGGCGACATCGCGCTGCTGCGCGAGGTCGGCGGGGCCATGCGGGACGCCTCGATCTGCGGTCTCGGACAGACCGCCTGGAACGCCGTCGAGTCCGCCATCGACCGCCTGGGAGCCTTCGAATGACCGCGATTCCCCTTCAACCACCGCGCAGGCTCATCGAGTTCACCCTGGACGGGCAGGAAACCCGCGTCCCCGAGGGCTCGACGATCCTCGACGCCTGCCGGCCCGCCGGCAAGGACATCCCGACCCTGTGCCAGGGCGACACCCTCACCCCCAAGAACGCGTGCCGCCTCTGCGTCGTCGAAGTCGAAGGCGCCCGTACGCTCGCCCCGGCCTGCTCGCGCCGCGCCGAGCCCCACATGGTCGTACGTACGGACACCGAGCGCGCCCGCCACAGCCGCAAGATCGTGCTGGAGCTGCTCGCCTCGTCCACCGACCTCTCCACGACACCGCGCGCCGCCGAGTGGATCAAGGAGTACGAGGCGAAGCCGGAACGGTTCGGCCCGGACGCGGCCCGCGTCGCGCACTCAGCTTCAAGTCGGAGTTCGACATGCGGGCGGCCGGGACCTGGGACGAGGAGTCCCAGACGGAGACGACCACGGTGTGCGCGTACTGCGGCGTCGGCTGCAACCTCACCCTGCACGTACAGGACAATGAGATCGTCAAGGTCACCTCGCCGCACGACAACCCGGTGACCCACGGCAACCTGTGCATCAAGGGCCGGTTCGGCTACCAGCACGTACAACAGCGCTGATCATGAAGATCACGAAGAAGTGGGACTGATCACCATGGGACGGGTCACCGAGCGCCGCCGCGTCATCCGCGTCAGGGACGGGGTGGTGAGCGCCCGGCCGGACACGCTGGTCGCCGAGGAGCCACTGGAGATCCGGCTGAACGGCAAGCCGCTCGCGATCACGATGCGCACGCCGGGCGACGACTTCGCGCTGGCGGCGGGGTTCCTGGTGAGCGAGGGGGTGCTGGCCGCCGCCGATGACGTGCAGTCGATCGTGTACTGCGCGGGGGCCAAGGAGGACGGCTCGAACACGTACAACGTGGTGGACGTGAAGCTGGCGCCCGGCGTCCCGGTCCCCGACATCACCCTGGAACGCAACGTCTATACGACGTCGTCGTGCGGCCTGTGCGGCAAGGCGAGTCTCGACGCGGTACGCACCGCCGCCCGCTTTCCGATCGCCGACACTCCCCCGGTCCGTCTGACGCCCGAGCTGCTCGCCGGCCTCCCCGACCGGCTGCGGGCGGCGCAGCAGGTGTTCGACAGGACCGGGGGTCTGCACGCCGCCGCGCTCTTCTCGGAGGCGGGTGAGCTGCTCGACGTACGGGAGGACGTGGGCCGGCACAACGCGGTCGACAAGCTGGTGGGCCGGGCGCTCCGGGACGGCCGTCTGCCGCTGGCCCGCGCGGTGCTGCTGGTCTCCGGGCGGGCGTCCTTCGAGCTGGCGCAGAAGGCGGTGATGGCCGGGATCCCGGTCCTCGCGGCGGTCTCGGCCCCTTCCTCGCTGGCTGTGGACCTGGCGGCCGAGACGGGTCTGACGCTGGTCGGGTTCCTGCGCGGGCCGAACATGAACGTGTACGCGGGTGACGAGCGCATCGCCCTGCACTCCGGGGTCTGAGGCGCCCCGCGACACCGGATACGGGCCCGGCCGGCGGGGAGCGCCCCCTGCGCCGGCCGGGCCTCTGGGTGGAGACGCGGTCAGCGCCGCCCGCGCCGGGCCCGCTGCCGGGCCTCCGCCGGGGGCGGGATGAACTGGAGCGCGAGGGTGGCCGGTGGTGGCGCGACGCCGGGGCCGCCGGCCGCGACCCAGGCCAGGATGTCGTCCGTACAGTCGTCGTCCAGCGCCCAGCCGACCCAGGCGGCGCGCCCGCCTCTGCGGCGGCCCTCGGTGGACGGCTGGACAACGACGACGTTGGCCTGGCCGCACGGGCCGAGGCAGTCGCTGGTACGCACGACGAGCCGCCCGCCGGAGGCGGCGGCCGCGCCGCGCAGGCGGCGCAGCTGGCCTTCGTGGTCCGTACCGGGGTTCTTGCGGGCATCGCCGCAGCAGCAGCCGCGGCACACGGTGAGGGCGCAGGGACGGGGCCCGAAGGGACGTATCGCGGAAGTCACTCGACGATCTTGCCAGGCGCGGGGGCGGAGCCTTGCCTTTTCCCCTACCCGCCCCTTCCCGAACCGGGGCAAGCCCCAGACCTCGGAGGTGCTTGGTAGTGCCGCTTGCGGCAGCCTTTCAGCCCGTCCGGCGCTTGAGGACCGGGGTCTGGGGCGGAGCCACAGTTCGGGAAGGGGCGGGTAGGGGAAAAGCCCCGCAGGGCCGCCCCGCATCCCGCGAACGCCGTTTGGCGATCACCGCGCACACCATCAGCTGCATCTGGTGGAACAGCATCAGCGGCAGTACGGCCAGGCCCGCCCCGGCCCCGAACAGCACGCTCGCCATGGGAAGCCCCGCCGCCAGCGACTTCTTCGACCCGGCGAACTGGATCGCGATCCGGTCCGCCCGGTCGAACCCGAGCCGCTTCGCCCCGTACCAGCTCACCGTCAGCATCGCCGCGAGCAGCACCGCCTCCACCGCCACCAGCGCCCCGAGCCGGCCGGGGCTCACCTGGTGCCAGATGCCCTCGGTCACGCCGTGGCTGAACGCGGTGTAGACGACGAGCAGGATCGAACCGCGGTCGACGTAGCCCAGCGCCTTCTTGTACCGCACCAGGAACCCGCCGATCCACCGGCGCAGCAGCTGGCCCGCGGCGAACGGAACCAGCAGCTGGAGGGCGATCCTCGGCACCGAGTCCGCGGTAAAGCCGCCCGCGGCGCCGCCGATCAGCAGCGCCGCGAGCAGCGGGGTGAGGACGATACCGACGAGGCTGGAGAAGGAGCCCGCGCAGATCGCCGCCGGGACGTTGCCGCGTGCGATCGAGGTGAAGGCGATCGAGGACTGGATGGTCGAGGGGACCAGGCACAGGAAGAGGAGGCCGCCGTACAGCTCAGGCGTGAGGACGTACGGGACGAGGCCCTTCGCCGCGAGACCGAGCAGCGGGAAGAGCGCGAACGTACAGATGAGGACCGTCAGGTGCAGCCGCCAGTGGCGCAGTCCGTCGAGCGCCTCGCGGGTGGAGAGCCGGGCGCCGTACAGAAAGAACAGCAGCGCGACCGCTCCGGTGGAGACCCCGCCGACTGCTTCGGCGGCCGTGCCGGACGCCGGCAGCAGGGTCGCGAGGACGACCGTCCCGAGGAGCAGCAGGATGTACGGATCGACCGGCAGCCAGGACGGGAACTGGAACTGCGACGTGCGGCGGCGGCTCATCTGCTCCACTTGCTCGCTCTCGGTCGGTACGGGCCCTGTTCATGGTCACACCTGTTGCCGGCGACCGGGAATCCGGTGCCACGGCCGGGTATCCGGGACGGCCCGGGACGGGAAATGGGAAGCGGGCGTACAGATTCCGTGGAGATTTCCACACCATACTTACTCCACGGTCAGAAGAGCGCCCGAGCCTTCCCCATGTGACCCTCGGTTGGGGTAGCGTCACGGCGCTGTGCGGAGCGCCACAAGGAGCAGGTCATTGCGCGAGTTCACTGTCCCACCCATGGCGACGGCGCCTCAGGTCGGCGGGCTGGCGGACGTCGTCTTCGATCACGCGGAGGAGGATCCGCACCGCGTCGTGCTCGGGCGCAAGGGTGAGGACGGGTGCTGGCACGACGTGTCGGCGGGCCGGTTCCGGGACGAGGTGCTGGCCGTCGCCAAGGGGCTGCTGGCACACGGGGTGCGGTTCGGCGACCGGGTCGCGATCATGTCCCGTACGCGCTACGAGTGGACCCTCTTCGACTTCGCGTTGTGGACGGTCGGGGCCCAGCCGGTCCCGGTTTATCCCACGGCCTCCGCCGATCAGGTCTTCTGGACCCTGCACGACGCCGGTGTCACCGCCTGCATGGTCGAGCACGAGGACCATGCGATGACCATCGGCTCGGTCGTCGACCGGCTGCCGATGCTCAAGCGGCTCTGGCAGCTCGACACGGGCGCGGAGGCCGAACTCGTCCGGGCGGGTGCGCATATCGACGACGAGGTGGTGCACCGCCACCGCCGGGCGGTGACGCCCGATTCCGTGGCGACCGTGATCTACACGTCGGGGACCACGGGGCGGCCCAGGGGCTGTGTGATCACGCACGCCAACTTCATGTACGAGACCGACACCGTACTGGCCCGCTGGGAATCGGTGTTCCGTGCCAAGCCGGGCGACGAGGCGGCGACGCTGCTGTTCCTGCCGCTCGCGCATGTCTTCGGGCGGATGGTCGAGGTCGCGGCGGTGCGGGGGCGCGTCAAGCTCGGGCACCAGCCGGTGCTCGCGGCGCACGCGCTGATGCCCGACCTGGTCGCTTTCCGGCCGACCTTCATCCTGGCCGTGCCGTACATCTTCGAGAAGGTCTACAGCGGCGCGCGGCGCAGGGCCGAGGCGGACGGGAAGGCCGGCCCGTTCGACAAGGCCGTCGAGGTGGCGGTGCGGTACGCCGAGGCGCAGGAGCACCGGGCGTTCGGCACCGGCTCCGGTCCTTCCGCCGCGCTGCGGCTCCAGCACCAGTTCTTCGAGAAGGCCGTGTACGCGAAGGTGCGCGAGGCCATGGGCGGGCGCGTGCGGCACGCGATGTCCGGCGGTTCGGCGATGGGGCGGCGGCTCGGCCTGTTCTTCGCGGGCGCGGGCGTGACCATCTTCGAGGGGTACGGGCTCACCGAGTCGACGGCGGCCGCGACCGCCAACCCGCCCGAGCGCACCCGGTTCGGCACGGTGGGGCAGCCCCTGCCCGGTACGACCGTGCACATCGCCGACGACGGCGAGATCTGGCTGCGCGGCGGCCAGGTCTTCGCCGGGTACCTGAACGACCCCAAGTCCACCGACGCCGTACTGCGCGACGGCTGGCTGGCCACGGGGGACATCGGCTCGCTGGACGAGGACGGCTATCTGACGATCACCGGGCGGAAGAAGGAGATCCTGGTGACCTCGGGCGGCAAGAGCGTGTCGCCGGCCGGTCTCGAGGAGCGCGTACGGTCGCATCCGCTGGTGGCCCAGTGCCTCGTCGTCGGCAATGACAGGCCGTACATCGCGGCGCTCGTCACCCTCGACCGGGAGGCCGTGGACCACTGGCTCCAGATGCGCGACAAGCCGCCGCTCAGCGCGGCCGACCTGGTGCGGGACCCGGATCTGGAGATGGAGGTACGGCGTGCGGTGGTGGCCGCGAACACGCTGGTCTCGCAGGCGGAGTCGATCCGTACGTTCCGGATACTGGCCCACGAGTTCAGCGAGGAGCACGGGCTGCTGACCCCCTCGCTCAAGCTCAAGCGCAAGGCGATCGAGACGGCGTACCGGGTGGAGGTCGACGCGCTGTACCGGTGACGTGCTGATGGGACATCAGGTAATGCGGAGAATGCGGCGGGAATGCGTGGAGCCCCGTAATCGTTGACGCTGGGAGTACCAACCGACGACGTAAGGATCGATCGCTCGTGAGCAAGGCCCCCTCCCTCACCCTGAACAACGGCGTCGAGATGCCCCAGCTCGGTTTCGGCGTCTGGCAGGTGCCTGACGACGAGGCCGAGAAGGCGGTAGGCACAGCCATCCAGGCCGGGTACCGATCCATCGACACGGCCGCGATCTACGAGAACGAGACGGGCACGGGCAAGGCCATCGCCGCCTCCGGTGTCGCCCGCGACGAGCTGTTCGTCACGACGAAGCTCTGGAATTCCGAGCAGGGGTTCGACTCCACGCTGCGCGCCTTCGACGACTCGCTGGCGAAGCTGGGGCTGGACTACGTCGACCTGTACCTGATCCACTGGCCGCTGCCCTCCAAGGACGCGTACGTGGACACGTACAAGGCCTTCGAGAAGATCTACGCCGACGGCCGTGCCAGGGCGATCGGCGTCTCCAACTTCCTCCCGGAGCACCTGGAGCGTCTGATCGGCGAGACCTCGGTCGTCCCGGCCGTCAACCAGATCGAGCTCCACCCGCAGCTTCAGCAGGAGGCCTCGCGCGCCTTCCACGCCCAGCACGGCATCGCGACCGAGGCCTGGTCGCCGCTCGGCCAGGGCAAGGGGCTGCTCGAGGTGCCGACGGTCGTCGCCGTGGCCCGCAAGCACGGCAAGACCCCGGCCCAGGCGGTGCTGCGCTGGCACCTCCAGACCGGCAACGTCGTGATCCCCAAGTCCGTGACGCCGTCCCGGATCGAGGAGAACCTCGACGTTTTCGACTTCGAGCTGGACGCCGACGACCTGGCGGCCTTCGCCGCGCTCGACGAGGGCAAGCGTCTCGGCCCCGACCCGGCGACCTTCGACTTCGGCGCCTGAGCCCGAGCGGTACAGGCGTCACCGCTGCGGCGCCAACCGGTTCGCGTACGATCCGGTTGGCGCCGTTCGCCGTGCGCGGCCCCGAACGCGGCCAGCCGCCGACCGCAGCCCTCAATGCCCCAACTGCCTGAAAGAGTACGGAACATGAGCGGGGACGCCCCGAAGCCGCAGGCCATCCAGGAAGGCCCGTACCGGCTGCGCAATGTCGGCAGCGGCCTGCTCCTGGAGGTGTACGGCGGCCACAAGGGCAGCGGTGCCAACGTCCAGCAGGGCAAGGACACCGGCGCTCCGGCGCAGCAGTGGGAGGTGTCCGCCGTGCACAGCGGCGGCGGCCTGTACCACCTGGTGAACGCCGCCAGCGGCAAGCGGCTCGACGTCGCCGGGGCCTCCACCGAGAACGGCGCCAACGTCCAGCAGTGGAAGGCCAACAACTTCGGCGCCCAGGAGTGGGTCATCGAGCAGCACCTGGACGCGCCGGGCACGGTCACGCTGATCAGTTACGTCAGCGGGCTGCTGCTCGAAGTCGCGGAGGGCAGCATGGACGACGGCGCGAATGTGCGGCAGTGGGAGGACACCGACTCCCCCGGCCAGTGGTGGCAGTTGGAGCCGGTGATCACTCCGTAGGCGCGGCGTCCGGCCGGCCGCCGCTCAGGCGCGGTGCGCGATGTGCACTGTGCGCGCCTGCAGCAGGAATACGTCGCGGCGCCGGGCCAGCCCGGCCTCGTCCCGCGCGTCCAGCAGCCGGTCCAGCGTCGCCGCGTCGTCGGCCGTCAGGTGCTCGGCGAACACCTCCCGCAGCCGCGTGAAACTTTCGACGACCAGGTGGCGCGCGACGCCCGACAGCGGAGCCGGCAGGTCGAGCAGGAAGGAGCGGCTGCCGCCAGGGGTGAGACCGGCGGCGGCCAGCAGCGCGCTCCAGTCCTCCACCTCCGGCTTCGCGCCGGGCAGCGCCTCCCGCATCTGCGTGAACCGCTCGCTCGACACGGCCTCCAGCCGCGCCTCCAGTCCCGGCCTGCCGATCCCGATGTCGCGGGGCAGGCGGCGCACCGGCAGCCCGCCCTCGAACAGCGCCACCGTTCCGCCGGGGCGCAGCAGCCCGGCGAAGCCGGTGAGGGCGGCGCGCTGGTCTCCGACGTGGTGCAGGGAATTGGCGGCCCACACCAGGTCGGCCTCGCCCAAGGAACCGAGCTCGTCGGGGACTTCGGCGACGACGGTACGCACTCTCTCCCCCAGACCGGACCGCTCCGCCCGCGCCCGCGCGCGCTCAAGGAGCGCGGGCGTACTGTCGACGGCCACGACCTCCGCGTCCGGGAATGCCTCGGCGAGCATGCAGGTGATGAGTCCGGGGCCGCTGCCGATGTCCAGGACGCGGCGTACGCCCTGCGCACCCCGGAAGCGCCCGGCGATCCAGGCCGCGGCCTGCTCGTACACGGGACGGTGCACCTCCGCCTCGTGCTCCAGGTGCGTGCCGAGCGCGTCCCAGTCGAAGTCGGTGGCGTGGTGACCGTGCTGGTGGCTCTTGGTCTGGCTGTCACTGTGGGTGTGGGTCATGTGTCCACCTTCTCGCCGGACCGCTCTTCCGGCGAACCTTCTTGCCATTCCAGCAAGCCGCCGGGGCGTGGGACGGCCGGGGAGCACCGGCCGGTCAGGGGGCGCCCGTGGCGTAGAGGGCGCCGAGGTCGCGCACCGTCTCCCGCAGGCGGTCGCGCAGCTCGGCCGGTTCCAGCACCTCGACCTCCGCGCCGAGTCCGAGGAACTGGCCGTGCGCGTGTTCGGTGGTCTCGATGGGCAGGACGGCCCGTATCCAGTCGCCGGCCGGCTCGGGCCTGCCGGTGGCCGCCACGGCTTCGGCGGCAGCCCCGGTGAGCCGGGCGGCGCCGCGCGGTGAGATCCGTACGACCGAGTTCGGCGGCGGGCCCCGGTATGCCCGAGAGGAAGAGCGCCTCGGCCTCGTCGGTGGTGAGGCCGGTGAGCCGGGTCCGGTAGCCCGCGAGGAGTTGGTAGCCGCCGGCGTGCCCGGCGTCGCCGTACAGCGGGACACCGGCGGCGTGCAGAGCCTCGACATCGCGGTACACGGTACGTACCGACACCTCCAGCTCTTCCGCGAGCCGGGCAGCGGTCATCCGGCCCCGGGTCTGGAGCAGCAGCAGGATCTGGACGAGGCGGCTCGCACGCATGCCGGAAGTCTGCCGCACTCCACTGACAGAAGGTGTCAGTGGAGTGGCTCTACCTTCCCGCCATGACCTTTACGGAGAAACTGCTGCGGGTGCCGCCGCCCCTCGAAATCGGCGGCCGCCGCATCAAGCGCTACCACGTCACCGCCGACCCGGCCGGGATCGATCCCGAGGTGGAGAAGGCCGCGTACGCGATCCTCCCCAGCCTGCTGCCCGAGCCCGACGGCACACCGCCGGCGACGTTCGTCGTCCTGCACCGCGGCGGGGACAGCGGGGCGTACCTCAACGCGTACAGCTGGGTGTGGGACAACGTCCTGCACTTCGGCGGCGCGGCGGCGGGCCAGCCCGCGCTGGGCTGCCCGGACCTGGACCCCACCCACTTCATCAAGACGACTTCCCCGTGGATCGGCTGCGTCTGGGAGCTGCCGCCGATCCTGCACGAACGCGACGCCTGGGTGCGGCACATGCTCGCGGACCCGGCCGCGCCCGATCTCGACGCGTACATCGCCGACACCCTCCCCGAGGGCACCACGGGCGACCGCTCATGAACGACTTCGGCTTCATCCGGCATCAGCGACACCACGGCCCGCTGGGAGCAGGCCTTCTCCGCCGACGGCGATGGCCTCAGCTCGCGCCGTGTCCCGGCGCGATGTCCTCGACCCGGCGGGCGAGCTCGAAGTCGAGGTCGGTGACGGCGCCTCCCGCGCTGTGCGTGTTCACGGCCAGCGCCACGGTGTTGTAACCGAGCGTCAGGTCGGAGTGGTGGTCCAGCTCGTCCTGGATCCCGGCGACGTGGACGACCAGTGCGGCGGCCGCGAAGTGCGTGCCGAGCCGGTACGTACGGGCGATCCGGTTGTCGTCCAGCGACCAGCCGGGGAGTTCGCGGAGACGGTCCTCGATCTCCTTCTGCGACAGCGGCTCAGTGGCCATGGCGAAGCTCCCTCCAGGATGCGGTGTTTGCCGGTGCTGCTGATCAGCCTCCCACCTTCCGGTCCGAATTGGCGCTCGGACGGCGCACCCGCATGTCGGTTACCGTCTTGTCCCATGACAACGGTCGCAGTCGACAAGGGTGTGGGCGCGCTGCTGCGCGGCTGGCGTGAGCGGCGCCGGCTGAGCCAGCTGGAGCTGGCGCTGCGCGCCGGTTCGTCGGCCCGGCACATCAGCTTCGTCGAGACGGGCAGGTCGCGTCCGAGCGAGGAGATGGTGCTGCGCCTGGCCGAACACCTCGACGTACCCGTGCGGGAGCGCAACGCCCTGTTGCTGGCGGCGGGTTACGCCCCTCAGTACGCAGAGACTCCGCTCGACGATCCGGCGCTGGGCGCCCTGCGCGAGGGCATCGAGCAGTTGCTGGCGGGATACGAGCCGTACCCCGCCCTCGTCGTCGACGGTTCGTACACCGTGGTCGCCGCGAACCGGGGGATCACGATGCTGCTCGACGGCCTGCCCGAGCATCTCCTCACGCCGCCGCTGAACGCGATGCGCATCACCCTCCACCCGGAGGGGCTGGCGCCGCGGATCCGCAATCTGCGGGAGTGGCGCGGGCATCTCCTGGCGCAGATGGAACGCCAGATCGCGCTGGTCAGGTCGGATGCGCTGCGTGCGGTGTACGACGAGGTGGCGGGCTATCCCGTGGCGGAGCGCGAGGCGGGAGACGCGCCGGGGCCGGAGGCTGCGCCGTACCCCTACTTCGCGCTGCCGCTCCAGGTCGAGCACGACGGCCACGTGCTGTCTTTTGTTTCGTCCATCTCGACGTTCAACACTCCCATGGACGTGACGGTCGCCGAGCTGGCCATCGAGACGTTCCTCCCGGCCGACCCGGCGACGGTCAAGTACCTCCAGTCGCTCGGCCCCTGAGCGGGCGGCCACTCAGCCGCGGGCGCGCAGCGCGAGGTACTGCAGCGCGGCGAAGCCGGCGACGGTCGCGGCCTGCATCGGGATCCAGACCGTCCCGGCCGTCGTCGGCGAGAACCACAGCGCGAGCGCGACGAGACCGGCCACGGCCCACGCCAGGTTCGCCTCGATGACGGCCTTGACGGGCAAGGTGGCGGGCTCCCGCCGGGAGGCCAGGTATCCGACGCCGGCGCCGAACACCACCAGGAACACCCCGAGTCCGAACAGCAGCCCGGACCCGACGCCGAGCAGCCGTCCGACGGGGCCGGAGGCGGCGACGTACACGAGCCCGTTCGTGGTGGTGACCACGGCGTCGAGCGCGAGGAAGCGGCGCAGCGTCGTCTGCGGGTCGGTGGTCCTGGAAAGGTTGGCGAGCAGGGTTGCGGACATGACGCATCAGCCTCCGTCGAGGTCGTACGGACTGGAAGGGGCCGGGGTCCGGGCGGAGTGCGCCGCCCGGCCCCCGGTAACCGCAACGATGCCGCGCTCGCGGGGGAGCGTCGATTACCTCGCGGGTAATGCCCCGCTGCCGCGCCCGGCGGAAACGCGGCTGCGACTGAAGATCCATTTCGTATAGAGTTACTTGCAGGTAATGACCGACCTGTACCAGGGGGAAGCTCCTATGCTTCGACGTATTTCCACGATTGCCGTGACCGCCGCGATGACCGGTGGCGTTCTCTTCGCGGCTCTGCCGGCGCACGCTGCCACAGCCACCGGCCAGCAGACCATGGCCGCTCGCGGCGGCGGCATCACCGTCAACATCGAAGAGCTGCGTAAGCAGTCCGCCGAGCTGAAGGCCAAGGCCGCCAAGCTGGACCGGATGGGCGAGCGCGAGGCGGCAAAGCGCGCCCGTGCCCAGGCCGCGGCGATCGACCGGCGGATCCAGCAGCTCATCGACGCCGAGAACAACATGTGATCCGTACCTCCACGCACCGTCGCCCGCCCCGAATCCATCGGGGAGGGCGTTGTGTTGTGCCGTCGCCGCACCACGCGCATGACACCCGGCGGGAGGGGAATAGGACGCGGCACAGTCCAGGCACCGAGAAGGGTTCCGCGAAGGCCGGGTCACTGGCTTACGATCACCGCTGACGGCTCGGTTCCCCCGCCGACGTCCGCCCCGCCCCATGGAGGTCAACCGTGTCCAGGACGGCCAAGGGCCATCGCGCCCGCCGCACCCGTACCCTCGCCACCGCCGGCGCCGCCGCGGCCGGGCTGTTCCTCGCCGTGGGCTGTTCCTCGGGCGACGAAGGGCCTGGCGAGGCGGCCGGCGGCGTACCGGTGGTCGAGAAGGGCAAGCTCACCACCTGCACGCATCTGCCCTACCCGCCCTTCCAGTCGGAGCAGGGCGGCAAGGTCGTCGGTTTCGACGTGGCGCTCATCGATCTCGTCGCCAAGAACCTCAAGGTCGAGCAGAAGATCCTCGACACGCCGTTCGAGAACTTCAAGACCGGCGCGTTTCTCAACTCGGGCGAGTGCGACCTCGCCGCCGCCGGTATGACCATCACCGACGAGCGCAAGAAGAACGTCGACTTCTCCGTCCCGTACTTCGACGCCACCCAGGCACTGCTCGCGACGAAGAAGAGCGGCGTCACCACGCTGGACCAGGTCAAGTCCGAGAAGAAGAAGCTCGGCGCGCAGGCGGAGACGACCGGCGAGAGCTACGCCACCGGCAAGGGCTTCGACCCGGTGGCGTTCGAGAGTTCCGACGCCGTACTGAACGGACTGCGCACCGGACAGGTCGACGCCGTCGTCATCGACTACCCCGTCGTGCAGGGATGGCTGAAGGACAAGGCGAACGCCGACGCGTTCGTCCTCGGCCAGAACATCGAGACCGGTGAGAAGTACGGGTTCTCGGTGAAGAAGGGCAACACCAAGCTGAAGGCGGCCATCGACAAGGCCATCACCGACGCCAAGGCCGACGGCACCTACAAGAAGCTCTACGAGCGGTGGATCGGACCGATGCCCAAGGTCCAGTCGTGACCTCTCGCCTCTCCAGGCGGCAGCGGCGCCGTATCTCGCAGGGCATCCAGTACGCCCTCTTCGTGGCGGCCCTGGTCCTGGTCGGTGTGCTGGCCGACTGGGACCGGCTGCAGAACCAGTTCGCGCAGAAGGACCTCGTAGCGCAGCTCTTCCCGGAGATCATCACCATCGCCCTGCGCAACACGGTGGTGTACACGCTCTCCGGCTTCGCGTTCGGGCTCGTACTCGGACTGATCGTCGCGCTCATGCGGCTGTCGTCCGTGGCCCCGTACCGGTGGGTCGCGAGCGTGTACATCGAGATCTTCCGCGGTCTGCCCGCCCTGCTGATCCTCATCTTCGTGGGCGTCGCGGTGCCGCTCGCGTTCCCGGGGACCGAGATTCCCGGTGGTACGTACGGGAAGGTCGCCCTGGGTCTGGGGCTGGTCGCCGCCGCCTACATGGCCGAGACCATCAGGGCCGGCATCCAGGCCGTGCCCAAGGGGCAGATGGAGGCCGCCCGTTCGCTGGGCTTCTCGCATGCCCGGGCGATGGTGTCGGTGATCATCCCGCAGGCGTTCCGCATCGTCATCCCGCCGCTGACCAACGAACTCGTCCTGCTGTTCAAGGACTCCTCGCTGGTGCTGTTCCTCGGCATCACCCTCAATGAGCGGGAACTGACCAAGTTCGGCAGGGACCTGGCCAGCCAGACCGCCAACTCCACCCCGATCCTCGTCGCGGGGCTGTGCTACCTGATCGTGACGGTGCCGCTGAGCTTCGTGGTGCGCCGCCTGGAAGCCCGCGCCGACAAGGCCAAGTGAGGACGAGCAGATGCCACAGCCCGAGATCGAGATCCGCGCTCTGCACAAGTCGTTCGGGGACAACCACGTCCTGCGCGGCATCGACCTGGACGTCGCCCGCGGTGACGTGGTGTGCGTCATCGGGCCGTCCGGCTCGGGCAAGTCGACGCTGCTGCGCTGCGTGAACCTGCTGGAGGAGCCCAGCTCGGGGCAGGTCTTCGTCGGCGGCACGGAAGTCACCGACATCGAGGTCGACATCGACGCGGTACGCCGCCGGATCGGCATGGTCTTCCAGCAGTTCAACCTCTTCCCGCACGTCACCGTGACGGAGAACCTCGTCCTTCCCCAGCGGCGCGTGCTCGGCCGGGGCAAGACCGAGGCCGCCAAGGTGGCCCGGGAGAACCTGGAGCGGGTCGGTCTCGCCGACAAGGCCGACGCCTACCCGGCGCAGCTGTCCGGCGGGCAGCAGCAGCGGGTCGCCATCGCGCGGGCGCTGTCCATGGGGCCCGAGGTGATGCTCTTCGACGAGCCGACGTCCGCACTCGACCCGGAGCTCGTCGGCGACGTACTCGCGGTGATGCGGGTGCTCGCCTCGGAGGGCATGACGATGATGGTCGTCACCCATGAGATGAGCTTCGCCCGGGAGGTCGCCGACCGCGTCGTGTTCATGGACGACGGCGTGATCGTCGAGGAGGGCCCGGCGGCGCAGGTCGTGGGCGATCCGCGGCACCGGCGCACGCGGGACTTCCTCAACCGCATCCTGGACCCGTCCGCCGCCGAGGCTCCCGGCTCCGAAGTCGGCGGGCCCGCGGCCGGCTGACCGCTGCGGGCGGCGGGCGGACATTCGCGGCCGAATGGCAGGGCCGGAGCCGGGGCGGGGCGGATCCGGTTCAGCGAGCCGTCGGGTAGCAGTGCGCCGGGGCGTCCGGGAGGTCCAGGTCCGGGCGCCAGGCGCGGAGTACGGACGCCGACGGTACGAAGAGGTCCTTGGGTACGTCGTCCATACCGAACCACTGCCACCGCACGATCTTGTGCGGCTCAGTGGCGCGCGCCGTACCCGTGGCGCTCTCCAGCACCGCGGCGGCCGTGACGCGGGTGACCCCGCGGAAGCCGTCCATCAGTACGGCGACGATGCGGACGCCTGCCGCGTCGGCGCGCAGGGACGTCTCCTCGGCCAGCTCGCGCACGGCGGCCTCCTCGAAGCTCTCACCGGCGTCGACCTTGCCGCCGGGCAGCTCCCAGCGGCCGTCGTGCCCGAGCCCGAGCAGGACGCGGTCGCCGGGGCCGACGACGATGACGCCTACGCCGGTCAGGCCGTTGGGGGTGGGGAAGGCCCGCTCCGGGCGCTCGGCGGTGGCCGTCATGCTGTCTGCCTCCTGGTCTTGCGGGCCGCGATCCACGCGTACACCAGCACGCCCGCGAAGAGGAACAGCACGCCCTGGTACACCGCCGCGTAGCCCGAGCCCGCCACCAGCCACATCGAGAAGCCGAAGGCCAGGGCCGCGAGGATCGCGTCGCGGAGCAGGCGGGGGCGGCTGACGCGGGCGGACTGGCCCGAGGCCAGGAAGTAGATCTGGGCGGCGGTCGACAGGAGGTAGGGGACCGTCGCCGTGAAGGTGGTGACCAGGACCAGGATCTCGAAGACGCCCTCGGAACCCGCCGTGTAGTTGTAGACCGTCAGGAGCGAGGCGAGGACGGCCGTGACGAGGACGCCCACGGTCGGCACACCGCGCCGCTTCGTGGCGAACACCGCGGGGAAAAGGCCGTCCTTGGCGGCCGCGTACGGCGTCTGCGCGCTCAGCAGCGTCCAGCCGTTCAGCGCGCCGGTCATGGACACCAGTGCGGCGCAGGCGACGGCGGTGCCGCCCCACGAGCCGCCGAACATCGCGTTCACGGCGTCGGAGAAGGGCGCGGTCGAGCCGACCAGCTTGTCGTGGGCGACGGTGCCGAAGACCGCGAGCGTGCCGAGCAGGTAGATGAACGCGGCACCGAGCGTGCCGAGGATCGTGGCGCGGCCGACGTTGCGCCGCGGGTCACGGACCTCGCCGGCGCTGACGGCGGCGGACTCCACGCCGAGGTAGCTGAAGAGCAGGATGGCCGCGGAGGCGGAGATCGCGCCGAAGGGCCCCTGGTCGCTCGCCTGGAACGGGCCGAGGTTCGACGCGTCGAAGAAGAAGAGGCCGCCGACGGCCACGAGCAGCAACGGTGCGAACTTCAGCACCGTCGAGACGAGCTGGACCGCGCCCACGTACCGCGTGCCGGCCAGGTTGGCGAGCGCTGGCAGCCACTGGAGGACGAGCGCGGCCGTGATCGTGGCGGCGAGCGATCCGTGGACGGGGAGGAGTACGTCCAGGTAGCCGACGGCGGCCACGGCCAGCGCCGCGTTGGACACCCAGGTGGTGATCCAGTAGCTCCAGGCGGCGAGGAAGCCGGCGAAGTCACCGAAGGCCTCGCGGGCGTAGACGTACGGGCCGCCGGTGCGCGGGTGCTTCTCGGCGAGGCGTCCGAAGACCAGCGCGAGTGCGATCGCGCCGAGGGTCAGGACGCCGAAGGCGACGAGGCTGATGGTGCCGAAGGGCGCGACGGAGGCGGGCAGCAGGAAGATTCCGCCGCCGATGATGTTGCCCATGACCAGGGCGGTCGCAACAGGCAGGCCGAAGCGCCGGGTGTGCTTGCCGGGGGCGTCGGCGCCGGCCGGCGCGGTGAGCTCGGGGGGTGGGGTGGCCAGGGTGGTCATGGGGTGGTGTGTGCCTCTCTCCGTACCAAAACCTGACCATGTTCTGGTACGGGGAACGGTGCTCCAAATCAGGCGGATTTATCCTGTACGGCACCGTCGCTGACCGGAAAAGGTCCTTCCGCTTCCGGTTCCGGCCGCCAATCCTCCGCCGACTCCCCCACCATCATGGGCACCTGCGGCCCCTGGCACTCCCGCAGCCACCGCCGCAGGACCCGGTGCACCTGCTCCGCGCCCGCCAGTTCCCGCCCGTCGGAGACGGGTGCGGAGAGGGTGTACGGCGACATGAGGAACGGTCTGGCCTGTTCGCCGCCGAGGCCGCCGTGCGAGCCGATCTGCTCCTCGAAGGCGTGCACACGGCCCGTCTCGGGATCGTGCCAGGAGTTGACCATGATATCGGCGACGTGGGGGAAGCCGGAGGTTCTGCGTACGGCGTCGGCGGCGCCCGCGCCGAACGCCGCCAGCGGCCCCGTGTCGCCCGTACGGCCGTCGCCGCTTTCGCCGTCACCGTCCAGCCGCAGTTCCGCGCCGTCGGCCCCGAGCACCAGCGCGCCGTGCTCCTCGCTCCGTAGGAGCAGGAAGCCGATTCCGGGGTGATTGGCGAGCGTCGTCAGCAGCGCCGGGTGGTGGCGGTCGATCTGCTCGCGCGTCGCCCGGCCCGCCACGTCGGGGAAGGAGATCAGTCCCAGATTGCCCGAGGCCAGCACCACCGGGTCGGTGCCGGGCTCCGGGTGCTCCTGCTCCTCCTCGTCGTCGGGCACCGGCCGGTGCAGCGCGGTCCGTACGGCGTCGCGCGCCTCCGACGCGCTGGTGGTGCGTGCCGCGCGGCGTGGGACGGGCAGCCCGCAGCCGGCCCTGACGAGGTTGGCGAGGGTGAGCCCGTACGCCGACTGGAAGGTCTCCCCCGGGCTCTGCCCGTGGTCGGACAGGAGCACGATCCGGTACGCGCGCGGGGCGTGCTCGGCGACCTTCGCGATCAGCTCCAGCGACCGGTCGAGCCGCTCCAGGACCTTCAGCGCGTCCGTGCTGTGCGGTCCGGAGTGGTGCGCCACTTCGTCGTACGCGACCAGGTCGGCGTAGACGGCGGTACGTCCGGCGAGCATGTCGCCGAGGACGGCGGCGACCACGATGTCCCGCTGGACGACGGTCGCGAAGGCCCGGATGAAGGGGTAGAGGCCGCCGCGCTTCACTCGCGGGCCGTCGCCGCGCAGCCGTGCGCGGGTGGACTGACCGATCTCGCGGACGACTTCGGCGGCGAAGGACATGGCGGTGCGCACGGCGTTGGCCGGATCGGAGAAGTACGCGAAGTAACCGGCGCGGGACCGGTTGGATTTGCCGCGCCTGGCGGCGATCGACAGGACCAGGGCGAGCTGGTCGGCGCCGCCGCTGAAGAGGTTGCCGCGGCTCGCGCCGTCGAAGGTGAGCAGCCCGCCGTCGCCGGTGCGGGCGATCGCGCGGCGCTGCATCAGGGCCGCGCCGGCCGGGCGGCTGGAGACGACGACCTCCCGGCCCTCCTTCTCGTACCAGCGGAACGCGGGGATGTCGTGGTTGGAGCCGTGCAGTATGCCGAGCTGGCTGGCGGCGGTCTGGCTGGACCAGTCGGTACGCCACGGGGTCAGCCGGTGCGTGGGTTCGTCACCGCCGAGCCAGGACGCCACGGTCGGCATCAGCCCGTCGGAGACCGCCTGGAGCAGCACGTCGTGGCCGACGCCGTCGAGTTGCAGGAAGAGCGTGCCGGGCAGTCCGTGGCGCCCGTCGTCGCCGCCGCGCCTGCCGCGGCGGTGCGCGAGCCGGGAGAGCCTGCGCCGGTACGCGTCGTCGTCGCGTACCGCGAGCGCTCCGGAGGTCGCCGAGGCGACGGCGGACATGACGGCGGCGACGACCACCGCGGTCTCGGGGTCGGCCTCGCCGCGCCCGTCGGGTATGAGGCTGAGCGCGACGAGCAGCAGCGAGCCGTTGAGGAAGAAGGCGAGCACGCCGACGACGAGTGCCGGTACGAGCAGCAGCGCCCGTACGGCCAGGGGCCAGACCAGCGCGCCGAGCAGACCGAACGCGCCCGCTCCCCAGACGGCGGTGAGCGCGACCTGGGTGATGCTGTCGGTGTCGTCGGCCCTGAGCTGGAAGTCGGGCAGGATGCCGGCGAGCACCAGCATCGTGAGCGTCGACACGGCCCATACCGTGACCACGCGCAGCAGGGCACTGCCCGCGCTGCGCCATCGCCGTCGGACCACGCCGTCCCCACCTCACGTCCCGGGCCGTACCTGGGGCCCGCTTGCTTTCCAGCGTGGCACAGCGGGACGAACTGCCCGGGCCCGCACCTGGTGATCGACGGCTGCAGCGGTCAGGAGAACGCCGGGAAGTTCAGAAGCGGTCAGCAGCCGTCATAACCGGCCGTCGGCATCGACAGTCTCCGGTGCACGCCGGCCTTCGTCGCGGCGCTGTACGCGGGCTCGTCGAGCCCGGCCGTCTCCAGGCGTACGCCCTTGCGCTCGCACTCCGCGGAGAATTCCCGCACGGAGGTCAGGGCCCGCGCGAGCACGCGCTCGTTGGGCGCGACGAACAGGTCGACCGCCCCCGCCTCGACGTCCGCCCACAGCGCGCGGTGGTCGGGGCGCATGCCGTAGCAGAGCAGCTGCCGTGTGACGACGTACCCCTTGTCGGCGGCCCAGCGCGCGCACATCGCCTGCTGACTGCGCGTGTCCACCAGGAACGGGTCGCTGTCGAGCTCCTCAAGTGGAGTCAGACTGGCGATGACCGCCACTCGTACCTCGTCCATGACGCGACCCCCTGCGGCGCTAGCTGTCGCCGCTGACCCTACTCCGCTCGCGCGACGGGGTGGAGGCGCACTGGGCGCACTCGGTGCACGGTCGTGGCGCTGCCCTTCCCCTCCCCCGGCCGTCACCGTCTACGCTCGTAGCGGGCACATCGCCGGTGAGAACCGGCGAGACCCGGCGAGGACCGGCGGACTGGTAACGACTGGCGAGGAGGCCTTTCGTGGCGGTGGAGATCACCTGGTGGGGGCATGCCACCTGCACCGTCGCGGACTCCGGGACCCGGGTGCTGACCGACCCCCTCTTCGCGCGGCGCCTCGCGCATCTGCGCCGCAGGCGCGGTGCGCTGCCGCCGCCCGAGGCCGCCGTGGCCGACGCCGTGCTCGTCTCGCACCTGCACGGCGACCATCTGCATCTGCCCTCGCTGGACCGCCTCGCGCCCGGCACCGCGCTGATCGTGCCGCGCGGCGCGGCGCGGGCAGTGCCCGCCCTGCGCAGGGTCGCGGGGCAAGGGCTGCGCATCACCGAAGTGGAGCCGGGCGACGAGGTACGGGTGAAAGGTGTGGTCGTACGGGCGGTTCCGGCGCTGCACGACGGGCGGCGGCTGCCGTTCGGGCCGCACCACGCCCCCGCGCTCGGCTACGTCGTCACCGGCGAGGCGCGTACGTACTTCGCCGGGGACACCGGGCTCTTCGACGACATGGCCGGCGCAGTGGGGCCGGTCGATGTGGCTCTGCTGCCGGTCGGCGGCTGGGGTCCTTTCCTGGGGCACGGGCATCTGGACGCGCGGCGGGCGGCGCAGGCGCTCGCACGGATCTCGCCGCGCGCGGCCGTGCCGGTGCATTACGGGACGTACTGGCCGATCGGGATGGACGGGGTCAGGCCGCACGAGTTCCACTCGCCGGGCGACGAGTTCGTGCGGCAGGCGGCGCGGCTCGCACCGGACGTCGCGGTGCACCGGCTCCGGCACGGCGAGAGTGTCCGGCCGGCGGGCCGCCGGTGATCCAGGCCGGTCTGATCGAGACGGCGCGGGACGTGGGGGGCATGGTGGGCGTGGTGGGCTTGGTGGGACAGGTCGGGCAGGTGAGCCAGGTGCCCCCGGAGTCGACCCAGCAGGCGGTCGGCTATCCGGCGCTGTTCGTGCTGGTGCTGCTGGGATCACTGGTGCCGGTGGTACCGACGGGCGCGCTGGTCAGTACGGCCGCCGTGGTGGCCTTTCACCACAGCGACCCGTTCGCGCTGCTCGTCGTCTTCGCACTGGCGGCGTCCGCCGCGTTCCTGGGCGACACAGGTCTGTACTGGCTCGGGCTGCGCGGGGTCCGCTCGAAGAACGGCTCGCGCCTGCTGGAGGCGCTGCGCGCCCGGGCCGCGCCCGACCGCCTTGAGCAGGCACGGAGCAAGCTCCACGAGCACCGGTCACAGGTCCTGGTGCTCTCCCGGCTCGTCCCGGCCGGCCGGATCCCGGTGATGGTGGCGTGCCTGCTGTCGAGGATGCCGATGCGCCGGTTCGCCCGGGGCGACGTACCGGCCTGTCTCGCCTGGGCGGCGGCGTACCAGCTCATCGGCATCCTTGGCGGCTCGCTCTTCCCCGAGCCGTGGCAGGGCGTGGTCGCGGCGGTGGCGCTGACGCTGGTCATCAGCGGGGCGCCGGCGGTGTGGCGCCGGTTACGGGGTACTTAGCGGGCCCACCGGCCCGGTCCGTCAGGGGCTCCAGCACGCGCGAGCCGCCGATCGGCAGGTCCCACAGCCGGTCGCGCGCCCGGCCCGCCTGCTGCCAGGCCGCCCGTACCCGGGTCAGCGGCTCCAGGACCGGCTCGGCGGAGAGCACGAACGTGCCCCAGTGCATGGGCGCCATGCGCGCCGCGCCGAGGTCCCCGCACGCCTGCACGGCCTCTTCCGGATCCGCGTGTACGTCGCTGAGCCACCAGCGCGGGTCGTACGCGCCGACGGGGAGCAGCGCGAGGTCGATGCCGGGGTGGCGGGCGCCGATCTCCTTGAACCAGTGGCCGTAGCCGGTGTCGCCCGCAAAGTACACCCGCTGTCCGTAGCCCTGTTGGTCGCTGAGTACCCAACCGCCCCACAGGGAGCGGCAGGTGTCGGTGAGGGAGCGCTTGCTCCAGTGGTGCGCGGGGACGAAGTCGAAGCGGACCCCGCCCAGTTCGGCGCCCTCCCACCAGTCGAGCTCGGTGACCCGGGTGAAGCCGCGGCGCCGGCACCAGCGGGCCAGGCCGGCCGGGACGAAGAGCGGCGTGTCGTGCGGAAGCCGCTTGAGGGTGGGGGCGTCCAGGTGGTCGTAGTGGTTGTGGCTGATGACCACGGCGTCGATCTGCGGCAGATCCTCCCAGCGGACGCCGACGGGCGTGACGCGGGCGGGCGTACCGAGGATCTTCTGCGACCAGACGGGGTCGGTGAGGATCGTGAGCCCGCCTATGCGTACGACCCAACTGGCGTGACCCGCCCAGGTGACGGCGAGGGTGGAGGTGTCGACGGCGGGCAGCGGGCCCGGCTCGTACGGCACCAGCGCGATGTCACGGAGGCCTTCGGGTCCCGGGCGCAGGGCGCCCTCGCGGGCGAGTCTCGCGAACGCCTTGAGGCCGGGGAGCGGGGTGGTGAGGCGGTCGGCGAACGACCGGGGCCAGGTGCGGATTTCACCCAGGGGGCGTGGCGGAGAGAGCGTGCCGGGGCCGGCGAGGGAGCGTACGGTCTGCCGCTCGGTCTGCTGCTCGGTCTGCGTCACTTGCGTCTCCGTCATCGAGGGGGCTCCGTTCGGTGGCGTAAGCCGGGTTGGGGTCAGCGAAGTTCGTCGAAGGCCTGGGTGAACGTGCTCAACGCTCGGGCCACATGCGGCAGTTCCAGTGGCTGTGCCGACGTGAGTGACTCCAGACGCTGCTCCGGGGTTGCCCCGAGGAGCGGAGCGGTCGCGATCCGTACGCGCAGCGTGGCCATTTCGTCGCCGAACCGGTGACCGCCGGGAGCGGGGGTGTCGAGGCGTGCGCTCAGGTACTCCTCCAGCTCCATCGAGTCGGTGACCTCACGGGCGGCGAGGCCGGCGCGCAGCGGCCCGAGGTCGGCGTACAGGTGGCGGCCGGCCTGGGGCGGGCGGGCGAGCGCGCCGGAGATGAGGACCGCGCGGTGCGCGGCGGCGGCCACGCGCGCGTGCAGCGCGGCGGCGGTCCGGAGCCTGACGGCCACCGGCTCCGGCTCACCGAGCGCGTACGTCGCCGCCTCCGCGACGGGCCCGGCGACGACGGCGCCGATCGCGGTCAGCAGGTCGAGGGTCCTGGCGTGCAGTGCGGCGCCGTGGCCGGTGAGGGGACAGCGGGCGACGGCGGCGGGCCAGCTCGCCGGCGTGTAGGCCCCGGCCAGGTCGGCGAGGACGGTCACCTGACCCGGGAACATCTCGGCGGGGCTGACGAACACCGTCTCCTGGGGGCGGTGCAGCGTGTCGCCCCAGGTCTCGTCGCTGATGATGTGCAGGCCCTCGGAGACCGCCGCCTCGCAGACCTCGTGCACGAGTTCGGGCGGGGCGACGGTGGCGGTCGGGTCGTCGGGGACGCAGAGCAGCAGGAGGCGCGGGTCGCCACCCTCGTCACGGACCCGTCGTACGGTCTCCAGCAGCGCGAACGGATCGGGTACGCCGCCGCACTCGGCCGGCGTGGGCACGTGGTAGGCCGCCCGGCCGAGCATCGTGGCCTGCGGCACCCACCAGGCGGGGCAGGGCCGCGGCAGCAGGACGTCGCCGCCGACGGCCGCCATCAGCGCGAACAGCAGCGGCTGGGCGCCGGACGCGGCTGCCACGCAGCGCGCCTCGACGTGCAGCCCGCGCCGCCACCAGTACGCGGCGGCGGCCCCGCGCAGGGCCGGCC
>NZ_JAGGPC010000008.1:0-39339 GCF_018614005.1 Streptomyces sp. ISL-99
CACGACATCACACAGGCCCTAGTGCTGTGACCGCATAGGTTCGCCGGGTTGGTGGTCGTGGCGGTTGGATGCAGCACCAGTTCGGTGCGCTACCGGCGCGATGATTCTGCCGGCCTCAGTCGGCGGGCACCATGTGCCGGTGATCGACCAGCTGGTCCAGGCCGACGAGGACTTCGTCATCCAGACGGCCATCACCCGACCGGTCAGGCTCGGCCAGCCCTTCACCCGCTGGTCACTGCGCAACTCGCCACCTACCTTGGCCGGCGCAACGCCAGCGCCCGCCACCACGACGTCCTGGCCGCCGAACCCATGCGGTCACAGCACTAGCGGCCGAGCGGGGACGAAGAAGTGCCGGACAGGCGGTCCTGGTGCCGGATGGAATCTCAACGCCACGCGTGGCGGATCTTCAACCGCCCGAACCCCATGGTTCCAGAGATCCGGATCCTGGGCCCGCCGGGGCGGGAGCGCCGCCGGGTCTTGTAGAGCAAGTCCTTCCACCCGGTGCGTAGATCCTCGACGTCGACTATCGCGTCGCGGGGCACCGTGATCTTCGCCCTGCCGGTGCCGAGTTGCAACTCGATGTCGACTACCGAATGCTCGATGACCGCCCGGGACAGGTCCAGGTGCACTCTTCCGAATGCGGACTCGACCTTGAGCATCCGAGGTACCCGCCATGCGCCGCGCCGCCGGATCCGTCCGCCGGCGGCGGCAATCGTGGACGTGGTGCCCGCATTCTCCGCCGGGAGTGAGGCCAGAGCCGACACGAGCTCGCTGTGCGTGTTGGCAGTGAGCACCTGGTCGAGGCATTCGTCCATCTCCTCGTGCGAGATGTGCCCTTCGGCGTACGCGTCCTGCAGGCGCTGCACAGCCGTGTCACGGTCGTCTTCACTGATCCGTGACAGCGGGTCTTCCGGCAGAGGGGTCACCGTTTCACTCTAGTGCCGTGCCGACGATGCGAACACGCCAAGATCCGTAGCGGGGCGAGGCGTCCAGTGGGGAGGCTGACCGCTCGTCAACATGGCCTTGATCGCCCGACCTTGCTGACCTATGCGGTTACAGCACTAACGAGTACGAGCCTCGGACTCCATCGGGCTGAGACTTGGTCTGGCTGATCAGTACCTTGCTCCGGTCGCATTCACCCTGAAGTCCCGGGCCGAAGGCGTTACGGCCTGCCGGAAAAGACTTCCCGACGAAAACTACGCCGCCGACGGCTCGGGAATGCGCCAGGTGATGCGGAACCGCTGGTCCGGCGGAAGCCCGAATCTGCCCACCGGACCGATCTCCTTGATGAGATAGCCGAAGATCTGATGGTGTGCCTCCTCGGAGAGTTCGTGCCAGGTCTCCGGGGTCGCGGTCATGACCTCCCGCATCAAGTACGCGTCCGATTCGGCGCGCAGCATCTCGATGCGGTCCTCACGGTCCATGGTCTCGTCGGCGTGCATAGCGCTGATCGACCGCTGGAGGAGGTTCGGCTCGACCGCCAGGCGCTGGAGGATCAGATCGCAGCCGTAGCGGAAGGCCGTGTGCGCGTCGACCGCCGCCTGGTCCGGGTAGTGGTAACCGAAGGGGGTACCTTCCTCGGCACCGAGGTAGTCGCCCTTCAAGGTCCGCAGGAGGGCACGCAGAGCGAACTCGGCACCGTGCTCCTCGATGAGGCGGACACCGACCTGCACCCATTCGTCCTCCGAGACCACCGGCTCGTGCGGCACCGCGAGCGAGGGGTCGATCTCGATGGCATTGAACGGGTTGATCATCATGCCAAGGACCGCCTCGGCGGTCCACTGCCCGCCATCCGGCCCCCAGCCCTGCGACAGGGCCAGTTCCCGGGCCGACTTCATGCCACCCGGCTCTCCCTCCCGCACCGCGCGCCACAGGGGTAGGAACCGCGCCACCTCGGCCGTCGGGTCCCGGGGCGGATCGACACAGGCGGCGGCGAGCACTGCCACGATCGACTGCACGGTCTCCCAGCGCGGGATGGTCAGGCCCTTGAGGGTCGTACGGACTCCCTCGTGGCTGACGAGCGCCGGGTGGTCGCCCTCAGCGATCAGAGCACTTACCTTCCGCATGCCGGGGTGGCCCGCCGCCCGGTGGAGTTCTTCCAGGGCGCGTACCAGCTCCTGGTGGGCTTCGTTCGGAGGAGGGACGGTGTCGGTGGCCACGGAACGGCGGATCCCTTCGGTCTTTCAGGCAGCGGTCGGGATGACCGCCAGGTATCGCCAAGAGCCTAGAAGTCGCAGACAGCGTGGCCACATGTCAGATTGCGCCAACTTTCTTGTCCTGGCCGTCAATCGACGACA
This sequence comes from Streptomyces sp. ISL-99, assembly GCF_018614005.1. NCBI lineage: Bacteria > Bacillati > Actinomycetota > Actinomycetes > Kitasatosporales > Streptomycetaceae > Streptomyces > Streptomyces sp. ISL-99. Next base: position 2,298 of record NZ_JAGGPC010000008.1, read on the forward strand.
AGCGATCGGAGACGGCCCGGAGCATGGAGTCAGCGTCGTGAGCGAACCGGCGCCGCCTTCTAAGGAGTTGCCCGCCCGTGCACATCCCTGACTATGCCCGTGCCATGATCCGGTCCGCGCTGCCGACCGTCCCCACCTCCCGGCAGCTGGGAGCACTGGACTGCTGCCTCTGCAACAAGCCCTTCGGGGATCGGCTGCCCGTACCGCTCGGACCGACGCCTGAGTCGGGACTGTTCGGCTGCCACCCCTGTCTGACCCGGTTGGTCGCCCGGGCGCGGCGGGCCCGCGACGCCGCGCTGGCCCAGGACGCCGCGCGGGCGCAAGCGGAGTCCGCGGGCTGGCTGCCGGTGCGTGAGCGGCATCTCGCCCGGCTTGACAGTGTGCGGCAGGCCGCGGAGGCCGTGGCCGGGCTGGCCCGGGATGGTGACACCGAGCCGCTGCGGGTCGCCTGGCTGCTGGTTTCGCTGGAATCGGCATGCGCCTGGGTCCCGGACGCGCCGGAGCCGCCCGCCTCTGTGGATCGCAAGGACTCGGAGCTGAGGAACGAGGCCTTCCGGCTCGACCTGGCCATGATCACGGCGCGCGAGGCGGTGGCGGAGCGGCTCGCCTACCACCTGATCAACGAGGCGCAGCCCGAAGAGCCGGAGATGTGCGAGGAGTTCGAGTGCCCGGAAGGCTGCTCGGGACGTCATGACTCCTCACACATCGACTGCGGGCCGGAAGCCGTCTTCGAGGATCTGGCGGAGCACGGAATCACCGTGGAGCAACCAGAGCCCGAACCCCTGTCACCTCGGCTCGCGGCTCTTCTGGGGAAGTCCGAGGCCGAGGAGAAGCGCTCGCTGCTTCCGGGCATCGAGGAGCAGGCCCCCGTTGCCCTGGCGCACTTCGGCATCGACGCGGACGACACGGACGTCCTGGTGAGTGCGGCGGCGGTCGGTCTGGTCGCCGACGCCTGGCGCGAGGGGCCGCTGGACGAGATCCACACGGCCGACGACGGGCCGAGTGATGGAGAGATCTTCGCGCAGAGCGTCGATCTGTACCGCAGGGCCCGCACGGCGCTGGTGGCCGCGCGGGAGGATGGGCCCGAGGCGCTGCTCGCGTTCGTGGCAGTCGCCTCGGACGTAGATCTTCCGTGGGCCGGCGGCTCGGGATTCGCGCTGCGAACGGTGTCCGAATCCGTGGCGGAGTTCGTACAGCACGTCGACGACCGGGTCTGGTTCACCGCGGAGGTGATGCGTGAACAGGGCTGGCGCGCGGCGCTGCTGCATAGAGCCACTTCGGCCACGTTCAAGGCTCCCACCCACTTCGGCATGCCGGGCTGGCCCAGCGCCGTCGCCTCGGCGATGGAGCATCTCGCCGTCCTGGACCGGTCAGGCGCACCCGAGGCGCTCACCGACCTCGCGGCGGTGGAGGCCGCGTTGCTCGAAGCGCCCGACCAACTGGGGGCGGACGCCCTCGACTGGATTTCTCACCAAGCCCTGCTCGGCTAGCGCGCTACTCGGGCCGCCCGTCCGCTCATCGGACCGGGTCGGAAAGCCCTCGCACCGAGGTAAGACCATCGATGAATCCGGCTCGCGGAGAGTCGGTGGGCGGCATTTCCCTCCGGGCCCCGGCACCCGAGGTCGCCGCACATGGGCGTGGTTCGCCCAACTCCGCACACTGACACCAGTGGTTCACCAGGTATGTGACCTGAACTGCCAGCCGGGGTGGAGTGAGGTATCGACATGCCCAGAAGCACTGGTAAAACCCTGGCCCGCTCCCGTATGCAGTTCCTGAGCGAGCCCAGGCAAGCCGCTCTCGGCGCCATTCCACGCGACGGCACCCTCAACCGCCCAGGGGGCTGGCAACCCCATCGCGGGACTGGGACCTGGAACGGCGCACCGTGTCCTTCGCCCCGATGGGATTTCCACACCGTCGGCAGACCTTTGATTGGCAACTGGTTCTCCGACCGGCTGAAACGCCCAGGCCGGCACCACAACGGAGATGAGGACCGGTACGAGAAGCAGCTCAGCGGGTCGGGTCGCCGTTGGACGCTCAGATGGAACGGCTTCCCCAATGCCGACGATGTGGCCGCCTCGCTTACCAGCGCGCCCGTCGGCATCCCCGCTGCCGTCGCGCGTGTCGTCGGCGACCAAATCGAGATCAGACTCGGCCGCGCGCCCCTGCGCCTGTCCGCGCGGCGCGACCCGGCCCAGCAGAGGGTGGAGGCCGCTCCATGAAGTGGGACGAAGTGACCCTCGTCATCCTCGCCGCGTTCGGTTGCGTCACGCTACTGCTGACGCAGATCAGCGAGGTGCTGTCGAGGCTGCCACAGATCATCCGCGCGTGGCGGCAGGTGCGGCACGAACTGAGCGGTGGTACCGATCCCGGCTCTCGGGATCACTCAGCAACAGTCACCGACCCGGGCGCACTCGCGGTCGACCCCGGTAGGAGAAGCCATACATCCGGAGAGCCCGAAGCAGGGCGGGGCGAGGACCTCTAAATCGCGCGACAGCAGCGTTGAGGGCCGCCACCCGAATCCCGGGTGGCGGCCCTCGCCGTTGTGGTCAGCGGGGCACTGCCTCGGTTCAGCGGCCGTAGCGGATCAGGGTGCGGACCATGCGGCAGGTCGTGTCCGACGGCGGGTGGATGCCGATGCGCTCCGCGGTGGTGCGGATCTTGCGGTCGGGGGCCTGGGACGGGTGGTACACGCCGGTGTCGAGCAGGGCTATGGCCAGGCGCATGGCCTTGAGGCGGCGGTTGTGCGTCTCGTACCACGCGCGCGGCCGCCCGGCCGGCAGTGGGGTCTTCGGCAGGGGCTGGGGAGCGATCGAGAACAGTGCGGCTGCGGCCATGGGCATCCTCCTGGGGCGGTCGGGAACCCTCTCTGACTCCTTCGATTTTACTGGCCACCACTGACAATCGGCCCTGGCCAGCGGGTGTTTGGCGGGTGGCTGAAGGTACGGTTGTGGCCATGGAGATCTGGATCAATCCCGCGTGTTCCAAGTGCCGCAGCGCGCTGCATCTGCTGGACGAGGAGGGCGCCGACTACACCGTGCGCCGCTACCTGGAGGACGTACCGACCCAGGACGAGATCCGTGCGGTGCTGGAGCGGCTCGGGCTCGAACCGTGGGACATCACGCGCACGCAGGAGGCGGCGGCGAAGGAGCTGGGGCTCAAGGACTGGGCGCGGGACGCCGGTTCGCGGGACCGGTGGGTGGCGGCGCTCGCCGAGCATCCGAAGCTGATCCAGCGGCCGATCATCACCGCTGAGGACGGTACGGCTGTGGTGGCGCGCACGGACGAGGCGGTGCGGGACGCCATGTCGCGATGACCGGCCAACCCTGGGGGGCCGAGGGTGGTTTGGGGCGTTTGTCGCCTGACAAGACCTTGGCGGGACTTCGCTGCTACCCTCCGCGGCCATGACTCTTGGTGATCATGGCCCGTACGGTTCCTACCCGCCCCCGTTTCCGCCCCCGCCCCCGCCGCCCGTGCGACGGACCTGGCTCATAGCCGGCGGCGCGGTGGCCGCGCTGGCCGTGGTCTCCGCCGTGGCGGTGGGTGCGGTGCTGTACGTCGGCAAGGCCGGTACGGCTGATACGCCGTCGGCGTCCTCGTCGTTCTCGTCGTCCCCCTCGGCCGCCCCCGTCCCCTCGGTCAGTGCCGTGCTCCCCTCCGACGCGCCCGCCGCTCTTCCCTCGCTGCTCGCCCGTCCCGTTGTACGCCCCACCCAGGCCTTCCCGGAGAAGACCGTGCGGCTCGCCGACGGCGCCGTCTACCACCGGGTCGACGTCGGCACCACCACCGAGTGCGAGCGCGGCATGTCCCAGGAACTCGCCGCGATCACCGCGCAGGGCGGTGGCTGTCTGCAGCTGACGTCCGCGCTGTTCACCGACGCCGAGCGGCGCTCGCAGGTGACGGTCGGCGTACTCAGCCTCAAGCGGGCCGAGGACGCGGCGTCGGTCTTCGGGATGGTCTCGATGGACCCGGTCACCTACCAGGTCGTCTCGCTCGATCCGCCGCCCGAGGCCGGCCTGCCGACCGTACCGCCAGGTTCGGCCGGGGTGTTCAGGCGGCTGATGACGGTACGGTCGGTGGTCTTCTCCAATGCGCAGTGGGCGGACGGCTCCGAGACGCGCGAGGCGGAACTCACCGAGCAGGCCACCGAGCTCCTGACGTACGTCAACGGGAACATCACGGCGCACGAGCAGGGGAAGGCGTCGACCGGCTCCGGGTGATGGCGGTCGCGGGCGGGTCAGGACACTCGTTCGTCCTCGCCCGCCGTCTTCCTGGTCGCCAGTGCGATGCGGTTCCAGGTGTTGATCGCGAAGATCAGCGCCAGGAGCTGGGCCAGTTCCTGGTCGTCGAAGTGGGCCGACGCCCGCGCGTACACGTCGTCCGGAACGCCGGCGTCCGCCACCAGTGTCACCGCGTCCGTGAGGGCAAGTGCCGCCCGCTCCTTGGCGGAGAAGAAGTGTGCTGCCTCCTTCCACACCGCGACCATGTGCAGCCGCTCCTCGCTCTCGCCCGCCTTGCGGGCGTCGGAGGTGTGCATGTGCAGGCAGTACGCGCAGTGGTTGAGGTGCGAGGCGCGGATCTGGACCAGATCGACCAGCGTCGGGTCGAGGCCCTCGCGCGCGGCGGCGTCGAGGCCGATCACGGCCTTGAACGCCTTGGGGGCGGCCTTGGCGAAGTTGAGGCGGGGGGAAGTGGCGGGCGTCTGCTTGATCTCTGTCGTCGTCATGGGTACGAATTTATGCGCGCAGGCGACCGGAGAAGAGGTGCATTTGAGTGGCGGAATCCTGGGTCAATTATGCGGAGGGGCTCGGCAGCGATCTGCTTCTGGAGCTTGGCGGCGCCGGCCGCGGCAGTCGGCGCGCCGTGCTCATGCGAGCGCTGCGTGAGGCGATCCGCGGCGGGCGGCTCGCCCCGGGGACACGGTTGCCTCCGTACCGTTCCCTCGCCGCCGACCTCGGGCTCGCCCGCAATACGGTCGCCGACGCGTACGCCGAATTGGTCGCGGAGGGCTGGCTGACGGCCAGGCAGGGGTCCGGTACGCGCGTCGCGCGGCGGGCCGCTCCGGCCGCACCCGCGCCCCGGCCCCGCACCCCCGCACGGGACGCCCGTCCGGCGTACGACCTCGTCCAGGGCAGGCCCGACCCCGCCGCCTTTCCGCGCGGCGCCTGGCTCGCCTCGGCCCGCCGGGCGCTGACCGCCGCGCCCAACGACGCGTTCGGGCCCGGCGATCCACGGGGCAGGGCGGAGCTGCGGCAGGCGCTCGCGGAGTATCTCGCGCGGGTGCGCGGGGTACGGGCGGACGCCGGGCGGATCGTGCTGTGCTCGGGTGCGGCGCACGCGCTGCGGCTGCTGGCCCGGGTGGTGGGCGGGACGTGGGCGGTGGAGGCGTACGGGCTGCCGTTCCACCGCGCGCTGCTGGCGGACGAGGGCGTACGTACCGTGCCGGTCGGGGTCGACGAGGACGGGGCCAGGGTGGGCGAGCTGGCCGGGCCGGGGACCGTACTGCTCACTCCCGCGCACCAGTTCCCGACCGGGGGGCCGCTGCATCCGGAGCGGCGGGCGGCCGTCGTGGACTGGGCGCGGGCCACCGGCGGGCTGGTCCTGGAGGACGACTACGACGGCGAGTTCCGTTACGACCGGCAGCCGGTGGGTGCGGTGCAGGGACTCGACCCCGAGCATGTGGTGCTGATCGGGTCGGTCAGCAAGAGCCTTTCGCCGACGCTGCGGATCGGCTGGATGGTGCTGCCGGAGCGGCTCGTGGACGGCGTCGTGGAGGCGAAGGGCGAGCGTGAGCAGTGGTCGAGCGCGACGGAGCAGCTGACGCTGGCGGACTTCGTCGAGTCGGGTGCGTACGACCGTCATGTGCGCCGGATGCGACAGCGCCACCGGCGCAGGCGCGACCGGTTGGTCGAGGTACTGGCCGAGCGGGCGCCGCACGTGCGCGTGACGGGGATCGCGGCGGGGCTGCACGCCGTGCTGGAACTGCCGCCCGGCACGGAGCGGGCGGTGGTGAAGGCGGCGGCGTGGCAGGGGCTGGCGGTGGAGGGGCTGTCCGGTTACCGGCATCCGGACAGCAGGAGTGGGGGCGGGGCGCCGGGTGGTGGGGAGCGGGACGGGCTGGTGGTGGGGTACTCGACACCTGCCGAGCACGCGTACGCGGGGGCGTTGGACGCGCTGTGCCGGGCGTTGCCGCCTGCCTGATGCGGAAGTTGTTGCTGGGGTGATTGAGACGGACGGGGTTGCTACTCGTACGTAACGGCACACGGAACCCATCCGGTCGTGGCGCACACGGCCGGGGACAGGAGTCGCACGTGTCGCGCAAGAAGACCCTCAGCCGCAAGAAGAAGCTCGCTCTGCTCGCGGGCGCGGCCGCACTGGTCGCGGGAACCGCCGTGGTGATGACCGGCACCAGTCAGGCCTCGGTCGCCTGCGACGGGCTGGCCGCCGCGCTGAGCAACAACGAGCAGTTCATCGCCGGGCAGCGTGCCACTCCCGACGCGCAGTCGGCCGCGCGGATCGCCAACCGGGAGGCGGTCATCGAGGAGATCAAACGTAAGCAGGCGGCGTCCGGGTGCGACGCGGCGGCCCCGCCCGACGCCGGGGCGGCGCCGCCTGCGGACGAGACGGCCCCGCCGGAGGAAGGTGGTGGTGCGGATGCGGGGGCGGGTGGCGGCGACGGAGGGGCCGCCACCCGGCCGCCGGCTCAGGATCCGGGCGACCCGGCGCCGGCCGGTGAGGTCGTGTGCGCCGGATCCACCGTCACGCTGTCCGGTGAGGGCGGGGCGCCTGCCGCCTCCAGCGGGGAGTTCCCTGTCGGCACTCAGCTCAAGGTCACGAACCTCGACAACTCCAAGTCGACCACCGTTGAGGTGACTTCGGCGTCCGGCAGCTGTGCGCTGCTCAACAACGCCGCCTTCGAGCAGGTGCGTGAGCCCGGCAAGTTCCTGATCCGCAACGCGCGGATCGAGCGCGTCGGGTAGGAGACCCCGGTCCCTTCCGCCCCGGTCGGCCGGGGCGGAAGCCGGGTGGGCGCTCAGTGCCGGCGTACGCGGGGAGGTTTCGCGTACGCCGGCCGCTCAGCGGCGCAGTTGTGACTCCGCTTCGGCCAGGATCTCGGTGAGCCGCAGGCCGAAGGCCGCGTCGCACGGGTGGGATTCGCCGGTGCGTACGGCGTGCAGCAGGGCGTCCACGGCCGCGCCGAAGGACTCGGTCCCACCGCCCCACGCGGGCAGTTCGGCCACGCCCGCCCTGCCCCGCAGTTCGACCGTCGCACCTGCCGAGGCCGCCGGGGCGCTCAGGCTGAGCGTCACCGTGCTCGTCGCGCCCGAGGTGTGCCGCAGTACGAGGTGGGCGGTGTCTCCGAGACCCGCCGCCGCGGTCGTCGACGTAACGTCGCCCAGCACCGGCAGGAGTACGGACAGGGCGTGCGGCCCCACGTCCCACAGCGCGCCCTTCTCGCCGCGCCACGGGGATGCGGCGTACGGACTGTCCGCACCGGGCGAGTACAGCGCGCCGAGCCACCGCGCGTGTGCCGTGAACCAGCCGTCCGCCGCGGCCTGTTCGGCGATCCACTCCGTCGTGCCCGTCGCGAAACGCAGCGTGCAGAAGATCACCGACGCCACGCCCGCCTTCTCGGCCGCCCGGACGACCTCCCGTGCCCCCGTCACCGTCGTCGCCAGCGGCTTGTCCAGCAGCAAGTGACACCCGGCCTCCGCCGCCCGTACCGCCAGCGGGGCCTGGACGTCCGGGGGCAGCGCGATCGCGACCGCGTCGCACGCCGCGAAGAGGGTGTCGACGTCGTCGTACGGCGTGGTGCCGTGGGCGGCGGCGAGCGCGGCGGCCGCCTCGGGCCTGCGGCCCCACACGCCGGCGAAGTCGACGCCGGGGTGCGCCGCGAGCGCCGGTGCCTGGGTGCCGGCCGCCCAGGGGCCGGTGCCGAGAAGTCCGATGCGCGGCCTGATCAACGATGCGGTCATGCCCGCCAGTGTGCCGTTGTACACGGCGGCGGGCACGGCGGCAGGCGCCCCTGGCCCGGCTCTACGGCTTCGTCCGGCCCCGGCTTCGTCCGGCCCCGGCTTCGTGGCGCGCAAGCGCTTGTGACGCGCAGGAAACCTGAGTAACACGGGGTTCACAATCGGGCAACGGACGGGAAATCAGCGCTTGCGAAGCTGCCCTCACAAGCCGCAGCACCGCAGCAGCACCCGCAAAGGATGGCGTCCGTGACCTTCAAGGCCGAGTACATCTGGATCGACGGCACCGAGCCGACCGCCAAGCTTCGCTCGAAGACGAAGATACTGGCCGATGGCGCCGAGCTGCCCATCTGGGGCTTCGACGGATCCAGCACCAACCAGGCCGTGGGCCACTCGTCCGACCGCGTGCTGAAGCCCGTGTTCTCCTGCCCGGACCCGATCCGCGGCGGTGACAGCACTGGTGACGTACTCGTCATGTGCGAGGTCCTGAACATCGACATGACGCCGCACGAGTCCAACACGCGTGCACTGCTGCGTCCGGTCGCCGAGCAGTTCGCCGGCCAGGAGCCGATCTTCGGCATCGAGCAGGAGTACACCTTCTTCGACGGCTCGCGCCCGCTCGGCTTCCCGGTCAACGGCTTCCCGGCCGCGCAGGGCGGTTACTACTGCGGCGTCGGCGCGGACGAGATCTTCGGCCGCGAGATCGTCGAGAAGCACCTCGACCACTGCCTCGCCGCCGGCCTGGGCATCTCCGGCATCAACGCCGAGGTCATGCCCGGCCAGTGGGAGTTCCAGGTCGGCCCGCTGGCGCCGCTGGAGGTCGCCGACCAGCTGTGGGTCGCCCGCTGGCTGCTCTACCGCACCGCCGAGGACTTCAACGTCTCCGCGACCCTCGACCCCAAGCCGGTCAAGGGCGACTGGAACGGCGCGGGCGCGCACACCAACTTCTCGACGAAGGCGATGCGCGAGGGTTACGACGCGATCATCACCGCGTGCGAGTCGCTGGGCGAGGGCTCGAAGCCGATGGACCACGTCAAGAACTACGGCGCGGGCATCGACGACCGCCTCACCGGTCTGCACGAGACCGCCCCGTGGAACGAGTACAGCTACGGCGTCTCCGACCGTGGCGCCTCGGTCCGTATCCCGTGGCAGGTCGGCCAGGAGCAGAAGGGCTACATCGAGGACCGCCGCCCGAACGCGAACGTCGACCCGTACGTCGTCACGCGCCTGATCGTCGACACCTGCTGCACCGCGCTGGAGAAGGCCGGCCAGGTCTGATCCCGCACCACAGCGACTGGGGGCGCCCGCCGATCCGGCGGGCGCCCCCTTCGCGTGCCGTCGCGGGCGGACGTCTGCTTCAATAGGGCTCATGGTCGGCCACCAGTACTACACCGCGACGGGTCGCAGCGACCTGGAGCCGTTCTGGCCTTCCCGTCAGCATCACGACTTCGACCGGGTGTGTCGTCGCGCGGCGAACGCGCGGGCCCTCTAAAGCCGTTCACCCCGGTCTTCGGTCCAGCGCGCACGACGCAGTACGTCCCTCGACGACTCCTCCGCGCGAAAGAGCTGACCTCTCATGGCGAACACCCGTACCTTCTCCGCTGCACTCCAGGCCCGGACCCAGGTGCCCACTCCCCTCGACCGGCACCGGCTGCGGGCCGTAGACCGGGACGAATTGGTGCGTACCGGCGGGGCTCATGAAGGGGGCCTCGCCGTGGGCGACTTCCTTCCGCCGGGCGCCACTTGGCTGCCCGCGCCCCGGCACGCGCTTCCCGCGCTGCCGGGGCAGCCGCCGATGATCGGCTATCTGGTGCTCGTACCGGCCGATCAGCAGCCGGCCGTCACACCTGTTTCCGAGGGGGAGGGCGAGGCGCCGGGCGGCGGACCCGTGCGGATCGACGGGGCCCGGCGCACCGCCGAGGTGGACGGGCGGGCGCTGGACCTCACGTACCTCGAATTCGAGCTGCTCGCGCATCTGGTGGCGCACCCCGACCGGGTGCACACCCGCGACCAGTTGGTGACCACGGTGTGGGGTTACGGGCATGTCGGTGACGGCCGGACCGTCGACGTCCACATCGCCCGCCTCCGCCGCAAGCTCGGCCCCGAGCACCGCGCCACGATCCAGACGGTGCGGCGGGTTGGTTACAAATACACCGTTCCTCAGCGCTGAATTCCTGGGCCGGGCGGGCCGGGCGGTGAGCCGTCCGCCCGGCCGGGGGGAGCCCAGGGGTCCGGGGGCGCGGGCGCTAGAGCACCGGATCGGTCGCCTCGCGCTGGTGCGGGATCGCCATCGGCTTCGGAACCTCGCCCTGCTGCACCGTCACGGTCCGCTTGGGCGCGGGGACCGCGATGCCCTCGGCCCGGTAGCGCTGGTGCAGGCGCTTGATGAACTCGTGCTTGATCCGGTACTGGTCACTGAACTCACCCACCCCCAGAATCACCGTGAAGCCGATCCTGGAATCTCCGAACGTGTGGAAACGCACGGCCGGTTCGTGGTCGGGGACGGCGCCGGTGATCTCGGTCATCACGCTCTCGACGACCTCGGTCGTGACGCGCTCGACGTGCTCCAGGTCGCTGTCGTAGCCGACTCCCACCTGAACCATGATCGACAACTGCTGTTCCGGCTGGCTGAAGTTGGTCATGTTGGTGCCGGCGAGCTGTGCGTTCGGGATGATGACCAGGTTGTTCGACAGGTTGCGCACCACGGTGTTGCGCCAGTTGATGTCGACGACATAGCCCTCTTCGCCGCTGCTGAGGCGGATGTAGTCGCCGGGCTGCACCGTCTTCGCGGCGAGGATGTGCACGCCCGCGAACAGGTTGGCCAGCGTGTCCTGCAGCGCGAGAGCGACCGCCAGACCGCCCACGCCCAGCGCCGTGAGCAGCGGTGCGATGGAGACGCCGAGGGTCTGCAGTACGACGAGGAAACCCATCGCGAGCACCACGACGCGCGTGATGTTGACGAATATGGTGGCCGAACCGGCCACTCCCGACCTCGACTGCGCCACGGACTGCACCAGATTGGCGATCACCCTGGCCGCCGTGAGGGTACCGGCCAGGATGAGCAGGGCGGTCAGCGTCATGTTGACGTTGCGCCCGGTCGTGGGGGTCAGCGGAAGCGCCGCCGCGGCAGCCGCCGCGCCTGCCGCGATCGCCGCCCACGGGATCAAGGTCCGCAGGGCGTCGACGATGACGTCGTCCCCGCTCCACCGTGTCCTGCGGGCCCGTTCTCCCAGCCACCGCAGGGTCGCTCTCAGGAGCAGTCCTGCCGCGATGCCGACGGCCACCGCGATTCCGGCGACGATCACGTCGTGCAGTGTGAGGGCCCGGTACATCAGTGATTCTCTCCCGTGGTCTCCGAGGGATGCGCGCATCGTCATCCTGCCGCATGCGGCTTGTCGGGGCCCAGGTGCCCCCGCCTGGGATCTTCGTCGGCCCGTCGGTTCCTGACATGGGATCAGGACGCCCTGGGCGCAGGTGAGTGGGTGCGGTGCACGGCAGGTGCGACGGGTGCGACGGGTGCGACGGGGAGGCCCGCCCGTACCGGACCGTGTCCGTTACGGGCGGGTCTCCCCCGGCTCAGGCCGCCGTACGGGTACGGACCCTCGCCACCAGCCCCAGCACCAGATCCACCGCGAGGAACACCAGCAGGCTGATGCCGAGCAGCGGTACGAACCAGCCCGCGAGCGCGGTGAGCGCCGCCAGCGGCAGCAGGGCCGTGACCGGCACCTTGCGCCAGGCGCCGCGCGGCATCGGGCGGCCCGCGCTCAGCCTGCGCTCCTTCGTCGGCCTGCGCAGCCACCACATCCGGTAGCCCCAGACGGTCAGCATGATGAGGGCGAACGCGAGCGCTGCCAGGGCCAGTTGGTTGGCGAGTCCGAGGAAGACGCCGGTGTGGGCGTCGATGCCGAAGCGGGTGAGCTTGGCGAGCAGCGGGTAGTCGGCGAAGCGCAGTTCGTCGATGACCCTGCCGTCGGCGGGGTCGACGGCGACCGAGTCCAGGTGGACCGGGAACTGGGTGTCGGTCTCCTTGACGACGTAACCGCTGCCCTCCATCGGCAGGATCACCGAGAGCTTGCCCTCGATCCCGGCCTGGCGGGCGGCGGCGAGCGCGTTGTCGATGCCGATGTCCATGCCGGCCATGCCCTCGTGGGAGCCTCCGCCCCCGTGGCCGTCGCCGTGGCCCTCGTGTCCGTCGCCGCCGTCACCGGCGCCCTCGGTCAGCGCGGCGGAGACGACCGGGGTGGCGCCGCCGAGCTGGTCCTGTACGGCGCCGATGTTCTCGCCCGCGTACCGGGACCACGTGAGGCCGGTCGCCGAGAGGAGGACGAGTCCGAGCACCGCCCACATGCCGACGGTGCCGTGCCAGGACAGCGTCTTGCGCCGGCCCTTCGCCCCGCGTTCGGGGACGAGGAGGTCGCGCCTGGCCGTACGCCTGCGCCCGAGCCACAGCAGCAGGCCGCCGAGGGCGACCACCCACAGCCAGCTGGCGGCGAGTTCACTGTAGTGGCGGCCGAGGTCGCCGAGGTGCAGGTCGCGGTGGAGTTCGTCGAGCCAGGTGCGCAGCGGCAGGGCGCCGGAGCTGCCGTAACTGGCCAGTTCGCCCCGTACTTCCGCGGTGTACGGGTCGACGAAGACGGCCAGCGACTTGCCTTCCTCGACCTCGGGTGTCGTCATCAGCACCCTGGTCGTCGCGCCGTCCTCGGCGGAGGGCCAGACTGCGGTCACCGTGCCCTCGGGGTGGGCCTTGCGGGCGGCCGCGAGCTGGTCGCCGACGGGCAGGGAGCGGTCGCCGACCGGGACTTCGAGTTGATTGCTGTAGAGGAACTTCTCCGCCTGGAAGGAGAGGGCGTAGAGCAGTCCGCTGGTGGCGGCGACCAGCAGGAGCGGGGCTATCAGCAGCCCTGCGTAGAAGTGGATGCGCAGGACGAGGGGGCGCAGGGCGCTCCAGGTGGTGCCGCGTTCGCCGGCGGCGGCCGGCGTCGCCGGATCGGCTTCCGTTTCGTGCGCGGGCTGTACGGGGTCGTCAATGGCCATGACTGCCCTCGGAGTGTCGACTTGGTGACGTGGGTCACGGGGCATGGGAAGCGGCCCCCCTGGTCACGCGGTCGGACAGCGGTCGGACCGGTCAGACAGTGGGAAATGCGGGGGCCGTGGCGCGGGTCGTCAGGACCCGCGGCGGCCCGCGCCGCGACAGCGTGTGCGCAAGGACGACGCCGTGGCCGTGGCGGCGCGTGGTGCGGGGCCCCCGGGGACGTACCGGGTCCGGCAGTCCAGGGGCCCGTACGACGGCGAGCAGCAGGCGCAGCGGCGTGAAGGCCAGCGCGCCGACGGCGCGCGCGAGCCGGAAGAGGGCCGTCTCGCCGCGCGCCAGCCACAGGCCGCAGACGAGCGCTGCGGCCAGGTGGGCGGCGGTCATCGCCAGCGACGACGAACCCTGGGCATGGGTGGAGGCGGACGCGGCGGACGCGGCGGACGCCATGGTCTCGGGGTCCATGACGGGCTGGTGCGCGACGGGCATCCCGTGGTGGCCGGTGCCCGGCCCCTGCGCCGTACCGAAGATGAGGTGCAGTACTCCCTGTACGGCGAGGAGTCCGCCGCCGACGGCCAGTACCCCGTGCCTCCGGTGCCCCACGGTCCAGGCGAGGCCGCCCGTCACCGCGAAGGCCGCGAGCAGCGCCGAAACCGGAACTTCATGCCCGGACATGGACGAATGCCCCACTGCTGCCGCAATGACGCACACCGCCGCGAAAAGTGCGGCTCGCAGTGCGCGCAGGGGCGATCGGGCGTCCGTCATGGTCCGCACATGCTGCCATCCCGGCGGCCTTGGTGGTGGCAAGTGGTGGTGCTGTGCTGGGCCGGGGGCGGTGAGGGGCGCGTTTCACGTCTGCGAGCACGCGGATCCGTTGAGGGCGAAGGCGGCGGGGTGGCTGTTGGCGGCGCCGTTCCAGGTGCCGAGGAAGCCGAGACCGACAGAACCGCCGTTCGCCGGAATCTCGGACGCGTAGGAGGCCGGTACGACCGTGACGGCGGGCCCGCTCTGGGTGGGCGAACCGCCCCACATCTGGCTGATCGTCTGGCCGTTGGCGTACGACCATGCGAGCTTCCAGCCGCTGATGGCGGACGAGCCGGTGTTACGTACGGTCAGCTCGGCCTGGAATCCGCCGTCCCACTGATGGATCACGCGATAGGTGACCGCGCAGCCGGGGGTGGGGACGGGGTCGCCCGGGTCGCCGCCGTCGCCCGCGTAGACGGTCGCCTCCTTCGCTGTCGCCGCGATGCCGTTCGCGCCGTTGAAGATGCGCTTGCCCCAGGTGGTGAGGGCGGCGGGGTCGAAGCCGGTGGCCATGTCCAGGTACTCGACTCCGCCGCCGTTGCCGCTCCACGACCAGCCGAGGTAGCCCAGGCCGAGGGCTTGCGTGGTCGCGAGGATGGTGTCCTCGTCGGGGTTGCCGTCGGAATGGTCGTGCCCGAACTCGCCGACCACGATGGGCGGTCGGGCGGCGACGAAGTGGTTGAGGTAGGCGTTGATCTCGGCGGCGGTGTCGAAGACGCCGTACATGTGGATGGAGAAGACGGTGTTGCGCTCGGGGTCGGCGGCGAAGACGGCGGCGGCGTTGTCCCGCATGGTGTGCGACCAGTCCTGGCCCCAGTTGGGTGCGTCGGCCATCAGGGTGTGGCCGAATCCGGCGGCGCGCAGTTTCTGGATGGCGGCCTTGGTGTCGGCGGTCCAGCCGGTGGTGTTGGTGTTGCCGTACGGCTCGTTGCCGATGTTGACGACGACGTACTGCTCCTGGCCTTGCAGGGCGCTCTTGACGCTGATCCAGTAGTCGGCCGCGCGGGACAGGGAGACGGCGGCGCTCTGCTCGCCGTAACCGGTGGTGTCGTGGGCCTCCAGTACGCAGATGAGCCGGTTCTGCTTGCACTGGGCGACGACGGCGGCGACGTCGGCCGTGTCGTTCTTGGTCCACTGGTCCCCGGTGCTCAGCACCACGCGGACCGTGTTGGCGCCGAGGGCCTTGACGTCGGCGAGGGAGCTGGTCCTGTTCGGGTACCAGGCGTGGGCGTGGTTGACGCCACGCATGACGAAGTCGTTGCCGTTGGCTTCGAGGAGACGACCGCCGGCGCTGACGTGAAAGCCGGTGGCGGCGGCGGTGTCGGTTGTGTCGGTGGCATGCGCGGCCGGGGGCAGGGTGATCGCACCGAGGGTGGCGCAGAGGCAGAGGACCGCGGCCAAGGCGGCATTTCTTAACCGGGCGGCGGGGTTGCTGGGCGACACGGGGTGACCCTTCCCTAGATGGAGTCATGCTCATGACATCTCGCAAGGGAGTGATGGGAGCGCTCCCAATCTAAGACGGCGAGCGCGGCATGACCAGACTCACGCGCCCGAGAACTACAACCCGAACCAGCCTGCGGCATCCAGCCGCACACCCCCCACCGGCACCACGGCCCGCAGGTCCGACTCCAGCTCACCCACCCGCTCGGCTCCCAGCGCCTCCACCCACCGGGCACGCAGCCGGTCGAAGATCACGGCCGACCGCATGAGTACGTCGACTCCGCGCGGCGTAAGCCTCACCAGCTTGCGCCGACCGTCGTCGGGGTCGTCGACCCGTTCGACGTAACCGAGCCGCTCCAGCCGGTCGACGGTCTTGCCGGCGGCCTGCTTGGAGACTCCGAGCCGACGCCCCAGCTCGCCCGCGGTCGCGCCGTCGCGGCCGACCGCCTGGAGGGCGAAGCCGTGCGCGGGGCGGACGTCGGGATGGCCCTGTTCGGCCAGTTCGGCGTGCAACTCGTCGATGAGCGACCGGAATCCGGCGAACAGCAGCAGCGGAAGCTCGTACCCCTCAGCCATTGCGCCACTCGTCAACATGGTTTACCTTTTCGTCAATCACGTTGACGACCCTACCGGAGGAGACTCTTGACCGGGACCCTGCCCCAGACCCACTTCCCCGACCACACCGCCGAGACCGCCCCCGCCGCCTCCGCCCGCTCCATGGCGGCCACCACAAGCCGCCTGGGCTATCTGCCCGCGCCCGTCGCCCGCCTGGCGACCTCCCCGCACCTGCTCGACGGCTTCCTGAAGATCAGCGCGGTGTTCGAGTCGACGACCTTGGACCCACTCTCCCGCGAGGTACTGATCATGACGATCGCGACTCGCAACGGTTGTCACGTCTGCGTCGCGATGCACACGGCGAAGCTGACCGCCCTGGGAGCCGACGCCGGCCTGGTCAAGTCACTGCGCGCGCAGCCGCAGCAGCCCCTGAGCGACGAACGTCTGGAAGCTGTACGGCGGTTCACGCTGGAGGTCGTCGCGACCTCGGGCGCCGTCTGTGACGACACCCTCCGGACCTTCCTGGCTCACGGCTATACCCCGCAGAACGCGCTGGAAGTCGTCCTGGGCATCGGCGCCTACACGATGTCGACTCTGGCCAACCGGATGACCGGCGCTCCCCTGGACGACCGGCTCGCGCCGTTCGCGTGGGAGGAGTGACAGGCCGGTCCGGGAGGATGGCCTCATGAACATGACCGAGGAAGTCATTCCGATCCTGCACGTCAAAGACGCCGGCGCGGCGGTTGGCTGGTACGCCCGTCTCGGCTTCGGCACACAGTGGGAGCACCGCTTCGGGCCGGGCATGCCCGCCTTCGTGGAGGTGTCACGCGGCGCTGTGCGGCTGTTTCTTTCGGAACACCTGGGGGACGCGCGCCCCGGCACGCTGGTGTATCTGCGGGTGCGTGACGTGGACGCCGTCGCCGCGGAGTTCGGCGTAACGGCACAGGACCAGCCGTGGGCGCGGGAGGTCGAGTTGCGGGACCCCGACGGCAACCGCCTCCGGGTGGGTACGCCGGCGGAGGGCGGCTGAGGCAGGGGTCCCTGGTCGGCGCCGGGCTCATGTGGTGCCGTCGTCACCCCGTACGTCGGGTTCCGTCCCTGTTTGCGGATGGAGATAGCTACGAATTCGGATGGGGTTTGAACAGGGCGCGAACCGCGCCCGTATGGAACGGAGCGCTTCTCCACTGCCGGGACCCCCCTTAACTTCACCCGGCGACGAAGCAGAGGAGTTCCATGCGACGCGCATCTAGAAAACGTTCCACGCTGGCGAACCGGGCGATTGCCGCATCGGCCGCTCTGATCCTGGGCGGGGGTGGACTGCTCGCGGTAAATGTCTACGCATCCGCAGGTGAAGGCTGGTCCGGCCCGGACTCGGCTCAGTCCGGTCAGATTCAAAACGCCGGCCAGCAGATGTCGACCATCGACTGTCCAGAGGTGGCGAACGACCTGCCCAACGAAGTACCTGATTCGGCGCGCCAGGAAGTCGACCGCGAGCTCGCGAATATCGACTCCCAGATCACGGAGGCGTACAAGAGGTTCGCCGATTCCCAGCAGCAGATTTCCCAGGACCAGAACTTCGCGCAGAACGCCATTCTGGGACCGCTGAAGGACAAGCGGCTGGCTGCCATCAGCCGTATCGCCACCGCCATCGACCGTCAGGCGGAACGCCCCCAGGGGCTCGAAGGTCTCGCACCCTGCACGCTGCGCGCCGACGACAACGGAGGGGCCGGCGGGGACGGGCAGGGCGACGGAGACCAAAACGGCGGTGACCAGGGCGGTAACCAAGGTGGTGACCAAGGCGGTGACCAAGGCGACGGCCAGAACAACGGCAACGGCGGGCAGGCCGGCAACGGCCCCAACGCCGCCGACTTCGTCGACATCCAGTCCGTCCAGCCGAACGTCCAGCAGCCGCAGCAGCAGCGCGGCGCCTCCCGCGGCGTATTCACCACCGATTGCGGCCGGAACGAGAACGGAAAGTTCAACCCGGACAATGTCATCGTCGCCCCGGGTGTGAGCAACGGCGCGCACCATATGCACGATTACGTCGGCAACCAGGCCAATGACGCCTTCGCGAGCGACGACGACCTGGCCCGCGGTCAGACCACCTGCCGGAACCAGGGCGACAGGTCGACGTACTACTGGCCCGTCCTGCGCCTGCAGAACGGCCAGAACGAGAACGACGCCAATGCCGACGGCGGCGGCAAGGACAGCAACGTGGGAGAAATCCAGACTCCCACCGAGGTCTCGCTGAAATTCGTCGGAAGCCCCGTCAGCAAGGTCACCGCGATGCCGCGCTTCCTGCGGATCATCACCGGTGACGCCAAGGCATTCACCAATGGTGACGCCAATGCCAACGCGTCCTGGAGCTGCACCGGATTCGAGGACCGCCAGCTCAAGGACAAATACCCGATCTGCCCGCAAGGCAGCCAGGTCGTCCGTACGTTCAACTTCCAGAGCTGCTGGGACGGACAGAACACCGACAGCGCCAATCACCGCACGCATGTTGCGTTCGCGGACGAGAACGGCGCGTGCCCGAACGGATTCCGGGCCATCCCGCAGCTGGTGCAGCGGATCGTGTACGACGTCCCGCCGGGCCCCGGGTTCGCGGTCGACTCCTTCCCCGAGCAGCTCCACAAGCCGGGCACCGACCACGGGGACTTCATCAACGTCTTCAACAGCCGGCTGATGAAGAAGGTGGTGTCCTGCGTGAACGAAGGACGCCAGTGCACCTGATCCCCGTCCAGGGCCTTTCCGACCCTGACCCGCCGGACAGGCCCTAGGGCGGCCGCCCCACCGGCCGCCCTCTCAGCCTGCGCGGTCAGCTCCCGTGGTGACCGGAGTGCTTCTCCTCGTTTCCCCCACCGCCACTGTCCCCAGAGTGGTGAGAGGAAGTCTCCACCGTCCCGCCGAGCCGGCCGCGCAGTGCTGTCACCACCTTCTGGTCGCCCACCGCGACCCACTTCCTGCCGACCAGGTACGCCCCGCCGTAGTCCTTGGCCTCGTTGATCCACTCGCGCTGTCCGCGGTCGGTCGCGAAGGTGGCCAGCACGTAGCGGCCGTCGCCGGTCTCGCAGTTCGCCTGACGCAGCTCCGTCGCGTCCGTCTGGATGTTCGGCTCGCATGCGACCTTCTCCGCGAGCTGCTCCAGGCTGCCCCGCGCCGCCTCCGGCACCGGCTTCTCCTCGTCGTCTCCCGAGCCGCAGCCCGTGGCGAGCAGGGCGAGAACGGCTATGGCTGAGGCGACATTTGCTGTCCGTGATGTACGTCGGCGTTGGTTGCGCATCCGCCCATCGTGCCCCGTTGGGCCACACGGGGGGTATTCAACAGTGGATATTTTCTACGTGTTACTGCACTCGCGCGTGTAGACGGGTGTGGTCTGGTCGGTTTTGTCCGCTGGGGCGGTTGATTGTTCGGGGTGGGAACGGGTGACCTTTTCCGGTGTGGTTCGTTGACCAGTCCGGGATGAGGGGCTGTGGATCTCGGGGAGGGGGTGGTTGCGGTGCGTGGCGGTGGGGAGCGGTCGGCTTCGGGTCTGCGGGTTGCGGCCCGGCCGTTCGTCGCGCACGGCCCCACCGGTGTCGCCGTGCGCGACCGGCTCAAGGACCTCACCGGCGAGGATGAGAAGGTTCTGCGGCTGGTGGGCGCGCACATGGGCACGCTGGCGTCGCGGGACCTCGCGGTGCGCTGCGCTGATGGTCTGGAGCATTCTGCCGAGTCGTGGGCGGCGCGGAAGCGTGGGGTGACGTCCGTGTCGTCGTCGCGGTGGGCGGGTGCGGTGACGAAGGCGTCGCACGATCAGTGGGCGTTGGCCCGGCGCTGCCAGGCCGCGCACGTCCAGGGACTTGAGGCGGGAATCAGGATGCTTCGCCACCGCCTCTCCCTGCCGGTCGGTGAGCGCGGCTCGAAGAAGGCGCCGGCCGGGCGGTTACCGTTCCCGGCGGGAGTGGCATGCCAAGTCCCGGCGCCTGGCCGCCCTGGAGGCCCGGCACACTGCCGCTGTGACGGACTGGCGGACGGGCCGCGTACGGGCGGGTCCGGGGCGGCAAGCACCTGCTGAACACCCGCCACCACCTCGCCGAAGCCGGGCTCACAAAGACCCAGTGGCGGGAGCGCTGGGAGGCGGAACGCTGGTTCCTCGCTGCGGACGGGGAGTCGGGGAAGCGGTACGGCAACGAGACCATCCGCGTCAGCCCCGACGGAGAGCTGTCGATCAAGCTGCCTGTGCCGCTGGCCGGGCTGGCGAACGCCCCGCACGGCCGGTACGTCCTTGCCGCACGGGTGCGGTTCGCCCACCGGGGCACCGAATGGGCTGATCGCATCGAGGGAAACCGGGCGGTCGCGTACCGCATCCACTACGACACCCAGCGCGGACGCTGGTACCTGACCGCCTCGTGGCAGATCCCGCCCGCGCCCCGGTCCCGATGGAGGCGGCGGTCGCGCACGGGGTGATCGGTGTCGATAGCAATGCAGACCATCTCGCCGCCTGGCGACTCGATGTCCACGGCAACCCGACCGGCAACCCGCGCCGCTTCTTCTACGACCTGTCCGGCACCGCCAAGCACCGTGACGCGCAGGTCCGCCACGCCCTGTCCCGGCTGCTGAACTGGGCGAGGTCCTGCGGTGTGGTTGCGATCGCCGTCGAGGACCTCGACTTCACGGCGGAGAAGACCCGGGAGAAGCACGGCCGCAAGCGTCGCTTCCGGCAGTTGATCTCCGGAATACCGACCGGCAAGCTCCGGGCCCGCCTCACCTCCATGGCCGACGCCACCGGCATCGCGATCATCGCTGTTGACCCGGCGTACACCTCGAAGTGGGGCGCGCAGCACTGGCAGAAACCCCTCAGCAGCACAACACGTAAAACCACTCGCCATGACGCTGCCGCCGTGGCGATCGGAAGGCGCGCCCAAGGGCACCCGATCCGGCGACGGACGGCACCGCCCCGCGACGACCAGAGCGATCGTCGCGGGCATCGGACCGTCCAGGCCGACCGGAATGCTCTTGGGCGTGAGGAACCCCGCCCCCGCATCCCCGGACCACGCACACGATGCGTGCCGCCCGGACGCGGAGCGAACGCGGGAGACCAGTGTGCCCAAAACCGTTCGGGGCACACGGCTGAGCATGCGTTCTGGCAACAGGACTCACTCCCGCTCAGTCTTTAGGAACGGTGGATACGAACACATCGCGCGCCCCATTGCTGCGCCCCCGCGCCGTCATTAACGTGCGCTCGGTACGCCCCTGTCGTCCCCTCTCGTCACACGAGGAGCGCCCGATGCCCCCCGACCGTCTGTCGCGACGTACGCTGCTGGGCACCGCCGGAGCCATCGGCGTCGGAGCCGCGGTCGGCGGGCACGCCCCAGGGCACACCACAGCCATGGCCGCACAGCGAACCCGCCCCGCCACCGACGCCACTGCCCCCGCCCGCGCCGCCCTGGAACGGCTGCTGCCCGACCACGCCGCCCAGTTCCACCTCACCTCCCTCAAGAGCGGCGGCGGCACCGACCGTTTCAGGGTCGAAGGCATCACCGGCCGCATCGAGGTCGCCGGCACGAGCCCCGCCGCCGCGCTCACCGGCGTCCACTGGTACCTGAAGTACGTCTGCGGGGCGCACATCTCCTGGTCGGGCACCCAGCTCGACCTCCCCCGGCGACTGCCCGCGCCCCGCGCACCCCTGGAACACTCGGCCACCGTCGCGCACCGCTTCGCGCTCAACGACACCCACGACGGCTACACCGCGCCGTACGCCGACTGGCCGCGCTGGGAGCGGATGATCGACGTACTGGCCCTGCACGGCTGCAACGAGGTGCTGGTGACGACCGGCCAGGAAGCCGTCTACCACCGCCTCCTCAAGGACTTCGGCTACTCCGACACCGAGGCCCGGACCTGGCTGCCCGCGCCCTCCCACCAGCCGTGGTGGCTCCTGCAGAACATGAGCGCGTACGGCGGACCGCTCTCCCCGGAACTCATCGCGAAACGCGCCGCCCTCGGCCGGCGCATCACCGACCGGATGCGCGAGCTCGGTATGGCCCCGGTCCTCCCCGGTTACTTCGGCACCGTCCCCGACGGCTTCGCCGCCCGCAACCCCGGCGCCCGCACCGTCCCGCAGGGTGACTGGGCGGGCCTGCGGCGCCCCGACTGGCTCGACCCGCGCACCACCGCCTTCCGCAAGGTCGCCGCCGCCTTCTACCACCACCAGCACGAACTCTTCGGCCCGGTCCGCCACTTCAAGATGGACCTCCTCCACGAGGGCGGCTCGGCGGGCGACGTGCCCGTCCCCGCGGCCGCCCGGGCAGTCGAGACGGCCCTGCGGACCTCCCGCCCCGGCGCCACCTGGGTGATCCTCGGCTGGCAGGCGAACCCCCGCCGCGACCTGCTCGACGCGCTCGACAAGAACCACCTCCTGGTCGTCGACGGCCTGTCCGACCTGGACACCGTCACCGACCGCGAGAAGGACTGGGGCGGCGCCCCGTACGCCTTCGGGACCATCCCCAACTTCGGCGGCCGTACGACGATCGGCGCCAAGACGCACCTGTGGACGGAGCGTTTCACCACGTGGCGCGACCGTCCGGGGTCCGCTCTCGTCGGCACCGCGTACATGCCGGAGGCCGCCGAGCGCGACCCGGCGGCGCTGGAGCTGTTATCGGAGCTGGCGTGGCGACGCGAGGCGGTGGACCGCGAGAAGTGGTTCGAGGGGTACGCCGATCTGCGCTACGGCGGCCGGGACGCGGACGCCCGCGCCGCGTTCGCCGCGCTGCGCGAGACGGCGTACCGCATCACCAGCCGCGACGGCCGCCCGCACGACTCGGTGTTCGCCTCCCGCCCGAGCCTGTCCGCCGCGTCGGGAACGCACTACGCGACACACACGCCCGCCTTCGACCCGGCGGACTTCGACAAGGCCTTCGGCGCGCTCCTCGCCGTACGGGAACCACTGCGCCGCTCGGACGCGTACCGCTACGACCTGACCGACCTGGGCCGCCAGGCGCTCGCCAACCGCTCCTGGCAGCTGCTGCCGCAGCTCAAGGCCGCGTACGGGCGCGGGGACCTGCCGACCTTCCGTGCCCTGTCCGCCCTCTGGCTCAAGCTGATGCGGCTGAGTGAGGAGATGGCGGGGGCGCACCGGGCGTTCCTGCTGGGCCCGTGGATCGAGGACGCGAAGCGCATGGCGTCCTCCCCCGCCGAGTCGGAGGAGCTGGAGCGCACGGCGCGCGTCCTGGTCACGACGTGGGCGGGCCGGCCGACGGCGGACGGCGGCCGCCTCGCCAACTACGCCAACCGCGACTGGCAGGGCCTCATCGGCGACTTCCACCTTCCGCAGTGGCAGGCGTACCTGGAGGAGCTGGAGGACGCGCTGGCGGCGGACCGCGCGCCGAAGTCCTTCGACTGGTACGCGGTCGAGGAGCCGTGGACGCGTGAGCGGACGGCCTATCCCCTGCGCCCGCCGAACGACGCGTACCGCACGGCCCGGCGCGTCCACGACGTGCTGGCCCGCGCGCCCTACCAGGGGACGGTCACGGTCACCGCCGCCCCCGCCGCTGTCCCGCCCGGCGGTTCGGCGCTGGTCACGGCCGCCTTCCGCAATGCGAACGGCCTGCGGGCGACCGGCCGCGTCGACTTCGCACTCACGGGTCTCGACGCGGAGCCCGAGGGGCCGGTGTCGCTGGCATCGGTCCCGGCGGCGGGCTCGGGGAGCGTGTCCTGGCGCGCGAAGGCGCCGGCCGGGCCGCTCACCGTCCCGCTGAAGCCGATGCCGTACGAACTGAGCACGACGTACGGCCCGGAGGGCGAGGCCCGCGTCACCACGGTCCAGCAGGGCAGCCTGTACGTCGCCGGGCCGCCGGCCGAGGGCTGGCGGACGTACACGAACAATGGCGCGGTCTTCGGGCAGCTGGAGGACAAGGACCGGGGCCCGGCCCTGGCCCGGTACGCGATCAACGGCGGCGGCCAGGACCTGTGGAAGGCCACAGCGGAGTTCGGCACGCTGTACCGGGAGGGAGCACTGCGGGACGGAGGCCGCGTCACTGTGCGGGTGGACGCGCAGGAGGTGACGGGGGCGTGGGCGCGTGCCGGTATCGCGGTGCGCAACAGCATGGCGGCGCCGGGTTCGCCCGGCTTCGTCAACCTCGCGGTGACTCCGGCGAATGGTGTGGCGCTGTCGTATGACACGAACGGCGACGGCACCGTGGACACCTACCAGCGCGTCACCGGGGTGAGGACACCGGTGCTGCTGCGGCTTTCGCGGGCGGACGGCTCGTACACGGGGGCGTGCTCGACGGACGGCGGGGCGACGTGGCGAACGGTGGGGAGGGCGGCCGTGCCGGGAGCCGCCGACGTCCAGGACGCGGGGATGTTCATGAGCGCGGCGCACGGGGGGAGCGGGGATCGGGGGACGGTCGAGTTCAGTGGGTGGGGTACGTCCTGACGCGGGGCGCCGGGGGACGGGTCGGCGGGGGTGGGTCGGCTAGCGTTTTGGTGACGTGGAGTGGTCCGAAACGAACGACCCAGGAGCCCGCACCCCCATGACCCAGATCCCCGCCACCACAGTCGCGAACCTCCGCGACCTCGGCGGCACCCCGCTCCCCCACGGCCGTTCCGTCCGCCCGGGGCTCGTCCTTCGCTCGGGGCAGCTCGACCGGATGGACCCCGCGTCCGATCCCGCCGTCCGCGCGCTCAACCTCCGTACGGTCGTCGACTTCCGCTCCGTCGCCGAGCGCACCGACCACCCCGACCGCGTCCCCGGCGGCGCCCGGCTGATCGTCGCCGACGTACTGGCCGACCAGCTCGCCACCCGCTCCGCCCCGGCCGCCGCCGCCCAGATCAAGCACCTCCTCTCGAACCCCGCACTCGCCGAGCAGCACGTCGGCGGCGGGCGCGCGCAAAAGCTGTTCGCCGAGACCTACCGCGGCTTTGTCACGACCGCCTCGGCCCGCGCCGCCTACCGCACCTTCCTCACCGAACTCGGCGCGCCCGACGCGGGCCCCCTGCTGTTCCACTGCACGGCGGGCAAGGACCGGACCGGCTGGGCGGCGACCTTGGTCCTGTCCCTCCTCGGCGCGGACGACGAGACGATCGAGCGCGAGTACCTGTCGGTCAACCCGGCCGTACGACAGGCCTTCGCGCCCCTTGTCGAGGGGTTCATCGCGGCGGGCGGCGACCCTGAGACCGCCCTCGCGGTGATCGGTGTCGTGCCCGAGTATCTGGCGGCGGCACTCGACGAGGTGCACGCGCGCCACGGCTCGGTCGAGACGTACGTACGCGAAGGGCTCGGCGTGTCCGGCGAGAGCGTCGAGCGCATCCGCGAGCGTCTGATCGGGGAGTAAGCCGCGTGAGCACGCGGGGGGGCACCGCGTGAGGTGACCATCCGACCATTCGCTCGTTTTGCTGAACGTGCGCCCACAGGATGTTGTCAACAGCCGCCCTGTCCCCGACCCCATCGACGTCGAGCAGGCCGAGGCCGCGCTCGTCGAACACTATCCGCGGCTCGTGCGGCTGGCGTACCTGGTGCTGCCGCCGCGTCTCGGCCGCAACCGCCGCGTCCTGACCGCCCATTCGCTCGTTCAGCGCTCGCTCCCGCCCAGCCGCACCCCGGGCGTCGCCGCCGACCTCCCGCTGCCGCGCCGCCCCGGGGGCGCCTCGGCCGATCCGGGCTACGCGTACGTGCGGCAGCGGGTGCTGCGCCAGGCCCTGGAGGCCGGGCTGCCGCTGCGCCGCAAGGCCTGGCCGAAGCGGGCGCAGCTGCCGCCGCTGCTGCCGCAGGTGTGGGGGCTGCGGCTGTTCCCGCGCTCCGGCGGGGCCGACGAACTCGCCCTGGACCAGCGGCTTTCGGTGCTCAGCGGCCCCGGCCGGGCGGCGTACGTACTGCGCGGCCTGGAGCGTATGCAGGACGCGGAGGTGGTGCGGGCGCTCACCGCCGCCGGGGCCGCCGACCCGCAGGCGGCGCTCACGGAGGCGGACGGGGTCGAGTCGCCGGGCGGCGCGAGCGCGGCGGCGTTGCTGGCGTCCGGGGAGTTCGACCCGTGCTCTCTCCAGGCGAGGCCGACCGACCTGATGCGGCGCAGGCAGCACGCGAAGGCCGCGCTCGCCGCTGTGGCCGCCGCGGCGGTGTGCGGGGCGCTGCTCGGGCTGCCGGGCGAGGGGTGGGGGCCCGATGGCGCGGCCGCGCCGGCGTATGCCCGTAACCCGGCGTCCGAGCGCGCGCTCGACCCGTCGAAGACGGTCCGGGTCGCCGCCGGGGTGTGGAAGCGGTCCTCCCGTACCGACTTCTCCGTCTGGCCGGCCCGCGGCAACCTCACCGACGACAACGCCCTGCTGCGCCGCGCCCTCGCCGTCTGGGCCAGGCCGGGCCCCTCCGTGCAGACGTCCGCGACCCCCGCCACTCCGGTGGGACCCCCGATGGGCCCGCCGCAGCTGCTCTTCGCGGGCGACGTCGACCAGGCGCGGGTGGTGCTGCTGTACGACGGCCTGCGCGTCGTCCGGTACGCCGAGCCGCGTGACGGCACGGCGGGCGCGGCGCTCGACTTCGCGCGTGTGGACGGCGCGGACGCGGCGGCGGCGAACGCGCTGGTGGTGGGCCGTACCGACGGCAACGTCCGCTACCTGACGGCTCCTTGGGTACGGACGGCGTCCGTACGGGATCTGCTCGATCCCACCGGGGTCCCGGCTCCACTGAAGCGCACCCGGCACGGTGTGACGGACCCGCTCGTGAGCCCCGCGCAGGCACGCGACTGCCGCGCGTGGGACACCCTCGAACTGCGCGACGACGCGGGGCCGCGCCTGATGACCGACCTCGGCGAGCTGGCCCCCGCCCGGCTGACGTCGGGCCCGCCGTCGGCGCCGCGCGATGTGAGCGGCGAGGAGGAGCGAGGGCGCTGGGCCCGTACGGCGTGCCTGCTGCCCGCGGTGCGGTCGAACGGTGTGCGCAGCGTCAATTCGTGGGCGTACGCCCAGCAGCCCCTCCCCGAGGGCAACGGCACCGCCACCTGGCTCTGCACCCGCGCGGAGACGTGGCGCGGCACGGGCAGCAGGGTGCTCGCACAGTTCCAGGCGCCGTCCCCGAAGAAGGGGACACCGGGCGCGATCGCGGCGCGCGCCGAGCACTCGCCGGCGTGCGGGGCGCGGGATCCACGGGTGCTGGCGGGCGTGCTGTGGAAGTCGCGGGGCGGGAACTGGTACGTACTCGCGGCGGGAAGCGGGCAGTTCACGTCGGTCACCACATCGGGCGGTGTGCAGGGCACGGCGCGCGGCAATCTGCTGGCGGTACGGGCGAAGGCGGGCGCGCAGGCGGACCTGGAAGGGCGGGTGGAGAGCGGGGCGCGGGTGGGGGTGCTGCGGTAGGCGGGTCCTGGCCGGGTTCCCTGCGGGGTGCCTTTTCCCCGCCCCTTGCCGAACCGGGGCGGGCTGGGTTCGCCGCTCAGCGGACACATCCCCGCTCACCGGCACCATCCAGCCCCTCCGGCGTTTGAGGAGCGGGGTCCGGGGCAGCGCCCCGGCAACACCCCCGGCCCCATCAGCCCGTCCGCCGATTGAGGACCGGGGCCTGGGGTGGAGCCGGAAAAAACCGGCGCACGACCCTGTTGCCAAGGTCTTACTCGTCAGTACATTGACGCCATGTCTAATACGCAGCAGGGGCCCGAACCGGCCGCGATCGCGTCCGAGCGGACGCCGCTCAAGGCCCGCAAGGTCTCCTTCGAGTGGGACGGCACACCCCTCCACTGGGTCCCGGGCGACCCGTTCACCACGCACACCATCAACGTGCTGCACCTGCTGCTCCCGGCGGGCGAGCGCTGGTTCGTGCACGTCTACAAGCAGGTGCTGCCGTACATCCATGACGACCGCCTGCGCGAGGACGTCATCGGATTCATCGGCCAGGAGGCCATGCACTCCCAGGCCCACGACGACGTACTGCCGCACCTGAAGAAGCTCGGGCTCGACCCGACGCCGTACACCGCGCAGGTCGACTGGCTCTTCGAGAAGCTCCTCGGCGACCGCACCCTGCCGCCGGGCAAGGCCCGCAGGTGGTGGCTGATGGAGCGGGTCGCCATCATCGCCGCCATCGAGCACTACACCGCCTTCCTCGGCGACTGGGTGCTCAACGCCGACGAACTCGACCGGCGCGGCGCCGACCCCACGATGCTCGATCTGCTGCGCTGGCACGGCGCCGAGGAGGTCGAGCACCGCTCCGTCGCCTTCGAACTGTTCATGCACGTCGACGGCAGCTACCGGCGACGGGTGCGGACCTGGGCGACCGCCTTCACCGCGCTGGTCTTCCTCTGGCAGCGCGGTTCGCGGTTCTTCATGGAGAACGACCCGACCCTCCTCGAAGGCAGGGCCACCTTCAAGGACCTCGTACGCAGCGGGCGGCAGGGCGTACTGCCCGCGACCGGGGACATCATCCGCTCCGTCCCCCGCTATCTCAGCCGTACGTACCACCCCTCGCAGGAGGCCAGCACCGCCCAGGCCGTGGCCTACCTCGCGAACTCACCGGCCGCCACCGGCCGGACGACCGCCACCACCGGAGGTTCCTGACATGCCCCGCGCACGCACGATCGTCCTCGCCGCCGGCGTCGCCCTGCTGGCGCGGCGGGCCATGCGCCGCCGCATCTCACGCTCCCCGCTGTGGCCGATGCCCGCCCTGGAGAACCCCGTCTCCGGCACCCGCGCCTCCCGGGCCCCCTCCTCCCTCCGCCTCCTCGTCACCGGCCGCACCACGCCGGCCGACGGTGTCGTCGAACTGCACCTGGAGGCACTCGACACGGCCGACCTCCCCGCCTGGACCCCCGGCGCGCACGTCGACCTGGTCCTGCCCTCCGGCCTGATACGCCAGTACTCGCTGTGCGGCGACCCGGCCGACCGGAGTACGTACACCGTCGCCACCCGCCTCATCGAGGACGGCAGGGGCGGCTCGCGCGAGGTGCACGAACAGCTCCACGAGGGCGCGGAGGTGGAGGTCCGGGGCCCCCGCAACCGCTTCCCGCTCACCGAGGCGCCCTCCTACCTCTTCGTCGCGGGCGGCATCGGCATCACGCCCGTACTCCCGATGCTGCGCGCCGCCGAGGCCGCCGGGGCCGACTGGAAGCTCCTGTACGGCGGGCGCAGCCGCGCCTCGATGCCGTACATCGAGGAGATCGAGAAGCTGGCCGCGCCGGAGCGGGTGACGATCGTCGCCGAGGACGAGTCCGGCCTCCCCGACGTGGCGGCCGCCCTCGCGGACGCGGCCGAGGACACGGCCGTGTACTGCTGCGGCCCCGATCCCCTGATGGCCGCCGTCACCGAGGCCCTCCCCGCCGGCCGCACCCTCCACCTGGAGCGCTTCACGCCGGGCGCCCCCTCCGGCGCCGCCGGTGCCTTCGAGGTCGAACTCCGGCGCACCGGCCGCACCGTGACCGTCCCGGCCGACGGCACCGTCCTGGCGGCCGTCCGCCCCGAGGTTCCGGGCGTCTCGTACTCCTGCGAGCAGGGCTTCTGCGGTACGTGTCAACAGCGTGTCCTGGAGGGCGAGATCGACCACCGCGACGAGCTGCTGACGGACTCGGAGCGCGACGACTCCATGCTGATCTGCGTGTCGCGGGCGTACGGAGACCGCCTGGTCCTGGATCTCTGACCGGCACCGGCGGTTACGCTGCTCGTATGACGACCGGGGTGCGCCGAAGAATGGGCGTCGAGGAACGCAGGCAGCAGCTGATCAGTGTCGCGCTGGAGCTGTTCAGCCACCGCTCGCCCGAAGACGTGTCGATCGACGAGATCGCGGCGGCCGCCGGCATCTCCCGGCCGCTCGTCTATCACTACTTCCCCGGCAAGCAGAGCCTGTACGAGGCCGCGCTGCGGCGTGCGGCCGACGAGCTGGCCGGGCGGTTCGTCGAGCCGCGCGAAGGGCCGTTGGGTGCGCGGCTGCTGCGCGTGATGGGCCGCTTCTTCGACTTCGTCGACGACCACGGGCCGGGCTTCTCCGCACTGATGCGGGGCGGGCCGGCGGTCGGTTCGTCGACGGCGAACGCCATGATCGACGAGGTGCGCCAGGCGGCGTACGAGCAGATACTGGCGCACCTCGGGATCACCGATCCCCCGGCGAGGCTGGCGCTGGTCGTACGGTCGTGGGTGTCGCTCGCCGAGTCGACCGCGCTGATCTGGCTGGACGGGCGGAAGATCCCGCGCGCCGAGCTGGAGCTGCAACTGGTGCACGACTTCGCGGCGCTGGCGGCGGTGAGCGCGGCGTACGACGAGGAGATGGCGCGGATCCTGCTGGACATCCTCGCGCTGGAGCCGGCCGACGGGCTGTTCGCGGAACTCGTCGTACGGCTGGGCGCGCTGGCTCCCGCTCCGGAGACCGTGCCCGGTCAGCGTTCGCCGTCGCCCTGGCCGTAGTGGACGGTGACCTCCTTGAAGCCGAGTGAGCGCAGCAGGCCCTGGAGCATGCTGGTGGTGTTCGTCTCGGCGCGTACGGTCAGCTCGCTCTCCTCGGCGGCCTCGCCGATGTGACGGGCGGCGAGGCGGTTGACGGCGCGCTCGTCGGCCGGGTTGTCGGAGAACAGGTCCCCGAGCCGGTCGAGCAGCCCGCGCTCCTTGGACACGGCGTACGAACGGTCCGCGTCCAGGGCCGGCTTGCCGAGCCGCGCGTGCGGCAGGCGCAGGGTGGCGGCGGTGCGGTCCTCGTTCACGGTGACCTGCCCCTCCCCGACCTTGCCCAGGTCGACGTACGCGCCGACGGTGCCGGCGCCGACGTACAGCGTGCGGGTGCCGCGGATCGCGTCGGGGAGGAACTTGGCGTCCTTCTCCAGGTCGACGACGACCTGGAAGTTGCCGCTCGCGGCCTCGTAACGGCTCATGTCCTGGATGGACTTCAGGAGCGCGGGGCCGGACCGGTCGTGGGTCTCCTCGCCGAAGACATCGTCGAGGCCGGGCAGGACACTCAGCCGGCTGCCGACGAGCACGAGCGCCACCAGCACCGCGAGCACGCCCGTCACCTTGGCCCACCCGGGGAGGCGGGTGCGGCGCGGGGATGTGCCGGGCCGGCGCTGGTCGGGGCCGGAATCGGGGTCCGTGAGAGTCATACGGTACGGATTCCCCCGTACCCCTTGGTCACTCAGCGTTTGCGGTACGACGCTTCGAGGTCGCGTACTTCGGCGGAGAGGTGCGCCTGCATCCCGTCGACCGGCTTGACGTACCCGGCGACGAGGTCGAGGACGGCGGCCGTGAGTTCCGCCTTCACCTCCGGTGAGCGGCCCGGCAGCAGGGCGATGCCGATGTGGACCACGGCGTGGCCGGTGGTGGCATCGGCCACCACCGTCTCGTCGGCGCGACGGAACCGCGTCTTGCAGGCGGCGAGTTCGGTGTCGACGAGCTCGACGACCAGCGGGTGGAGGGCGAGCGCGAAGCCGCGGCGGTCGAAGGCACCCGCCAACTGCTCGGCGTAGTCGACGGTGATCTGCGGCATGAGCACACTCCAGGTCCGGGCGGGGTTCAGGTCGGGGGCGGTCCCGGTCACCCTTACGGTGATCCGCATGACGACGCAAGTGGACTTCCGTCTTGGCTGATGCGGGGCGGGGCCCCGAGAATCAGTCTCGGGGCCCCGCCATGGTGGTGCTGTGCCGTGTGTCAGTGGCCTCTTCGGGGGCTACCGCTGAGTGAACACGGCGACCGTGCGGGCCGGGACCGTGAAGGTGGCCGTGGTCGGGTCGTACGTGGACTTCCTGACCGTCTCGTCGGCGCCGGACGCCTGGACCGGGTGCAAGGCGTACGGCGTGTCCGCCGGGCCGGTGAGCCGCTGCTGCTGCTCGGACGGGGTCGCGTTGAAGATCACGACCAGGTCGCCCGCTCGCATGGTGATCACGCCGGGTGTCTCCTCCTTGCCCGAGAGGGGGAAGGAGACCGCCTTCTGGACCTGGTCCGCCGACGCGAGGCTGAAGGTCTTCTCCGTCGTACGGATCTTCAGCAAGTCCTCGTACGCCGCCGACGCGCCCTCGATGTTCCGGCAGTCCGGTGTCAGCGAGGGGGTCGTCAGCAGCGGCTTGGCGTACGGCCACTTGGGCTTGTTGTCGGCTGCGGGCGGCAGGCCCCGGCCGAAGCCGTTGCCGTCACGGCAGTCCCAGTGGATCGCGTTGAACCAGTCACCGCTGTCATAGGAGTTGCGGTCGAGGGACTTGGAGCGGAGGAGGTCCGTTCCCGACTGGGACAGCGCCGGGCCCTGCGAGAGCGCCGCCGTCGCCATCGCCAGTACCTGCATGCGTGAGCGGTCGGCGGCGGACGTCTCGCGCGGCAGCTTGAAGGCGAGGGCGTCGTAGAGGGTTTCGTTGTCGTGGGCGTCGGCGTAGGCCAGGGCTTCGCCGGGGGCGGAGGCGTATCCGGCCGGTGCGCCGTTGTAGTCGACCTCGGAGCCCTTGACCGTACGGCCGGCTGTGTCGGTGAAGGTGTACGCCGCCAGGTTGCCCGTCAGGCCCACCTTGATCAGGTCCTGGTAGTGGAGGAGACGGGCCTTCTGCTCGGCCGGGGTGCCGTTCGCGGCCGAGGAGTTGGGGTCGGTGTAGAGGCCCGAGGCGAAGCCCTGCACGCCCGGGTCGTCGTCGAAGGGACCGCCGCCGCGCACCGCGTCGCGCGCGCGGTCGGAGAAGGTCGCGATGCCCGTGCCGGCCATGTTCTTCTGGGTGGCCTGTTCGAAGCGGGCGTCGTCGGCGATCTCGCCGAAGTTCCAGCCTTCGCCGTACAGGATGATCTTCTTGCCGTCCACGCCGTCGCGGGCGAGGGTCAGCTCGTCGAGGGCCTTGCGGACGGCCAGGATGTTCGCCTTCGGGTGGTGGCCCATGAGGTCGAAGCGGAAGCCGTCGACCTTGTAGTCACGTGCCCAGGTGACGAGGGAGTCCACGACGAGTTTGCCCATCATGGTGTTCTCGGGTGCCGTGTTCGCGCAGCAGGTGGACGTGGCCACGCTGCCGTCGGCCAGCAGGCGCTGGTAGTAGCCGGGGACGATCTTGTCGAGTACCGACTTGTCCGCCTGGCCGGACGCGACCGTGTGGTTGTAGACGACGTCCATGACCGTGCGCAGGCCGGAGTTGTTCAGTCCCTGGACCATCCGGCGGAACTCCACCGTGCGACGGGTGCCGTCGGGGTCACTGGCGTACGAGCCCTCGGGGACGGTGTAGTGCAGCGGGTCGTAGCCCCAGTTGTACGCGTCCTTCGCCGCCGCCTTCGCCACGCACGCCTGCTGCTCGTCGGAGTCGGGCGCGTACACGGACAGGTCGCAGGCCGGGCGCTGCTGATCGGCCTTCTTCTCGGGGATGGTGCCGATGTCGAAGACGGGGAGGAGGTGGACGTAGGAGGTGCCCGCCTTGGCCAGTTTGCCCAGGTGCTTCATGCCCTTCGAGTCGCGGTCGGTGAAGGCCAGGTACTCCCCCGGGTGCTTCGCGGTGCGGTCGGCGATGGAGAAGTCCCTGACGTGCAGCTCCTGGATCTGCGCGTCACGCAGCGGGGTCGCGGCCGGCTTCTTGAGCGTCGACCAGCCCTTGGGGGCCAGCTCGGGATCGGTGAGGTCGACGACGAGGCTGCGGGCCGAGTCGGCGGTGAGCGCGGTCGAGTAGGGGTCGGTGACCTTGTTGGTGACGACCTTCTGGACGCTGGGCGCCCAGACCTTCACGACGTACCGGTACGGCTTGCCCGTCCAGCTCTTGGTGCCGGTGACGGACCAGACGCCGCTGCGGTCGTCGCGCCGCATCGGGACCGTCCTGCCGTCGAGTTCGACGGCTACGTGCTGGGCGGTCGGAGCCCAGAGGGAGAGGGCCGGGCGGCCCTTGTGGAAGACGGGGCCGAGTGCTGCCTTTGTGGCGGCCGGGCTGTACGTGTCGTCGAGTACGCCCGGCAGTTGCACGCCGGTAGCGGCGAGCAGGGCGCCGTTGGCGGCCCGCTGGGTGGCGATGATCTGGCCGCGCAGCGACTCGCGGACGCGGTCCCGGTCGCGCGGGTCGACGGTGAACGCCGGGTAGTCCTTGAGGTGCGGGTACTTCGCCTTCTGCGCGTCGGTGAGGGCGGAGGAGGAAAGCCGCAGCCAGCGGCCCTCGTCGGAGAGCGCCCCGTCGACGACGGAGATGCCGCCGCCCCGGGCGTACACGAGCTGCTGGCTGGTGGCCTCGGTGGACTTGACCTTCCAGACGACCGTGTCCTTGTCGATCCACTGCGCCTCGGCCTTGGTGAGGTCGAGCGAGGCGGCTCCGGCGGTCTGCGGCAGCAGGTACTTCGGCTGCCCGGCCAGCATCCACACCTCATGGCCGTAGGTGGCGAGGTCGAGGGACTGGTCGCTGGGGAGGTCCTTCTCGTCGCCCTTGTGGAGGATGTAGGAGAGGGAGGTGGCGCCTGTGGCGAGCGGGACCTCGAAGGTCACGCCGTATGCGGTCTTCTTCACCGGGAGCAGTGGCTTGGACCAGTCGGTGGGGTCCTTGGCCCCTGTCCAGGTGTGCAGACCCCAGCCGTCGTAGTCGCCGTCGGCGCGCTGGTAGTGGAGTACGGCCTTGGTCTTGTCCTGGGGTGGGTAGGCGCCGTCGGGGGCCTTCGTGGCCTGGCTGTCCTTGCCCTGCTCGATCCAGACCTCGCCGGTACGGCCGAGGTCCATGGTGCGCTGCGGACCGTCCGCCGTGCCGTTCTTCTCGACGGTGTAGGGGAGGGACGAGGCGCCCTGGGCGAGCTTGATCCACGCGAAGGCGCCGTAGGCGTCGCGTCCCGTGAAGGGGGCTGATCTGTCGCCGGACTTGAGCTGGTATCCGTCGTAGTCGCCGTCGGTGCGCTTGTAGTGGACGACGGCGTAGTCGCGCTCGACCGCCGTCGGCTTGCCGGGGGCGGGGCTCTGGCCGGCTGTCGTCGCGGCGAGGGCGCTCGCGGTGCGTCCGGCGCTGTCGACTACGACCGCCTTGTAGCGGAGGGGGGTTCCGGCCGCTACGTCGCGGCCCAGGTACTGGGTGACCTTGTACGGGGCGTGGTCGGCGGAGCCGAGTGTGCGCCACTTGCCGTTGCCGGTCCGGGCGGCGAACACGACGCGGTTCAGCTGCCCGCCGTCGACGTCCGCGCTGATCTCGACGGTGCCGGTGGCTCCGGCCGCGGGAGCCTTGAGGGTGACGGCCGGCTTGGCCGCCGGGGCGGGGAGGGGCTCGGCCGCGCGGAGCACGACGGACGACAGCGCGGGCACGGTGACGGTGAGCTTCCGGCCGGCGTCGCTGCGTACCGCGTCAGTAGCGCCGTACACGGGACGGAAGTCGGCGCCGGCCGTGGCGACCGTCAGGTCGACGGTCTTCGGCCCGGCGCTGTTGTTGGTGGCGACGACGTACTCGGTGGCGCGCTTGGCGTCCGTACGGGAGAAGGCGTAGACCGGGCCCTCCGCGTGCAGCTCCTGCTGTACGCCGTCACGGAGGGCGGGGTGGGCCTTCGTCAGCTTCGAGAGCCCGGCGATTGACTGGTATACGGGGTGCGTGGTGTCGTACGCGTCGGAGGCGTGCGTACGGTCCGTGCCGAGCTGGTCGTCGTCCAGGTAATCGGCGGTCTTCGACGCGAAGAGGGTCTGGCGGGCGTCCTTGTCGCCGCCCGCGCCCGTGAAGCCCTGCTCGTCGCCGTAGTAGACGACGGGGTTGCCGCGCGAGAGGAACATCAGCTCGTTGGCCAGACGTGCGCGCTTGAGCAACTCGGCGTCGTCGGCCTTCGGGTTGTCCTGCTTCAGGAAGGCCCCGATGCGGCCCATGTCGTGGTTTCCGGTGAAGGAGACCTGCTCGTAGGCGTTGGCCTTGTCCGTGGTGTAGCGGTAGTCCTCACCGAAGACCTTGGCGAGCTTCCCGGCCGGCGCGCCCTGGGAGGCGTACGAGCGCGTCGCGTCCTGGAGCGGGAAGTCGAGGGTCGAGTCGAGGCGGCCGCGCGTCACGTAGGGGGAAGTGACCTCGGTGTCGGCGGAGTAGACCTCGCCGAACATGAAGAAGTCGTCGCGGCCCTGCTTCTTCGCGTACGCGTCGAGGGCGGTCGCCCACTGGGTCCAGAAGTCCAGGTCGACGTGCTTGACCGTGTCGATACGGAAGCCGTCGATGTCGAAGTCGCGGACCCACTTCTGGTAGATCTCCGCCATGCCGTCGACGACCTCGGGACGCTCGGTCCACAGGTCGTCGAGCCCGGCGAAGTCGCCGTACTCGGAGCTTTCGCCGGCGAAGGTCGAGTCGCCCCGGTTGTGGTACATCGTGGGGTCGTTGAGCCAGGACGGGACCTTCTTGTCCGCCCCGGCCGTGGACTGCTGCTTCGGCGTGTACGGGAAGGAATCGGCGTCGACGTCACGCCTGGCCACGCCCTCGCGGTCGTCGAAGGGGCGGCCGGACCTGTCGAGGTAGGGGTACGCGCCCTTGGGGCGGTAGCCGTACTTCTTCTCGGCGTAGTCGACGGTGTCGGCGGTGTGGTTGGTGATGACGTCGAAGAAGACCTTCATGCCCTTGTCGTGGGCCTTGTCGATCAGCTTCTCCAGGTCGGCGTTGGTGCCGAAGTGGGGGTCGACCTGGGTGAAGTCGGTGATCCAGTAACCGTGATAGCCGGCGGAGGCGTCCTTGCCGGTGCCCTGCACGGGCCGGTTCTTGAAGATCGGCGCCATCCAGATGGAGGTCGTGCCGAGGTTCTTGATGTAGTCGAGCTTCTGGGTGAGGCCCTTGAGGTCGCCGCCCTGGTAGAAGCCCTTATCGGTGGGGTCGTAGCCCGTTTCGAGGCGTGAGCCGGTGAGTCCGCCGCGGTCATTGGCCGTGTCGCCGTTCGCGAACCGGTCGGGCAGTACGAAGTAGAACTGCTCGCGGGTCAGGTCGTGCCGGGCGGGTGCGGCGGCGAGGGCCTTGTCGGAGGGTGGGGCGGGTGGTTTCGCCGCGGCGGCGGGCGGCGCGGGTATCAGCGCCGCGAAGAGGGCGACCGCGAGGGCTGCGCCGGCTCTGCTGGACATTGACGTGCTCTCCTTTGTCGGAAGTTCCGTGGGTGCGGGGCGCGGTGTCGGGGGCGGGGGGCGCGGGTGCGGTGGGCGGGTCCGCTGCGCGGGGCCTTCCCCACCCCGCCCCTTCCCGAACTGGGGCTCCGCCCCAGACCCCGCTCCTCAAACGCCGGAGGGGCTGGACGGTGCAGCAGCGCAATCCAGCCCGTCCGGCGTTTGAGGACACGCCCGAAGGGCGTCCGGGGGCCTGGGGGCTTGCCCCCAGTTCGGGAAGGGGCGGGGTGGGGAACTGCGCCGCAGGCAACCCGCGCCCGGCCCCGCTCGCCCGCACCCACCCCC
>NZ_JAGGPC010000089.1:0-5843 GCF_018614005.1 Streptomyces sp. ISL-99
ACCAACCTCCGTGGACAGAACACCTAGTCGCATCCGACCCACGACATGGTGCTGCCGCTTGGTCGGGACGAGGAGCTGTGGTCTTCCCCCTGGCGGGCCGATATGCCCCCAAGACTCGGTAGCCCACTGCCGTCGACTAAGGCAGCTGTCGGCGTACACGGAAAAGTAAAAGTGCTCAGCCGCGTACGGATGAATGCGCTCGACCAACGCGCGGCTACAGACTGGATCACCATGCCCCGGAACGAAAAATTCCGATCACGAGGGCCAAATGCCACGGACTGGCGTTCCGTGGCCAGTTGGAGTGCTGGCTACTCCCCATACCGAAGAGTTACCGCCGCACCCGTATCCGGGGCCGTCCACAACTGATCCGGTGCGGAGGTAAACCGGACGGGCACGTCTGCCTTGATTTGCCGTCCGTGGCGGGTCCGGGGGTGCGCGCCAAAGCGGCACCCTTGCTGTCTGTTGAGGGATCAGACGCCCTCAGCTCACGCCGAATTGGTTGATCGTTTAATCTCACCGGACCCGTGTTAGCTTCACTCCTGGCCCTGACATGACCAGCAGGGCTCACAAAAGAAAAAACGGGAAAAAAACAGTGCGTAAGTTGGCAACAGGTGTCCTCACGGCCGGTCTCTTCGCCGTCGGGGCGGGGACCGCGTTCGCAGCCTCATGGCACAACATTCCGACGCTCAGGACCGGCGGCGCGGAGTTCAACTCCGGCCAGTACAAGTTCCTGCCCCCCCGGCCGACAGACCCATGGGGCCTTCCAGTGGAAGGGCAACCTGAAGGACGCCAGCCACGGCGATGGCCACAACGTCTACGTGCAGGTCAAGGTCGAGGGCTACAGCTGGAGCCGCTTCAACGGGAAGCAGCGGAAGTCCGTTCCTCTGAACAAGCTCACCTATGACGGCGCGGCTCGCTACACCAGCGACGGCTACATACGCGTATGCCGTGACCGGGGTTCGCTTCGCCCCGACAACTGCTCCGTGACCAAGCACTACCAGAGGTAGGCAGTACACCAGCAAGGCGGGCCCAGGTGCGCGCCACCTGGGCCCGCTCGCTTCTTGGGGGAAGCCATCAGTACGTCAGACCTTCTTTCCGCCGACGGAGTTGACCTCTCCTACGGCACCCAGTTGGCCGTCAGCGGCGCTTACCTCTCGGTTGCCCGCCGTGAGGTCGTAGCCATCACCGGGCAGAACGGCTCGGGAAAGTCCTCGCTGCTGTATTGCCTGGCGGGCGTGCTGCCCGCCACGAGAGGGCAGATCCGGTTCGACGGCCAGTTGTTCGGCCGCCTTAGTGACGACGAGATCAGTACGCTCCGCCGCGAACGCTTCGGTTTCGTCTTCCAGTACGGTGAGCTGCTTCCCGAGCTGACCATCGAAGAGAACACCGCGCTGCCGCTGCGCCTGGCCGGGCAGCGCAAGCGTCCCGCACTGGCTGCAGCCGGTGAGGTGCTTGAGCGGCTGGGACTCGGCGAACTGCGCGAACGCCGCCCCTCACAGGTGTCGGGGGGACAGAGCCAGCGCGTGGCCGTCGCCCGCGCTCTGGTCCACCGCCCGGCCGTCGTCTTCGCGGACGAGCCGACCGGCTCCCTGGACAGCGCCAACGCCTCAGCCGTGCTGAAGGAATTCCTCAGCCTGGCCCGGTCCCAGGGCACCGCCGTCATTCTGGTCACGCACGACCCCGCCGTCGCCGCCCAGGCAGACAGCCATTACACGATGTCCGACGGGCTTCTCTCCGCTCAGGGGGCGGCGTGAAGGAGTTTCTCCTCGGCCTGCGGCTGCTGTTCGGTGCCGGCCGGGGCAACCGCGTACGTTTCTTCCTGATGGCGGCGGGCGGCTCCATCGGGGGTGTGCTGTCTGGCCCTTGTCCTCACCATTCCCTCGATTCTCGACGCGCACGACGGGCGTGCCGCGGCCCGCGAACCCAGGACGGCCTCCGCCGGGCCGGCAGAGGCGACCCTTTTGCTGCAGCGGTCGGACCCGTACGGCTCGAAGGCATTCACCCGCGTGTTCATCGCCAAGGGCGCCGACAGCCGGGAGCACGTCCCGCCGGGGATCAGCAAGATCCCGGGCCCTGGTGAGGTGTGGGTCTCCCCGCGCGTGCACGCCCTGCTGCGGGACGAGCCCGCAGTCAAAGGTCTGCTGCCGGGACGCGAGAAAGGCGTGATCGGCGCGTCCGGTCTCGCCCACCCCGACGAGCTGTACGCCTACATCGGCACCACCCATGAGCAGATCGCCGACGAGGCACGTGTATTGAAGGGGTTCGGGTACGGGTATGCCCCGTACCCGGCCGTCGAGCCCTCCACCCTCACCAACCTCCGCTTCGCCCTGGGCACACTCGTCCTGCTTCCGCTGGGGCTGAGCGTCAAGGGCACCCAGCGCGTGAACGCCGCCGAGACCGTGGTCGCAGCCCTGCTCGGCGCCCTCCTCGGGCTCGGCGAATACTGGGCCCTCAACCAGGTGATGTCCCGCACGGGACTGCCCGGCCTGAAGTGGTATCCGGGTGATGGCGCCCTGTCCACGACGACCATCGCCATCTGCCTGATCGGCTGCCCGGCCCTCGCCTGGTTCGTCGGCCGGGCCAGCGCACGTGACGCGGCTGCCAATCCGCTGGCAGTGCGGCGCACCGCGGCACCCAAGCCTCCGTCGAAGTGGGGCGGCCTGCTGCTGGTAACCGGCCTGGGTATCGTGACCGGCTACTGCGCCACCGGCCTCACCACACACCCCGCTTCGAACACCGGCGTGAACGCGCTGCTGGTCCCGGCCGGCGTTCTGTTGACCGGTATCGGGCTGGTGCTCACCCTGCCGCTGATCTCGTTCACCCTCGCGCGCAGGGTGGCGAGGTCCACGCAATCCCTGACCCTCAACCTGGCGATGCGCCGCAACGAGGTCGAGCCGGGCAGCACCATGCGCGTCGTCACCGGACTTGTGCTGCTGGTCTACGCCGCCTCACTCGCCCAGGGCATCCTGATCGAGCTGAAACAGGTCACCCGCCCGCACGCCCCCGCGCAGGACTACGCCATTTCT
This sequence comes from Streptomyces sp. ISL-99, assembly GCF_018614005.1. NCBI lineage: Bacteria > Bacillati > Actinomycetota > Actinomycetes > Kitasatosporales > Streptomycetaceae > Streptomyces > Streptomyces sp. ISL-99. The sequence continues at coordinate 3,027 of NZ_JAGGPC010000089.1, forward strand.
CTGTCCGGCCTCACCGCCAAGCAGCAGCTCGCTCTCGCGGACGTACCGGGGGTACGCGCACACGCCCTGACCGTGGAGTCCTGGGCCGACCCCAACCAGTCAGGCTCGGAGGTCCAGCCTTGGGCCACCGCACTGGTCGCCACCTGCGCCCAACTGGCCGCATTTGTGCAGGACTCGCAGGGCTGCGTAGACGGCAAGGTGCTGCGGCTCGTCGATCCCAACTCCAGCACCGACCCGGGCGTAGGCCCCGGCACCTCATTCCTCTACCAAGTACGGGAGGGCGGGAAGAGCAAGACCCTGGACATCAACCTCCCCTCCGCGCAGATCACTTACAAGGCGTACGCCCCGTCGGCGGTCGGCTCAGCGGCTGTCCTCGTCCCTCCCTCCGCGCTGCCCGCGCAAGCCCGCCCGCAATCGGCGCAGTTCGTCCTCACCAGCGACTCCGACCCCGAGGCGGTGCGTCAGGTACTGGACGGCATCGGATCAATCGCCCCGACTGCCGAGATCGACACCATCGGAATCAACATCAACGGCCTGCAGCAGATCATCGTCATCCAGACCCTGTTGGCCCTCGGCATGATCATGGGCCTGGTCATCGGAGTAGCGGCCTTCCTTGTCTCCGTCACCGACCGTGCCGTCGAACGGCGTGCACAAGTCACCGCCATCACTCTGATCGGCGCCCGTGCAAGGACCATGCGAGCCGTCCAATGCGCCCAGGTGGTACTGCCACTGAGCATCGGACTCGCACTGGCACTCGTTGCCGGCAAACTCGCCGAGTCCAGCTACCTGATCACCGGAGGCGGCGAGGTCTTCTGGGACATCTCCGGCATCCCCTTGCTCGCCATCGCTACAGCGGGCGTGGTCGCAGCGGCCGCCGCGGGTTCGCTGCCACTGGTCGGCCGACGCATCAACCCTGAGCTCATCCGCCGCGACTAGCCACCCATACATCCCCATATCGGTCACTGGCCGGCTGGTCCGAACCCCACCATGCGCCTCTGGTGGGGTTCGCCCATTTGTTGAGGTCTGGGCACCAGGCGGGACCGCGCCTGGACGGAGCGCGGCGCTCTCAGGGGCCACCCCGGTCCGGAGCGACCCGTGCTGGATGCACGACAACGACTGGATCCGCCTCGCCAAACGCATCCCCGAAGTCGCCGAAGCACCGCTCTACCTGCAAGACGACCCCTGCTCCAGCTTCACCGAGCTCCGCGCGGCACGGCGCCTGCACCGCCTGCACGGGCTCAAGCTCATCGCCGTCGACGATGTACAGCAGCTCCACTACGGCACCCGTCCCCTCGGATCCCGCTACGAAGAGGTCCCCGAGATCGCCCGCGGCCTCAAGTTGAGTATCGGGACGTGGCAACCGGCCAGGTCCGACGACAGCATCGTGATCTCTGCACCTTTCAGGACCTCCTCGACGCCATCGAGGCCATCCGCGCATGGATCCAGACGAAGGGCGGGCGGCTCCCGGACTGGTGATCTGATTAGCCGAGTTGCTGATTGCGCAGATCGTTGGCGGTGCCGGCGACAGATGGACCGCAGTCGGCCGGCAGACCGCCTATCACCAAGGCGATGGCGTGCTCAGCCGTGTCTGCCTCGCCGATTATTGTTCCCCGGTCGGGGCCGCAAACCCGATAGCGTCCGTCGCTCAGCGGGTCGACGAACGGCACCTCCCATGAGTACGGGAAACCGGTGCAGGTCGTGAAGTGAAGTGACCAGTGGCTGGTGAACGGATACAACTGCCGCAGCTTCGGTTCGGCCGACGCCGTCTCGGCGAGCGCCAGTGTCTGGCGGGCGAGGTCGAGCCGATCGGCCTCCTGGCGCAAGTCCTCCAAGAGGAGCCGCCACTGCACGGTGACCGCTTCGGCCGGACCGCGTTCATGCGCTTCGGCCAGTTCGCTCACCTTGATGAAGGGGGCAGCCTTGTGGATCTCGCGGAGCCTGGCCCCGTTTCGCCAACCTGCCGCGGCTCGGGCCAGCTCTTTCAGATCGGAGGTCGAGCCCGAGAGCAGCTGAACGCCTTGGCACAGGCCGTTGATGTTGAACCAGCGACTCTCCGCCCCGATGAAGATCCAGCAGGGGTCCCTGTCAGGAGCTGTGCTGGTGACGCCGGCTGTGCGCAGTGGGTCTGAATCGTTGCTCAGCACCGGATCCAGGGCGAGCCCCTGCTCGGCAGCTGCCAGCTCCAGGGCCGCGGCGAGACTGCCGGCAGCCGCAAGATCCGGATAGAGATCGGGGTTGGCGGGGCGGGAGGTTTTCGAGGCCATCGCCGGAGTCTGCCGTCTGCGCTGAGGGGATGGCCACCCGCGTGAGACGGATCATCGTGCAGAACGGTGAGACTGGTGGCAGAGCTACGGGTCGCCCGAGGACCGCGAGGCCCTGTCCGTCGGTGTTCAGGCCGAGGCATCCAGACGGTGAAAAGCGCCGTCGAACTCTCCCGATCCGAGCAGGTTGGCGATCACTGTCACCGTCCCTTGGATGCCCGGAGCCCGCACGATCAAGCCGTCAGAGCACCAGAAGCACTGGCCATCTGCTGCTTCTCCGGTCTCTTCCCATTGCTTCATCAGCCGGTCGACCTCGGCAAGGGTGAAGATCGTCGCACTCCAGCGCGAGCCATCAGGGAGATGAACCTCAACATCAACGTTGCAGACTTCGTCGAGTACCTCATCAGGGCCGGGGAGGAACAGCGCCTCGAACCCTTCGGCGCGGACGCGGTAATAGGGGGCGTCCCACCCTTCTTCGGTCTGGCCTCGCACATGCTGGTCACCGCTGGAGCATCCCAGCACGTCGGACGGTCGTCTAATACTGCAGCCGCAGTTG
>NZ_JAGGPC010000090.1:0-67753 GCF_018614005.1 Streptomyces sp. ISL-99
TTCGCCACTAAACCACCCCGAAGGGCTTCATCGTTCGACTTGCATGTGTTAAGCACGCCGCCAGCGTTCGTCCTGAGCCAGGATCAAACTCTCCATGAATGTTTGCTCGTAATCGAGCTAGCACCACGAAAGAGCGGAACAGATCGGACCGGAATATGGTCCGCTGTTCTCAGCGTCCTCGCTGTGTTCGCCTGACCGTCACAAGTGACGACCAGGACTTTTCAAAGGAACCACCAACCCACCAAAGGTGGGCCGGGGTATCAACATATCTGGCGTTGACTTTTGGCACGCTGTTGAGTTCTCAAGGAACGGACGCTTCCTTTGTACTCACCCTCGCGGGCTTTCCTCCGGGCTTTCGTTCGGTATTTCGTGTTTCCGACTCTATCAGACTCTTTCGTGTCCGACTTCCTCGGCGGCGGGGTGTGTCTTTGTCTTTCCGGCTGTTGGGCCGTTCCGACGTCCCGAACTCTAGCGGATTTCCCGGGCGGCTCATAATCGAGCCTGTCGAATGAATTCCGGCATGCCGAAATTCTCCCGGACCGGGAAACGTGCTGGGTTTGGGAATGCCGCTCTCGCGACGTAGTGGCAGCCGCAGAACCGTTCCGGCTCCGCGACAGCTCGGAGAACATTACGGATCCACCACCCGCGAGTCAAACCGGCCCACCGGGGCCGACGACCATGTCGCGAAACTGCCGGACAGTCCCCGCCCCTGCTGGTCGACTTGGCCGCGAGGACGAGCCTCCGTGGGCGCACGGGCACGGGCGTACGGGCACGTACGGGTACGTACCGGCACAAGTTCCACTGGCGAGGGGTACCTGGCGCCCGTCACGATGGACGGGTCGTCCACTTTCGAGAGGCCCCCGGGTATGCCGTCGGACCGTCTGCTTCGTTCGCTGCTGCCCGTGTGCGTCCCGGCGGCCCTTTCTCCGCGCGGCAGCACACTGGCGGCGGCGATGCCCTGGCTGGTGTGGTCCGCGGCGCTGGTCCTGGCGCTGCTGACGGGACCGGACGTCTCGGTCGGGCCGGTGCTCGCCGCCGTTCCCGCACTGGCGGCCATCGCTCACCGGTGGCTGGGGATCCTCGGTTTCGGGGTCCTGGCCGCCGCGACGCAGACGGTGCTGCGCTGGGGCAGCACGCCCCTGGGCGGCTCGGCCCTGCCGATGGTGACGATCGCCATCGTGGTGGTCACCGTCGCGGGCATTGCCGCCGCCGTCGCGCGGGAGGCCAGGGAGCGCACCCTGGATCACGTACGTTCCCTGGCGGGCGGGGTTCAGCGCGCGGTGCTGCGGCCCTTGCCGCAGGCGACGAAGGGCTACCGTCTGGCGGGTTTCTACCGTGCCGCCGAGGCGGAGGCCCGGGTCGGCGGTGACTTCTACGACGCGCTCCAGACGCCTTACGGGCTGCGCCTTGTGCTGGGGGACGTGTGCGGCAAGGGGCTCCCGGCCGTGGACGCCACGGTGACGCTGCTGGGTGCCTTCCGTGAGGCGGCGTACGACGAGCCCGACCTTGCCGCCGTGGCCCGGCGCATGGACCTCTCGCTGCGTCGCCGTCAGGGCGCCAGCGGTGACGACCGGTATGCGACGGCTCTGCTGCTGCAGGCGGACCCGGACGGCACTCTTGAGCTCGTCAACTGCGGGCACGTGCCGCCGATCCTCGTCTCTCCGGAACACTCCCGGGAACTGAGCCTGTGGCCCGGTTGTCCGCTGGGCTATTTCGAGTTCGCCCAGGACGAGCCCCTGCGGGTGGACACGCACACGCTTGCCCCTGGTACCTCGCTGCTGATGGTGACCGACGGCGTCACAGAGGCCCGTAACGGCGACCGTGACTTCTTCGACCTCGAGACCGCGGTGACAGGGCAGGACTTCGGCCCGTGTCCGCAGGCCCTCACCGAGGCGTTGCTCGCCGAGGTTTCCAGGCACGCCGCCGGCGGGAGGCTGCGCGACGACGCCGCCGCTCTGGCCCTCGTCCGTCACAGCCCTCAGGCGCCCGGCGCGCTCACGCCGTCGTGAGGTCGGCGGCCAGCAGGTCCATGAGCAGCCCGTCGTGCCAGGTGCCGTCCGGGCCGCGCTCGTAGTCGCGCATGATGCCGACGGGGCGGAAACCGGCCTTGGTGTAGCAGCGGATGGCGGCGGCATTGTCCGCTGCCGGGTCGATCACGATGCGGTGGTGGCCGAGGCCGGTGATCAGGTGGTGGGCGAGCGTACGTACCGCGTCCGTGCCCAGGCCGCGGCCGTGCACCGCGGGGTCCAGGTAGATGTCGATGTTGGCGTGACGGTAGTCCGGGTCCTGCTCGGCGCCCCACTGGATGGCGCCGGCCGTACGGCCCTCGTACACGATCACCAGGGTGGTGACGTCCGGATCGGCGAGGTCCTGGGTGACCGCCGCCACCAGGTCGTCGCCGCCTCGCCAGATCGCCCGCACCTCGGGTTCGGCGCGGATGCCGACGAGTACGGGGATGTCGTCCGGCGTGGCCGGGCGCAACACGACCTGGGCGCCGTACAGGGTCTTCTCCATACGCGGCACGCTAGCGCCGGCCGCCCGGCCGTCACAGGCCCTACGTCCAGTCGGTGGCTTCCGGCAGATCCGTGCGGTCCGGGAGGTGGCGGCGCGGCAGTTCGGCCGGGTCCGCCGGTGCCGGGGGTCGGTCACGGGGCCGTCGGGGTCAGGTCTTGTCGGCCGGTTCGGCGGCGTGCCACACCGTGGTGACGTTGCAGAACTCGCGGATGCCGTGGCCCGACAGCTCCCGGCCGTAGCCCGAGCGCTTCACTCCGCCGAAGGGCAGCGCGGGGTGGGAGGCTGTCATGCCGTTGACGAAGACGCCGCCGGCGTCCAGGTCCCTCACGAACCGCTCGACTTCCCCGTCGTCGCGCGTCCACACATTGGAGCTCAGCCCGAAGGGCGAGTCGTTGGCGAGGGTCACCGCCTCGTCGAGACCGGACACCCGGTAGACCGTGGCCACGGGGCCGAAGGCCTCCTCGTGGTGGATGCGCATGCCGTCCGTGATTCCGGTGAGGACGGTGGGCTCGTAGAACCAGCCCTGGTCCCGCTTCTCCGGCCGCTGTGCTCCGCACCGCGCCGTGGCACCGAGGCGCAGTGCGTCGTCGACGAGCTCTTCGAGGTCGGTACGTCCCTGTTCGCTGGCGAGCGGTCCTACGTCGGTGGATTCCTGCATCGGGTCACCGACGGTCAGTTCCCGCATTCCGGCGGTGAAGCGCTCGCAGAAGTCGTCGTAGACATCGGTGTGGACGATGAAACGCTTTGCGGCGATGCAGGACTGGCCGTTGTTCTGCACCCGTGCCGTCACGGCAGTCCGGGCGGCCCGCTCGATGTCGGCCGACGGCATGACCACGAAGGGGTCGCTGCCGCCGAGCTCCAGAACGGTCCGCTTCACCTCGTCCCCGGCGACGGCCGCGACGGAGCGTCCGGCCGGCTCGCTGCCGGTGAGCGTCGCGGCGGCCACCCTGGGGTCGCGCAGGATGTTCTCGACGGCGCCGGATCCGATGAGCAGCGTCTGGAAGCACCCTTCGGGGAATCCGGCGCGGCGGAAGAGGTCCTCCAGGTAGAGGGCGGTCTGCGGAACGTTCGACGCGTGCTTGAGCAGGCCCACGTTGCCGGCCATGAGTGCGGGGGCGGCGAAGCGTACGACCTGCCAGAGCGGGAAGTTCCACGGCATCACGGCCAGGACGACGCCGAGCGGGCGGTAGCGGACGATGGCGCGGGACGCCCCGGAGTCCGTCACGTCGTCGGCGGACGGGTACTCGTCGGCCAGGAGTTCCCGGGCGTTCTCGGCGTACCAGCGCATCGCTTTCGCGCATTTGGCCGCCTCCGCGCGGGCGGCCGTGATGGGCTTGCCCATTTCGGCGGTCATGGTGCGGGCGATGTCCTGCCGGTCCTCGTCCAGCAGGTCGGCGGCGCGGTTCAGGAGTTCCGCCCGCCGGTCGAAGCCGGTGGTGCGGTACTGCGCGAAGGCGTTGGCGGCGAGTGCCAGGCGCCGCTCGATCTCTTCGGCTCCGAGCGCGTCGAATGTCTTGAGGGTCTCTCCGGTGGCGGGATTCACCGTGGCGATGGGCATGCTGCCGTCCTCCTCGGACTCGGTCTTTTCGACACTTGCGCGGTACGGGCGGTCCCGCAACGCGGCGGGTGCCCCGTTTGCTTCACCTGTCAGGTGGAAGTCCCGCCGGGTGCGGCGCGTCCGGGGGAAGCACAGTGGAAGGCTCCTGGGACTCCCTCGGACCCTTCCCGGGAACCGGGGGCGGGAGGTGGTTGCCGCGGTGCGCGCTGGGGGTGTGGGTGCTGGTGTGTTCGCGGGATTGGCATTGCTCGCTCTCTCGGGCTGTTCCTCCGTCGGCGTGCGGGAAGACGCCGCGGCGGCGGCCGCTCTGCGTTTCGAGGAGAACCTGCGTGGAGGGCGGGTCCTGTCGGGATGCGACGGCCTGGCTCCCGGTACCCGGGAGGAGCTGGAGAAAACAGCGAGGTCCCGGTGCCCGCCGGCCCTGTGGACCTGGGACTGCCGTCGGCGCGTGAGGTGCGCCGGGTGGACGTGTACGGCGGTCAGGCGCGTGTCGTGCTCGACTCCGACACGCTCTTCCTGTCGTCCTTCCCGGACGGCTGGAAGGTCGTCGCGGCGGGCTGCGAGCCCCGGCCCGAGTCGGAGGTTCCGTACCGGTGCGACCTGAAGGGCGGGTGAGGCGGTGCGGCTGATGTTCACGCTGTGCCTTCTCGTGGTGTTCGGCGGCCTGGCCTACGCCATCGTGATCGGGGTGACGCACCGGTGAGCGCGCTCCCCCGCTTCGTACGGGAAAACAGCCTGACGCTGGCGTTCGGTGGCGGCTTTCTGCAGTCGGAGTTCCTGCAGTTCTTCCTCTACGTCTTCGGCACCGTGTGGCTGCTGCAGCGCGGCTCACCGGAGTCCAAGCCCGTCGGCTCGCCCCATGCCTCCACGGGTGTCGAGGGCTGACCTGCGCGCCGTTCCGCGGCTTCGGCGCGGCCGTTATCCGGGCCGCAGAAGGGGAAGCCGAAAGCCATGGCTGCAGAGCGTCCGACCGTCGACGAGTCGTACTGGATGGCTACTGTCCCCGGCACCCGATTTTCGCCGCCGGACACGGACCTGACCGCTGATGTCGCCGTCATCGGCGGCGGCATCGCGGGCCTGTGCACCGCCTGGGAGCTGGTCCGGGCGGGCCTGGACGTCGTACTCCTGGAGGCGGACAGGATCGCCGCCGGAGTGACCGGCTACACCACGGCCAAGCTGACGGCGCTGCACGGTCTGGGGTACGCCCGGCTGGAGGCCACGCACGGCGCCGACAACGCCGCGCTGTACGCGCTCTCGCAGCAGGACGCCGTCGAACGTACGGCGGCACTCTGCGAGGAGCTGGGCATCGACGCCGACCTGGAGCGCGCGGCCGCCTGCACGTATCTGGAAGATCCCCGGCGGGCGGACGAGCTCAGGGACGAGGCGGCGGCCGCCCGGCGGGCCGGCCTCGACGCGTCGTTCGTGGCCGACACGGAGCTGCCCTTCCCGGTGGCCGGAGCGGTGCGGGTGCAGCGGCAGCTGCAGTTCCACCCGCGGAGGTTTCTGGTGGCTCTCGCCGAGCGGATCACCGCTGCGGGCGGACGCGTCCATGAACGCACCCGCGTCACCGGGCTCCACGACGGTGCGCGTTGCCGGCTGTCGACCGAGAGCGGGCTGATGGTCACGGTGCGCGACGCCGTCATCGCGACGCATTACCCGGTGTTCGACCGCACGCTCCTGTTCACCCGGCTGAAGCCGAGACGGGAGCTGGTGCTCGCGGCGCCGGTGCCTGCCGGTGACGCGCCGAAAGGCATGTACATGAGCCCGGCCGACCGGGTGCGTTCGGTGCGCAGTGCGCCGTACGACGAGGATCGGCGGCTGCTGATCGTCACGGGCGAGAAGTTCGAGCCGGGTGCGGGCGGCGTACGGGAGCGGTTCGCCCGGCTGGACGCCTGGGCGCGCGAACGGATGCCGGGCTTCGCGGAGGCGGAGCTGGCGTACCGCTGGGCGGCGCAGGACAACGACTCCAGCGACCATCTGCCGTACGTCGGATACGCGCACCCGGGCACCCAGCACGTGTTCGTGGCGACGGGGTTCGGCGGCTGGGGCATGAGCAACGGCGTGATGACCGGCCGCCTGCTCGCCGCCCATATCGTGGGCGGACCGCGCCCCGCGTGGACGGATCTGTACGATCCGCGCCGCCTGCCCCAGGTGCGGGAGACGGCGGAGGTGGCGAAGTTCCAGACCGCAGTCGCCCGGCACTTCGTGGGCGACCGTCTGCACACCGGTCACGTCGACTCGATGGACGAGGTCCCGCCGGGCAGCGGCGCGGTCGTCCGCCTTGAGGGGCACCGCTGTGCGGTGTACCGCGACGAGTCCGGCGAGGCCCGCGTCGTATCGGCCCGCTGTACGCACCTCGGGTGCCTGGTGCAGTTCAACGACGCCGAGAAGGTCTGGGAATGTCCTTGTCACGGATCGCGCTTCGGGACGGACGGTGCGGTGCTGCACGGCCCCGCCACCCGGCCTCTGGAGCCCCGCGAGCCGGGTGAGCCGCGCGGCTGAGGGCCGCGTCGGTCAGGACTGGTCGGTCAGGACTGTCCGAGCGAGCGCTTGAGTTCGGATTTGTTCATCGACGAGCGTCCCTGGATGTTGCGGCGCCGTGCCTCCGCGTACAGCTCGTCGTACGTCTGTCCCTCCGAGCCGCTGCTCCCGGAACGCTGTCCGCCGCGCTTGGAGGAGGACCTGTCCTGGGTCGAGCTCCTGCTCGCCGTCCTGGACTCGCCGGAGCGCGCCCGCTCCTTGTTGACCGTCCGCGCGGCCATTTCCTTGGCCCGCTTGGTGCCCGCGCCGCGCTCTTCGGCGCTTTCCTTGATGTGCTCGTACTGACGTTCCCGCTTGGAGCTCGAACCCTTGGGCATTGCTACTCCTTCGAACGTGAATCAGTGGTCCGCTGCTCGCGATGGGCAGCCTCCGCCCACCCTGCGTCCGGTGTGATCTCTCCGCAAACGCAGTACCGCGTCACTCCTGTCGCCCGCTTCCCGAAGCGCGCGACGAGTACCCTCCAAGCACGGGATCCGACACACAACTCCATGATCGTCAGCCTGCTCCGGGTGTTCACGCGGTTCGCCAGTGCGGCCCCCCGGGGGCAGGATGGATTACGAAACTGGCCTCACATGCCCCCATTCGACCTGGACACGTGCGATGGAAATGGAAACGACGGCCACCGGTAGAACTTCGAGCCACGAGATCTTCGGCGCTCCGTGCTGGATCACTCTGATGGCGCGCGACCTGGAGCCCGCCCAGGCCTTCTACGGCGCGGTGCTGGGCTGGGAATTCCGGCGCGCCGGGCTCGGTCGCGGTTTCAGCATCGCTCTGCTCGACGGTGACCCCGTCGCCGGAATCGGGTCCCTCGACACCGCCCTGCGGGCGCCTGTCACCTGGACGCCCTACTTCGCCGTCGCCAGTGTGGACGACACCGCGAGCCGGATCCGTGAGCGAAGCGCCACCGTCGCCGTGGGGCCGCTGCGGTTCGCGACCGGCCGCGGCGCCATCGCGGCGGACCGTGACGGGGCCGTTTTCGGCATCTGGGAGGGGCAGCTCTTCTCCGACTGGCACGTCTGGCGCAAGAACGCACCCGTGTGGCTGCGTCTGCGAACCCGGGACGCGTTCGACGCGGCGATCTTCTACGGGCAGGTCCTCGAATGGGCCAGTGGCCGGCCCGGCTGCTGCGAGGTCGAGTACCAGGAGGACGAAGTCGTACTGCTGCAGGACGGGCAGATCCTGGCGCGGCTGAGCTCCGGCGCCGTCGACACCGCCCCCGATCCCCTGATCCAGCCCCGGTGGCACGCCCACTTCCCCGTGCCCGACGTCGAAGCCACGGTCGAGGCAGCGCTCCGCCACGGCGGCACGGCCCTCGGACACGGTCCCACCGCGTACGGCACGGAGACGACACTGCGCGACCCGGACGGCGCGTTGTTCACCGTCACCAGCGCAGGGCCCGGATAGGCGACGAGGAAGGTGCACCCGTGCGCGGTTACTCACAAGAGGCCCCTCAGCCCGGCAGCCGGCCCGAGCCGGCCGGTCTGCGGCTGACGGCGGGGCGAGCTGTGGACAGCGGGCCCGTCGGGCCGCTCGCCGGAGCGTCGCAGGGCACCTGGCCGCTGCCGCCGGACCGCACGCAGGCGATTCTGGAGGCCACCAAGCATGTGGCGGCCAGGCTCAAGAGCAGCGGGTTCCCGTTCGCCCTGGTCGGGAGCGTCGCGGCGTACGCCCACGGGGTGCCGGCCAGCTTCCAGCACGACGCCGACTTCTGCATCCTGCGCGAGGACGCGGAGGCGGTGACCGAGGCTCTGGAGGCCGCCGGGATCGAGGTGCGTGTCCCGCCGGAGGACTGGCTGATCAAAGCGCGCAGTCACGGCGAGGAGATCGACCTGATCTTCGAACTCGCCCGGCAGCCGGTGACCAGGGAGCTGCTGAGCCGGGCGCAGACCCTTCCGGTGGACTCCGTTCACATGCCCGTGCTGTCGCCCACCGATCTCATGGGCAGCCAGCTCCACGCCTTCTCGGAGCACCACTGCGACTTCGGGGCCGTACTGCCCATCGCACGGACGCTGCGGGAGAAGATCGACTGGGCCCGCCTGCGCCGCGAGCATCAGGACTCGCCCATGCCGGACGCGTTTCTCTACCTTCTCGAACGTCTGCACGTCATCGACCCGCGGGAGGCAGGGCCGTGAACGACACATCCGCCGCCGAGTACCGCATCGCCCATCTGCGGGAGCATCTGGCCAGTGGGGACTACGCCGAGATGGGCGTACGGATAGAGCTGCGCGGAAACAGCGTGCTGATCGCCGGCACCGTCTCCAGTGCCGCCTGCCGGGACGAGATCCTGCGCATGGCCAAGGACGAACTGGCCGGGCTGCCCCTGCATGAGGACCTGATCGTGGTCTCCGCGACCGCCCCCGACCACCCCGAGGAGCTCGCGTGATCCGGATCGCGGCCGTCGGCGACATTCATCTGGGGCTGGACAGTGCGGGGGTGCTCCGGCCCGCGTTCGAAACCATCAGGGACTCCGCGGACGTGCTGCTGCTCGCAGGGGACCTGACGCGGCACGGCACGGCCGGGGAGGCGCGGGTGGTCGCCCAAGAGGTGGCCGGGCTCGACGTGCCGGTGGTGGCCGTCCTCGGCAACCACGACTACCACAGTGACCAGCAGGACGAGGTGACGGCGGTGCTCGCCGAGGCGGGCGTGACCGTGCTGGAGGGCCAGGGGACCGTGCTCGACATCGGCGGTGTACGGGTCGGTGTCGCCGGGACCAAGGGCTTCGGCGGCGGGTTCGCCGGCCGCAGCGGTGGCGAGTTCGGCGAACCGGAGATGAAGGAGTTCATCCGGTACACCCGGCGGTGCGCCGAGGGCCTGCGGCGTTCCCTGGACGGGCTGAAGGAGCGCGATTGCGCCGTACGCATCGCGTTGACGCACTTCGCGCCGGTGCCGGACACCCTCGCGGGTGAGCCGCCGGAGATCTTCCCGTTCCTGGGCAGCTATCTGCTGGCCGAGGCGATGGACGAGTCCGGGGCCGACCTCGCGGTCCACGGCCACGCGCATCTGGGCACCGAGCACGGGATGACCAGCGGCGGAGTGCGCGTGCGCAATGTCGCCCAGCCGGTGATCGACCGCGCCTTCGCCGTCTACCACCTGGCGGTTCACACCGCTGTCGGCACCGCCGCCGACAGCGTCCCTGTCGCGGCCGAATGACCCGCTGGTCCCGGCCCCGGGAAACGGAAAAGGTCGTATCGGATTGCTCCGATACGACCTCCGACCTGCGAAGAAACGCTGGTCGGGACGACAGGATTTGAACCTGCGACCCCTTGACCCCCAGTCAAGTGCGCTACCAAGCTGCGCCACGTCCCGGTGCCCGTGCGGCCTGGGGTTTCCCTGGCTGAACGCGCTTGAGAACAATACCGCACTTGGGCCGGTGGTCACGAACCGCTTTCAGACCCGCTTGTCGAGCCAGGCGGTCAGATCGTCCTGGACCTCGTCCCGGTTGGTCTCGTTGAGGATCTCGTGGCGGGCGCCCTCGTATCCCTTCCAGGTGAGGTCCTCGGTGCCGAGGTAGCGGAAGTCCTCCAGGAGTTCGTAGACGAGGGTCATCCCCTGGTTGCAGGGGTCCTGTGTGCCGACGGCGATGTGGACGGGCAGGTCGGCGGGGATACGGGCGAGATTCCGCGGGTCGTTGATCTTGCGGACCGCGTGCACCCAGTCCAGTGCGAGGCCCGCGCTGAACGCGAAGCCGCACCGCTCGTCCGCCGCGTACGCGTCCACCTCGGCTTCGTCGCGCGAGAGCCACTCGAAGCCCGTGCGGTGCGGGTACGGGTCGTTGAAGGAGGCGAAGAGGGTGGGGATGTACGAGGAAATCGCCGCGCGTCCGTGCTGCGCGATCTCCGCCTCCAGACCGGTGATCGACTCCTGCAGCTCGGCTCCCGGGAGCGTACGGAAGGTGCCGGAGAGGATGAGGCCGGCCAGGCCGTCCGGGTACTCCTGCGCGTAGTCGCGGGCGAGCATGGAGCCGAGGCTGTGGCCGAGCAGCACGACCGGCAGGCCGGGGTGCAGCGCCCTGGCCTGGTCGCCGACCGCCTTGAGGTCGTCGACGATCGCCCGCCAGCTGTTCTCGCCGGCCACGCCGTAGCCACCGGTGGCGGCGGCGGTCGCACCGTGGCCGCGGTGGTCGGAGGCGATCACCCCGTAGCCGCGGGAGACCAGATGCTGGGCAAAGCGGTCGTAGCGCAGGGCGTGTTCGGCCGCGCCGTGGGCGATCTGGACGAGGGCGCGGGGCCTGCCGTTGTCCGGCAGCCAGGTGTACGCGGCGATCTGTGCGCCGTCGCCTGCGGTCGCCGTTCCCGTGCGGTGTGCGGTGCTCATCGGGCACGCCTCCTGGGTGTCTGCTGGTGTCTGTGCTCGGTCGGGGTACTGGGGCTGACCCTCCCCAAGGGAGAGCGCCTCACACCGGACCGGCGCCGGCCCGTTGCCCCTACGAGGGGCCGCCCGTGGCCGTGGATGGTGACGAAGGGCGTCCGGGGTCTGGGACCCGGGGTCCGGGGCTTGCCCCCGTTCGGGAAGGGGCGGGGTGGGGAACAAGCCCGCCGCAGGCGCACGATCCCGGCCCCACTCCCCCACCCGCACTCCCGAGGAGCCCCCCCATGCCCGCCCCCTACCCGCACCTCCCCTTATTGGGCGAGCAAGGGGTTCCTCGGCCTGCTCCTGCCCGCGGACCACCCCACGTCGACCGAGCGCGAACTGCCGCTCCCGGTCGAGGAGTCCGACCAGTACACCGCGCTCCCCGCCCCCGGCCGGCTGCTCCACGGCACCCGCCACGACGGCATCGTGCGCCTCGTCAACCACGGCAGTGACCACAATCCACTCACCGGCGACGCCGAGGACGACCCGCACTACGCGAAGCTCGGCTACTCCTCGGCGACGGCGCCCGACGCGGCTCCGCACGCCTGGTCGCGTGCCGTCGACAACCACCTCGCCCTCCTCGCACCCGCCGACGGCGCCCCCTCCCGCCGGCGCCGGATCCACCCGGGCACCTGCGCGGGCCGTACCGCGTCCTCCTGGCACCACGCGCGACTTCCGGGCGACGAGCGCGAGTTCCGCGTCGACACGACCAGTGTGCTGTTCGGGCCGTGGGAGGTACGGGTGCACCCGCCGGAGGGCGCGGGCGTACGCGAGGGCGGCCACGCGGTGGCGGCGACGGAACGCCCGCGGGCGGAGACCGGCCCCGGGTGGGCCCTGGTCCGTACGGCGGACGGCCTCACCAGTGCGGTCGTCGCCCTGCACGGCTGGGATGCGGAGGAGGCGGCCGGGGTCTCGCGCGACGTACAGGCCAACGCGTACGGCCCGCACTCAGCGACGCCGTACCTGCGGCTCGGAGCCCATCCGGGCGGGCACAGCGTGCACGTGTCCCTGATCGCCCTGTCCCGTGACACGGTCCGTCCCCGGGCGCTGCGCGACTCCGTCACCGTCGAGGTCCTGGACGGACCGGTGGTCCGGCTGACCTTCCCCGACGGCACGGTCACGGACGTATGACCGGTCAGACGGCGCCGTCCTCGCGGCGGCGGATCAGTTCCGCCAGCTCCGCGGCCATCGCCTTGATCGTCTCCAGGCCCGCCCGCCCCCACCGCCTCGGCTCGGTGTCGACGGCACAGACCGTGCCGAGCAGGATGTCCGTACGGTCGATGACGGGAGCCCCCATGTACGACCGGATGCCGATCTCGTCGACGACCGGGTTGCCCGCGAACCGCGGGTAGTCGCACACGTCGTCCAGGACAAGTGCCTTGCGCCGCGCGACGACATGCGGGCAGTACCCGTGATCGCGGGCGAGGAAGCGGCCGATGCGGCTCGTGGCGGCGGCCGCGCCCAGGTCGGTGCCGCTGTGTGTCCCGGTCGGGGTGTGCAGTCCGGCGAAGAACTGCCGGTTCTCATCAATGAAGTTGACCATGGAGTACGGCGCTCCGGTCACCTCCGCGAGCCGGTCGGCGAACGTGTCGAAGGCGGGCACGGCCCGGTCGCCGATTCCGAGCTGATGCAGCCTCCGGACGCGCGCGGGTGCCTCCGGGTCGACGGGGGTGAGCAGCAGTTGGCCGATCCGGTCGTATGTCATGTGGGTGCTCCGTGGTTTCCGTGGCCCGGTGCGGCCGGGGTGATGGTGAGCAGGTGCCGGACGAGGGTGACCAGCGTCTTGATCCCTGAGCTGGCGATACGTGCGTCGCACAGCACGACCGGGACCTCTTGCGGGAGGTCGAGGGCGGCCCGTACCTCTTCCGGTGCGTAGCGGTGCGCGCCGTCGAACTCGTTGACGGCCACGACGAATTCGATGCCGCGTCGCTCGAAGAAGTCCAGGGCCGCGAAGCTGTCCTGGAGGCGGCGGGTGTCGGCGAGCACGACGGCGCCCAGGGCGCCCTTGGAGAGTTCGTCCCACATGAACCAGAAGCGTTCCTGGCCGGGTGTGCCGAAGAGGTACAGCACGTGCTGCTCGTCGAGGGTCATCCGGCCGAAGTCCATGGCGACGGTCGTCGTGGCCTTGTCCTCGACGCCTTCCAGGCTGTCGGTCCCCACGCTCACCTGGGTGAGCAGTTCTTCGGTACTCAGTGGTGCGATCTCGCTGACCGCGCCCACGAAGGTCGTCTTACCGACGCCGAACCCGCCGGCGACAAGGATCTTGAGCGCGGTGGGAAACAGGTCAGAGCCGTCGTCGTAGGCCATCGAGCACTGCCTCCAGCAGGGTGAGGTCGTTGGGCTGGTCGTCGAAGCGGGGCGCGTGGGTGGTGAGCGCTCCGCAGTCGACCAGGTCGGAAAGCAGCACCTTGGTGACGACCACGGGAAGCCGCAGGTACGCCGCGATCTCCGCCACCGAGGTGGGGTGTGCGCACAGGCCGAGGGCCTGGGCGTGCTCGGGGCCGATGTGCATGAGGGGCTCCACCCCGGTGACCCGCACCATGGACAGCAGGTCGAGGTCCGTCGTGGGGCGGGTGCGGCCGTCGCTCACCGTGTAGGGGCGGATGAGCCGGCCGGCCGCGTCGTCGAGCCACGGCCCGTCCTGCGGGAGCGGCCCCATCAGCGTCCCGTGGCGCTCGGTACGCCCGCCCGCTGCCTGGCCGGTGTGACGAGGTACGGCCGTACGCTCTTGACGAGCATCGCCATCTCGTAACCCAGCACCGCCGCGTCGGCCTCGCGGCCCGCGAGTACGGCGAGGCAGGTGCCTGAGCCCGCGGTGGAGACGAAGAGGAGGGTGGAGTCGAGCTCCACGACGACCTGGCGTACCTCGCCGCCGTCGCCGAAGCGGGCGCCCGCGCTGCGGCCGAGCGAGTACAGGCCGGAGGCGAGGGCGGCCATGTGGTCGGCGCTGTCGTTGTCGAGGCCGTGGACCGACTTCACCAGACCGTCGGAGGAGAGCAGAACCGCGTTGCGTGTGAAGGGAACACGCTGGACCAGCCCGCTCAACAGCCAGTCGAGATCCGTCACTTGGCCGGTCGGCGCATCACTCGCCATGGTGCATCTACTCCTTGGGGTACTGCGGTGGAAGGGTGGGGAGGGAGCGGGAGGGCGGAGGCAGTCGTCAGCCGGCGTCGCCCTCGCGCAGGGGGTACGACTGCGGATGGTGCTCCGGAGCCGGGCGGGGGGCCGGGGCGGGCGCGAGCGCGGCTCCGGGGGCGGGCGCGGGTGCGACTGCCGGGGTAGTGGCGGGGTCCAGCGCCTGGTCCTGGTGCGGGACAAGGGGCGGTGCGGGGTGGGGTACGGGGTGCGGGTCCGGCTGGGCCTCCGCCAGGCCGATGCCTCGCTGGAAGGCCGCCATCAGACCCGGGTCGTGAAGGGCGGGGTATTCGTCGTCCTGGCGCGCGGCGGGGGCTTCTCTGAGCTGGGGCACCAGATTTTCCTGGCTGCGGCGCCTGGGCAGGCTGGGGCGGCTCGTGGTGTCGCGTACGTATCCGGCGGCGCGCGGCTGGACCTGGGTGTGGGCCGGTTCTGAGGAGAGACCGGGGCGCGTGGCGCGGTCGATGCCCGGGCGGGCGGCGGCCGGGGTGGGCCGGTCCTCCCGCGCGCCGCGCACGGGCAGGGGCGCGTGACTCCTGCCGTGGTCAGCCGGTGCGGGCACGTGGGGGGACGTGACGGGGGACGCGCTCCCCGTCGGCGCCGCAGGGGCCGGGACCGCGTGCCGGGCCCCGGCGGCCGCCGTCCGGCCGGGACCGTCCTGGTCCTCTCCGCCCAGCAGCACCTGCGGCAGGACGAGTACGGCCTGTACACCGCCGTAGATGTTGGCCTGGAGACGGACCGTGATGCCGTGCCTGCGGGCCAGTGCCGACACCACGAAGAGGCCGATGCGACCGTCCTGGAGAAGGCGGCCGACGTTGACGTTCTCCGGGTCGCGCAGCAGGGCGTTCATCTTGTTCTGCTCGGTGACGGGCATGCCCAGGCCCCGGTCCTCGACTTCGACGGCCAGGCCCGCGCTGACGTGCTGGGCGCGGAGCAGCACGGTGGTGTGCGGGGCGGAGAACACCGTGGCGTTCTCGACGAGTTCGGCGAGGAGGTGGATGACGTCGGCGACGGCGTGGCCGCGCAGGGTGCCGTCGATGGGCGGCACCAGTTTGACGCGTGAGTACTGCTCGACCTCGGCGATCGAGGAGCGCAGTACCTCGGTCATGGTCACCGGGTTGCTCCACTGGCGGCGGGAGACCGCGCCGCCGAGGACGGCGAGGTTCTCCGCGTGCCTGCGGACGCGGGTGGCGAGATGGTCGACGTGGAAAAGACCCTTGAGCAGCTCGGGGTCCTCGACGTCGTTCTCCAGCTCGTCGAGCAGTTGGATCTCCCGGTGTACGAGCGACTGGAGCCGGCGGGCCAGGTTGACGAAGACCTCGACCTTCTGGTCCGTACCCGCGCTGCTGGACAGCTGCGATGCCTGTACGACGGCGCCCACGGCGGCGTCGTGCGCGCGCGCCATGTCCAGTTCCAGCCGGTCGAATTCGTCGCCGTCCTGCGTTCCGGGGGGCGGCGTACGCCGGGCGGGCGGCCCCTCGCCACGCCGCAGCTGCTCGACCACCGCGCGCAGGTCGGCCTGCCCGCGCGCGGTGGCCCTGCGCAGTGCGTTGCAGCGGTCCAGCACGGTCTTGGCGGCCCGGTCCGCGCCCACGACGGCTGCCGCCAGCGACACGATGACGAGGGCACCGGCCCCGGCGAGCGCGACCCATAAGTTGCGCGTCGGCTCGGCGGCGGTGGCGCGGAGGGTGAACAGCACGGCGGCGGCGCCGCTGAGGGCGACGACGACGGCCGGGAGTACGGCGGCGCGCAGTATCTGGGGGCGTATGTGGACGTCGGGCATCGGCTGTACGGGAAGAGGCCGGGCGCCCGGCCGTCCGTGCCGCCCGCCCTCACGGCGGTCTGCACGCGCGGCGGGTGCGCGAAGTTGAGACATCAGTGTCCTCGGTACGTGGGGCCCCAGGGATCGGCTTACTGCGTCTGTTCGACCACTGTCGGTCTGGGCTCAACTTGGGGGATGTGGCCCCATGTTGATCACCGGGCACTCACAGTAGTCGGCAACCTTTCATGATCGACGCGCAGTTGCCAAACTTGCCCGCACGGCGTCCCGCTCTGGTATGACGCGTCGTACTACAGACCGAAAAGCAGACGGCACCCGCGTCTCCCCTTCGTAACGGTCGAGATCAGCTCATCCTGCCGGGCCTCCGAGCGCTTCCTCGGCGTGGCTGATTTCGGCCTCCCGCTCCTGCTCGCGATAGAGGACGAGAGCTTGCGCCCAGGCGGCGCGGGCCTCGTCCGGCCGGTTCAGGGCGCGGTGCGATTCGGCGATCCTGGCCAGGGTGTCGGCCTCGTCGTAGCCGTTGCCGAGTGTCCGGAACTGCGCCAGCGCCTGCCGGTAGTAGTCCAGGGCCGCGGCGTGGTCGCCGGTGAGGTGGGCGATGTAGCCGAGGCTGTCGAGCGTGGACGCCTCGTCGCCGGGACGTCCGTGTTTCAGGAAGAGTCCGTGCGCCCGCTCGCAGTGGTCGCGTGCTTCGTCGTACGCACCGAGCTGGGCGTGCATCCAGCCGACCGCGTTGAACTGGTTCGCCTGCCAGATCGGGTTGTCCAGCGTCTGGTAGAGCCGCAGCGCGCGGGTGGCGTACGAAAGGGCCTTCCGGTCGTCGCCGTTCATCTCCCAGAGCCTGCCGAGCGTACGGCAGATGTGCGCCTGAGCCGTCGGATCACCGGCCGCCTCCGACAGGTCCAGAGCACCGTGCAGGTGGTCCAGCGCTTCGGAGCGACGTCCGCTCAGGCCGTGGAAGTGCCCCAGCCGCCAGTGGGCGAGCACCCGCGGGAGGACATTCTCCGGCTGCTGTTCGGCCGCTGCCAGAGCCGTGTGCCAGACACGGGAGTACTCCTCCAGGTGATGTGACCCCAGCTGGTACGAGATCAGGGCCCAGGCGAGCTGCACGGCCTGGGTCGGCAGGCCGGCGGTCAGGGCTGATTCCTGGGCCGCGAGGAGGCAGGCGTGCTCCTCGGTGAACCACCGCAGGGCGTCCGTGGTGTTCGCGGGCGCGAGGGGCGCGCATCCCTGGGCCGGTGGCTCCGGATCGGGCCGGAAGGGGGTGTGGGGGCCGTCGAGGAGCAGGTTGGCTGCGAACGCGGTGTGGAGGTAGAAGTCGATCAGTCGCGCCCGGGCCTCGGCGTTCTCCTGAGCGCGGTCCAGGGCGGCCAGTTCACCGGCGTACAGCTGGGCGAGGTCGTGCATCCGGTATCGGCCGGGCCGGTGCTGCTGGACGAGGTGTGCGGCTTCCAGCTCGGCGAGCAGTGTCCTCGCACGGCTGCGGGTGATGCCGGCGAGACTTGTGGCGGCGTCCAGGCCGATGTCCGTGCTCGTCACCAGTCCCAGCAGCGCGAAGAGCCGGCCGGCGGAGCTGCTGAGGGCTCGGTGCGATGTGGCGAGTACCGTCCGCAGACTCACCGTCATACCGCCGGCGTCCAGCACGTCGAGGCGGCTCGACGCGTCTGCGAGTTCGTCGGCCAGGGCGGCGAGGGGGAACTGCGGGTGCGACGCGACACGGGCGGCCATCAGGCTCAGCGCGAGCGGGAGGCCCGCGCAGTAATCGACGATGGCCGCGACGGCCTGCGGCTCGGCGTCGAGCCGGCTGGAGTCCAGGCGGTGGGCGAGCAGTTCGCGGGCCTGCGACGAGTGGAAGGGGGTGGGTGAGACGGTCACAGCGCCGTGGGTGACCAGCAGGGGGGTGAGCCGGTTGCGGCTGGTGATCAGTACGGCGCACTGGCCTTTCCCTGGCAGGAGGGGGACGACCTGCTGAGCGTCGTGGGCGTCGTCCAGTACGACCAGGATCCGCTTGTCCGCGAGCAGGCTGCGGTAGAGGCCGCCTTGGGCCTGGGGGTCTTCCGGGACGGCGCCGGGCGGCACCCCAAGCGCGTCGAGGAATCCGCGCAGGGCCTCGACCGGTGACATCGGCTCCCCGGCGGGGTCGAAGCCGCGTAGATCCACATAGAGCTGGCTGTCGGGGAAGCGGTCGGCGTGATCGTGGGCCCAGCGGACGGCCGGCCAGCTCTTGCCGACTCCGCCCGCCGCCGAGATGACCACGATGCGCCCCGGCTCCGACTCCGGCGCCGGCGCCGGCGCCGGACCTGGGCGCGGTCCCGGCTCCGGCCGGCGCGGGACGAGGAGGTCGGCCAGCTCGTCCAGTTCCCAATGACGGCTGATGAAGCCGACGGGGGCGAGGGGGAGTTGGCGGGGCGGTGCGACCGGTGGCCGTGGCGCGGCGGTCGACGCCTCGGTGGGTACGGAGGCCGGGGCGGCGGGCGGCGGTCCGGCCGGTCCCGCCCGGAGGAGCTCCTGGTGAAGCCGCTGCAGCGATGCGCCGGGGGTGAGGCCCAGTTCCTCGTCAAGGTTCTGCCGGAGTACTTGGTAGTGCTCGAGCGCCCGAACCGTACGGCCCTGCCTGTGCAGCGCCAGCATCAGCTGTCCGGCCAGTCGTTCGTCGAAGGGGTGCGTGGACACTCCGGAGATCAGCTGCGGCAGTACCTCCGACTCGCGCCCCTGCCGCAGGAGTACGTCGTTGAGGTCCAGTTCGGCCGCCTGGCGTTCGGACGTCAGGACTTCCCGGAGATGGGTGAACCATGGTGTGTCCGCGGCAGGGAACGCCTCACCGGCCCATAACCGCAGCGCCTCCTGGAGCAGGTCTGCTGCCACTTGGTCCGACGCCCCGCGGGCCCGGTGGACCAGGGCACGGAAGCGGTGCAGATCCACGGCGTCGGGGTCCGTCTCCGCGGTGTATCCCCCGGGACGGCGCACCAGGCGTAACTCCGTCGTGGACAGCGCCCGTCGCAGCCGGGACAGATAGCTGTACAGCGTGGTAACGGCGGAGCGTGGAGCTCTCTCCCCCCAGACCCGGTCAAGCAGTTGGTCCAGGGAAACGGGCCGGTTGGCCTCGACGAGCAGCACAACCAGCACGTGACGCTGCCGGGCATGACCGAGGTCGACGTCCCGGCCCCGCACGTGAGCCCGGACCCCGCCGAGCACGCAGAACTCCGCGGCCTGCATGGCGCTCCCCCCTGCTGTCGGACCCAGTCTTCGCAGCGCAGGGCGTGGACTCAAGGAATATCCAAGACATCGTTCAAGGATCACTCCCGGTCTACGCAATGACCCGCCCGCACGATGGGCGTGTCCAGTCACCACAACGGAGGGAAAGCAGATGATCAAGAGTGTGGCCCGCGCAGCCGCCGTGATCGGCGTGATGGGCAGCGCGATGGCGGCGGTGCCGGCGACGGCAGCGGCTGCCCCCGAGAGCGTGCGGCCGACGGCGAGCGCGGCGGCCGGGTGCAGCTGGATGTCCAGGACCACTACGTCGGCGCGGGTGTTCTGCGACGGGAACGGCCCCACCAGGTACCAGTTGGTCCTGTACTGCACGCAGAGCAGGCTGGCTCCCGGCAATGCGCCGTGGCTGGGTGACCGGCGGGGCTCGTACGCCAAGTGCCCGAGCGGCACGACGATCGTGGACTACGACATCTTCATCGGCTAGTTCGCAGGAACGGGGGGCCCGGGGGCGGGGACGGGGGTCAGGGGGTCGCGGGGCGGGGGAACGGAAGGCGGCGAGGCCGAGCAGACACCAGCGCCCAGTCCTCGCCGCCCTTCCGCGGCCCCTTCGGCGTCGCGCACGGCAGCTGGCCGTGGCCGGAGCGGTCCTCACACCACCCCGCCTTCCAAGGCCGCGCCTCAAACGCGCTCCCTAGGAGCGCAGATGCGATGCGAGACCATGGCGGCGCTCACCCAGTACCCGCGTGCTGACGTCGGCCTCACCGGCCGCACTGAAAGGACCCCCGGAGGCGGCTGACTTGCGGCGGGCCACGGCGGCGTCGGTGTCCGCGTTCACCAGATCGGCGTTGATCGCCGCTGCGGCCTGCACACCGGCCGCCTGCGCGGCCGCGACGCCGCCCATCAAGTCGGTGACGTTGCCCGCCACCCAGACGCCCGCCACCTCCGTCAGCCCGCCGGCGTCCGAGGCGACGTACGCCCCCACGCCCATGGGGTGCTCCGTCGTGCCCAGACCGAGGCCGGCGAGCAGCTCGCCGCGCGCCACGAACCGCGGCGCGACCGCCAAAGCCTCCACCGGAACCTGCCGGCCCGACGCCAGCCGGACCCCGGCCAGTCGGTCGTCCACCACGGCCAGACCGGTCACCTCGCCGTCGACCACGGCGATCCCGCGCGCGGCCAGACGCTCCCTCTGCTCCTCGGTCAAGTCTGCGCCGGTGTGCAGGAACAGTGTCACCTGCCGCGACCACTGCCGGAACAGCAGCGCCTGATGCACAGAAGCCGGACTGCCGCCGAGCACACCGATCGGGGTGTCGCGGACCTCCCAGCCATGGCAGTACGGGCAGTGCAGTACGTCGCGCCCCCAACGCTCCCGCAGTCCCGGCACCTCCGGGAGCTCATCGACCAGGCCCGTCGTCACCAGCAGACGCCGCGCCCGGAAGGTGGGACCGCTCCCGGTCTCGACGACGAAGCCGCCCTCCACGGGCCGTGCGGACACCGCCCGGTCGGAGACGATCTGCCCGCCGTAGCCGACAACCTCCTCCCGGCCGAGGCGCAACAGCTCGAGCGGCGGAATGCCGTCCCGGGACAGCAAACCGTGCGCCGCCGCAGCAGGCGCGCTCCGCGGTTCACCGGAATCGACAACCAGCACGGAACGACGGGCACGCGCCAGGGTCAACGCCCCCGACAGCCCGGCAACACCCCTCTTACCACCAGGACGTCCAGTTCGTCAGAAACCTTCGATGCAGTCATGGGCCCACCGTGCGCGCCGCCCGCCGGAAACCGCCACTACTCTTGCCGAACCAGCAAGGTCGTCATTCACCCGGCTCCGTGTCCTCTGTGAGCTTTCGGCACAGCGGGCATTCGAACTGTGCAGCCTGGTCGGAAAACTGGTCCGCCTCCGCAGGAACCGAGGCCCTGAACCCTGTCCGGTATTCATCATGAAGCAGCGCCGACGGAATCAGATTAATTGCTGCGCTCGTGCCGAATTTCGCGCCTTCATCTCTCCGATATATGTCGGCAATCGTCTGCAAGGGAAACGAAAGCCAACATAAGAATCGCCGAAGATTTTCCGACAGATAATGTCTCAGTAGTCGTCCCCGGGGGGTCACCGACAGCGCCGAGTACCCGAAACGCACACCGCACCATAAAGCCGTCATGCGAATACCTCCCACCGATCGCCCTGAACGCTTTGCAGGGCTGCAACCCAAAACCTGCTGCATAAAACCCCTGATGGGAAGGGTGGCGCACCCTGGCGAATACACGTTGATGCCAATGAGGCACAGGTTGCGCCGTGCGGCGAAAGCCGAGGAACAGCCCGGCGTCACCGCTCGCCGGCGAGGTCGAGATCGCCTCGGGGAGCCGCTTCCGGAGCGGCGGTCGCCGCCTTCCGGACGCGCCAGGGATGGGCAAGAGGCCGGCATACCGCCCGCCACCAGGGATCAACGGGGAGAACACCGGCAGGCTCGAAGGGCTCGCCGGGCCGGGGAAACGCAGTCGCCTGCGCTGCCTCCCGCGCGGCGTCCCTCGTCCACTCCCCAGGCTCCGCCCACGCGTGCGGCGCCAGGTTGAACGTCCCCCAGTGGATGGGCAGCAGCACACCGTGCGGCTTGGAGCCCTGCAGATCGAGGTGGGCTTGAACGCCTTCCGTCGGCGTCATGTGGATGTCGGGCCAGTACTCGCTGTACGCACCGATCTGGATCATGGTCGCGTCGAACGGGCCGTGCTCGGCGCCGATGTCCCTGAAGCCTTCGAAGTAGCCGGTGTCGCCGCTGTGGTAGACCCGGTGCTCCGGTCCCGCGACCGCCCAGGACGCCCAGAGGGTGTGCTGCTGATTACGCAGGCCGCGGCCGCAGAAGTGGCGGGCCGGGGCCGCGGTCAGGCTGAGGCCGGCGATCTTCACCGACTCGTTCCAGTCCAGCTCGTGCACCCTCTCGGCGGGTACGCCCCAGCGCTCCAGGTGGGCTCCGACGCCGAGCGGCACCGCGAAGGCCGTGCGGGTGCCGGCGAGCGCGCGGATCGTGGGCATGTCGAGGTGGTCGTAGTGATCGTGGGAGATGACGACCACGTCGAGCGGGCCCAGCGACGCCAGTGGGGCCGGGACGGGGTGCAGCCGCTTGGGGCCGACGAAGGAGAAGGGGGAGCAGCGCTCGCCCCACACCGGGTCGAAGAGCACGCGCCGCCCGTCGATCTCGGCGAACACGCTCGAATGGCCCATCCAGGTGAGGCGCAGTCCTGTGGCGGGTGGTGCGGCCAGGTCGGCGAGGGTCGTGGCGTGCAGCGGCACGGGGCCGGCCGGCGCTCTGTGGCGCCGCTCCTCCTTGCGGAAGTAGACCTTCATCAGTTCGAGCGCCGACCCCGAGGGCCGCGTCCGCGCGCCCACCGGGTTCTGGAAGACCCCGTCGGCGAAGTTCGGCGAGCGGCGGATGCGCTCCATCCGCTCCCCTGCCGGGTCCGCGCCGAAGGGGGCGGTCCGCAGCGAGCGCAGCCGGGAGCGCAGCGGTAGCAGGGCGTCAGCGCCGGTCACAGGACCTCCAGGGGCTCAGCGTCTTTGCCCATTATGGGCGCCGGGTACGACAGCGCGGGGACGGGACCGTTGCGGGACGGGGTACGCCGAGCGGTACGGGGCGTCGTGCGGGACGTCGTACGGAACCGGGCGCGGAGCGGTCGCGGAGCATGGCTTGAACTGATCGACGGTTCAATAACAGATCTCGTTGACAGGTGCGCTTCCGGGTCCAGATACTGACTGGCGGTTCAGTTAATCCGCCGTTGAGACATCGTCGTCGTGCCTGGAGGCACCCATGTCCGACCTCCCCACCGAACTCGTTCCGCTCAGCGCGGAGCAGCGCGACATCGTCGAACTCACCCGCACCTTCGCGCGTGAGGAGATCAGGCCCCGGGCACGCGCCGTGGACGAGGCGGACATCGAGACGCCCTGGGACCTGTGGCGCAAGGCCGCCAAGGTCGGCATCACCGGGTTCATGCTCCCGGAGGAGTACGGGGGCGGCGGTTTCACCGATGTCTTCACCCAGTGCCTCGTCCAGGAGGAACTGTGCGTCGGTGACCTGGGCATCGGGAACCTGCTCTGCTCGAACGGCTTCTTCGCCGACCCCCTGATGGAGCTGGGCAGCCCCGAGCAGAAACGGGAATGGCTGACCCCGCTCACCGGGCCCGACACTCCCATGACGTCCCTGGCGACCACCGAACCCGGTTCGGGCTCCGACGCCGCCTCCATCGTCACGACGGCGACCCGCACCACCGGCGGATACCGCATCAACGGCCAGAAGTCGTGGATCTCCAACGCCGGAGAGGCCGAGCAGTACGTCGTCTTCGCCAAGACCGACCCGTCCCTCCGTTCGCGCGGCGTGACGGCCTTCCTGTTCCGCAAGGACACGCCGGGGGTGGTGTTCGGTGAGCCGATGCGCAAGATGGGGCAGCGCGCCATCGTCTGCCGCGAGATCTTCTTCTCCGACGCCTTCGTGCCCGAGGCCGACCGCCTCGGTGCCGAGGGCCGGGGATTCAGCGGCCTGATGCGTACGTTCGACATCTCGCGCGCCGTGCTGGGCGCGGCCACGACGGGCGTCGCCAGGGCGGCGTACGAATACGCCCGCGACTACGCGAAGACCCGGCAGCAGTTCGGCAAGCCCATCATCGAGCACCAGGCGGTGGCGTTCCGGCTCGCCGACATGCGTACGCGCGTCGAGCAGGCCCGGCTGATGACCTGGCGATGACCGGCGGCGAAGCCCTCGTCAGGGCGCTGGCCGCGCACGGCGCCCGCACGGCGTTCGGCATCCCCGGCACCCACAACCTGGAGATCTACCGGCATCTGGGACCGTACGGCATCACGCATGTGACGCCCCGTCATGAGCAGGGCGCGGGGTACGCCGCCGACGCCTACGCCAGGGTCACCGGCCGCCCCGGCATCGCCGTCACCACCACCGGGCCCGCCCTTCTCAACATCGCGGCGGCGGCAGGGCAGGCGTACTCCGACAGCGTGCCGCTGCTGATCGTCTCGCCGGGGATGCCGCTGCGCCACCCCCGGCAGCCGACCGGCATGCTGCACGAAATGCGCAGCCAGACGGAGGCGTTGCGCGGGGTCGCCGCCTTCAGCCACCGGGTGTCGACCGTGGAGGAGACCGGCGCGGCGGTGGCGCGGGCCTTCACGCTCTTTCGCACCGAACGCCCCCGCCCCGTACACATCGAGGTACCGCTGGACCTTCTGGAGGCCGCGGAGCGGGTGGGCAGTGTACGTCTCGCACCGCCGTCCGCCGGGCGGCGGCCCGGCGCGGAGCCCGTCCGGGAAGCCGCCGCGGCCCTGCTGGCGGCCCGTCGGCCCGCGCTGGTGCTCGGCGGCGGCGCCCGGGGCGCGGCGGCGGAGTGCGGAGCCCTCGCCGGGGAACTCGGCGCGTGGGTCGTCACCACGGCCAACGGCAAGGGGATCGTCGACGAGTCCCATCCGCTCTCGCTCGGTGTCTCGCTGCACAGCCCGTCCGTACAGAAGGCGCTGACGGACTGCGACGTCGTCCTGGCCGTCGGGACCGAGCTCGCCGAGTCGGACCTGTGGTCGGCGCCGCCGGCCCTCGCCGGCACGCTGATCAGAGTGGATGTGGACCCGGCGCAGATGTACGCCGGACTGCCCGCGGACGTCGCGCTGGTCGGCGACGCGCGCGACGCGCTCAGGGCGCTGCGCGAGGCTGTCGCCGGACAGAGGAGCGAGTCGCGCGGTGACACGGTCGCGCTCGGGAACGGTCCTGACGGCGTCGTGGCGCTGCGCGGTGAGCGGGACGCGGAGACGGCGGAGCGGGACGCCCGGTGGATCCCGTATCTGCGCGCGATCCGCGGCGTACTGGACGAGGACGCCGTGATCACCTCGGACAGCGCCCAGTGCTGTTACTACGGTGCGCTCCCGCACCTGCCCGTCGGCCCGCGCGGCCGCTACCTCCATCCGACCGGGTTCGGCACGCTCGGATACGCCCTGCCCGCCGCCATCGGCGCGAAGTCGGCGTACCCCGGACGGCAGGTCGTGGCGCTCAGCGGCGACGGAGGGCTGCAGTTCACCGTGCAGGAACTGGCGACCGCGACACAGGTCGGACTGCCGCTCCCCGTCGTCGTGTTCGACAACGGCGGATACGGCGAGATCCGCGACGAGATGAACGCGCGCGGCGACACCCCGACCGCCGTCGACCTGCCACGCGTCGACCTGCCCGCACTGTGCCGGGCGTACGGCGGCGCGGGGACGCACGCCGATTCCCCGGGCGCCCTCGCCGAGGCGCTGGCGCGGGCGCTGAACACCCCCGGCCCCACTGTCATCACCGTTCCCGAGGAGAGCACCGTATGAACGCCCCCCTGATCTCGCAGACCTGGACCGATCACGTCACAGGGCGCCGGGGCTTCCTGGTCGTCGACCGGCTCGTGCGCGGTGTGTCCAGCGGCGGTCTGCGCATGCGCGAGGGCTGCACGCTCGACGAGGTCGCCGGCCTGGCGCGTGGCATGACGATGAAGGAGGCACTCCACTACAACGCGGAGGGCCGTTACATACCGCTCGGCGGGGCCAAGGGCGGCATCGACTGCGACCCGCAGGACCCTGAGGCGTACGGCATTCTGGTGCGCTACCTGCGCGCGATGCGTCCGCACATCGAGAACTTCTGGACCACCGGCGAGGATCTCGGCCTGACCCAGGACATCGTCGACAAGGCGGCGGCCGAGGCCGGTCTTCTCTCGTCCATTCAGGCCGTCTATCCGCTGCTGGACGACGAGGTGGCGGCGCGGCAGCGGCTCGCCGACGCGTTCGCCGTCGAGGTCGACGGCATCGGGCTCGACGAGCTGGTCGGCGGCTGCGGGGTCGCCGAGTCGGTGCTCGCGGCGCTCGACCGCGCGGGGGTCGCGCACGAGGGGACACGTGTTTCCGTACAGGGCCTGGGCACCATGGGCGGTGCGACCGCACGCTTCCTTTCCCGCGCGGGGCTGAGGATCGTCGCCGTGGCCGATGTGAAGGGCACCGTCGCCAATCCAAAGGGCCTGGACGTCGAAGCGCTGCTCGGCGCGCGTGACGCGTACGGAGCCGTGGACCGGGGCGTGCTGCGTCCGGGAGACCTCGAACTGCCGGGTGACGCCTGGCTGTCCGCGGAGGCGGAGGTGCTGGTTCCGGCTGCCGTCTCGTACGCCGTCGACGCCTCGAACGAGGGGCGGATCACCGCCCGCTGGATCGTCGAGGCGGCGAACATGCCGGTGCTGGCGGACGCGGAGGCGCTGCTGGCGCGGCGCGGGGTGACCGTCCTGCCGGACGTGGTCGTCAACTCCGGTACGAACGCCTGGTGGTGGTGGACCCTGTTCGGGGACATCGGGGCCGACGCGGACGAGGCGTTCGCGTACACGCGGCGTTCGATGCGCGCGCTGATCGACCAGATGCTGGCGAGGGCGGAGGCGGACGGCTCGACGCCGCGCGCCGCGGCGCACGCGATCGTCGCCGACCGGCTGCCGGTGATCGCGGAACGGTTCGGGTGGTACAGGTGACACGCACCGAACACACCGAACACCTCGACCTCACCGACCCCGGCGGCCTGGACGCGCTCTTCGACCCCAGGTCCGTCGCCGTCGTCGGCGCCTCCGGCAATCCGGAGAAGTGGGGGTACTGGCTGGCCTCCGGAGCCCTCGAAGGACGTGACCGCCGTACGGTCCACCTGGTGAACCGGCGCGGCGGCGAACTGCACGGCGTACGCTTCCTGCCCAGCCTGGACGGCCTGCCGGACCCGCCGGAGCACGTGGTCGTCGCCGTACCACCGCAGCAGGTCAGGCCTCTGGTGGTGCAGGGTCTCGCGGCGGGGGCCCGCTGCTTCACCGTCATCACGTCGGGCGGTACGAGCGCGGACGAGGAGCGCGAACTCGCCGCCCTGGTCACGGCGGGTGGGGCGCGGCTGCTCGGCCCGAACTGCATGGGCGTCGTGGACACGACGAGCGGGCTGCGCCTCAGCTGGGGCGACTTCCCGGCCGGCGCGGTGGGCCTCGTATCGCAGAGCGGCAATCTGGCACTGGAGATCGGCAGGCTCCTGGCGCGCGCCGGGCAGGGATTCTCGCGCTTCGTGTCGCTGGGCAACCAGCGCGACATCGACGCGGCGGACGCGCTGGACGCGCTGATCGCGCACGGCCCCACGCGGATCGTCGCCGCGTACGTCGAGGACTTCCGCGACGGCCGCCACCTGGCCCGCACCCTGGCCGCGGCCCACGCGGCGGGCAAACCCGTGCTCCTGCTGACGGTCGGCCGCAGCGAGGCCTCGGGCCGCGCGGCGGCGTCCCACACGGGGGCCCTGGTCAGCGCCCGCGCGACGGTGGAGGCGGTGTGCCGCGACGCGGGGGCGCTGCTGCTGGACACGGCGGGCGAACTGGTCGACACAGCGATATGTCTGCTGGGGGCAACGTCTGGCTTTCCGTCTGCGGGAACCGGCTTGCCGCGCCACGCCCATGGCGGGGCGCCGCCGCCCGGCTCGGGCCGGGAGTCCGCGGCCGCGCGTCGGCGTGGTGCCCTGCGGGTCGCCGTCGTGGGGGACAGTGGAGGGCAAGGGGCCCTTGCGGCAGACGCGTTGGTGACGCGTGGGCTCTGCGTTCCCGCGCTGTCCGTCGGCACATCGCACGAGGTCACCGTTCACCTGCCGCCAGGTGCGGCCTGCGCCAACCCCGTCGATCTCGCGGGGGCCGGCGAGGCGGATCTGGGCAGTTACGCCCGTATCGCACGCACGTTGCTGTTCGGCGGGGACGCCGACGCCGTCGTACTCACCGGGTACTTCGGCGACTACGCCACCGCCAACCCCGCCCAGGCGGACCGCGAATGCGAGGTCGCGCGTGAACTGGCGGCAGCGGCACGGCAGTCCGGGCGGCAGCTCGTCGTGCACACCATGGCGCGCGACACGCCCGCGCTCGCCGTACTGCGCGCGCAGGCCGTGCCCGTGTACGAGCGGATCGAGCAGGCCGCGACCGCCCTCGCCTCCACGGCCCGGCTGCGCGCCCGCGTGGTGGCGGCACCCGCCGCGTCGCCGCCGACGGCCTCGTTCGCCGTTCCCGACGGCGGCTACGAGAGCGTGCGGGAGCTGCTCGCCTCGTACGGCCTCACCTTCCCGGCGGCCGCTTTCGTGACGACCGCCGAGGAGGCAGCCGAAGCCGCACACCGCACCGGTTATCCGCTGGTCCTCAAGGCGATGGGCCTGGCGCACAAGACGGAGGCGGGCGGCGTGGCCCTGGGCGTCGGCGACGAGGACCGCCTGCGCGCCGCCTTCGCGCGGATGCGGTCCACCACCGGCGCCACCCGCTACGCCGTGGAGGCGATGGCATCTCCCCCGTACGCCGTCGAACTCATCGCCGGTGTACGGCACGACCCGGCCTTCGGCCCCGTAGCCATGGTCGGCATCGGTGGAGTCACCGCCGAACTGCTCGCCGACACGGCCGTCGCCCTCGCACCGCTCACGCCGGACCGCGCCCGCGAGTCGCTGCTGTCGCTGCGCCACGCCCCGCTGCTGACCGGCTGGCGCGGCGCGCCACCGGTACATCTCGACGCGGCCGCCGCCGCTCTGTGCGCGCTGACGCGGGCGAGCGCGGAGCATCCGGAGCTGTCCGAGCTCGAAGTGAATCCCCTGCTGGTACACCCGGGCGGCGCGATCGCCCTCGATGCGCATGGAGTGCTCCGATGAATGGTTCCGGGTTCGCGGGTCGTACGTACGTCGTGACCGGCGGCGGCAGCGGCATCGGCCGTGCGATCGCCCTCGCGCTGGGGGCGGCGGACGCCCGGGTCGTCGTCGCGGGCCGTACGCCCCAGAAGCTGGAGGAGACGGTCGCCCTGATCGATCAGGCGGCGGGCCATGCGGGCCGGGCCCTCGCCGTACCGACGGACGTACGGGACCCGGCGGCTGTCGACGCTCTCGTGACAGCGGCCACGGACCGTTTCGGCCGGCTCGACGGCCTGGTCAACAACGCCGCGGGCAATTTCGTCGCGCCCGGCATCGACATCAGCCCGAACGGCTGGCGCGCGGTCGTCGACATCGTCCTCAACGGCTCGTACTACTGCACCCGCGCCGTCGCCAGGCAGCTGCGCGAACAGGGCACCGGGGGTTCGGTGCTCTCTGTGATCGCGACGTACGCCTGGCACGGCCACCCGGGGACGGTCCACTCGGCCGCCGCGAAGGCCGGGGTCCTCGCCATGACCCGTACGCTCGCGGTCGAACTCGCCCCGCTCGGTATCCGGCTGAACTGCGTCGCGCCGGGGCCGACGGAAACGGCGGGCGCGGGCGCCGCGCTGTGAGCCACGGACGAGGCGCGGGCCGAGGTACTCGCGACCGTTCCGGCCGCCCGCTTCGCGGACCCGGCGGAGATCGCGGACGCGTCGCTGTTCCTGCTGAGCGACCGGGCGTCGTACCTGACGGGCGAGTGCCTGACGGTGGACGGCGGACAGTGGCTCGGCAAGCAGGTGTACGGGGGGGCGACGCCGACGCCGACGGCGCGGTAGCGCGGGGACGCGGTTAGCGCGGGACGCGGGGGTGCGGGGGCGCCTGCGGCGGGCTTTCCCCGACCCGCCCCTTCCCGAACTGGGGCTCCGCCCCAGACCCCGGTCCTCAAGCGCCGGACGGGCTGGAGTGGGCCGGGCAGGGGCAAGTGCTGCGGCAGCCATCCAGCCCGTCCGGCGTTTGAGGACACGCCCGCAGGGCGTCCGGGGGTCTGGGGGCTTGCCCCCGGTTCGGGAAGGGGCGGGGTGGGGAACAGCCCCGCAGGGACGCCGACGCCGCACGGCGTCAGACGGTGGTTCTGGCCGTCACCAGCCGGTGGCCG
This sequence comes from Streptomyces sp. ISL-99, assembly GCF_018614005.1. Taxonomy (NCBI): domain Bacteria; kingdom Bacillati; phylum Actinomycetota; class Actinomycetes; order Kitasatosporales; family Streptomycetaceae; genus Streptomyces; species Streptomyces sp. ISL-99. Next base: position 29,892 of record NZ_JAGGPC010000090.1, read on the forward strand.
CCCAGCACCGCCGAGAGCTCCCCCAGGAACGGCTCCGCCAGCAGGGGCCAGTTCCACAGCACCAGCCCCAAGTGCGCCACCGCGACCGGCGGATCGATCGTCCAGGCGGGAAACCCGGACCGCTCACCGCACCGCACACAGGCCCCGCTGCCCGGCCCCGTACCCCCGAACCAGGCGTACAGGTCGTCGAGCAGCGGGGCCCACGCGCGCGTCCACATGTCGGGCCCCCGGTCGGCCGGCTCGGTCGTCGCGCCGCACGCCGGGCACGTCGCCGTCCAGAGGTCCGCGCACAGGTACACACGGCGTTCGATCTCCATGCCGACGCCGCACGCCGCGCCCGACGCCACCTCGTCCTCGGTGACGGCGCGCGCGGCGTGCGGTCCCGGCGCCCTGCCGAGCTCGTCGCCGGGCAGGCAGTTCGTCAGCTCGCCCTGGACGATGCCACGGTGCTCCAACCAGTCCATGACCCGGCCGGCGAGCACGGCGGCTTCCTCCGGCCGGGCGTCGAGATCGGCCACCCATACGTACGCATCGCCCATGCGCCGCACGCTATCCCGTGGTGCTCACCCCTTGGCGCGCCGCGTCTTCGCACCCAGTGCGTAGAAGACGAGACCGGTCACCAGGAACAGCAGCAGCGGTAGGACCTGGCTGAGCGTGTACTGGAGGCGTTCGCCCGCGAACGCCTCGGGCAGTGAGGCCGCGGCCGACCCCTCGGTGCCGAACCAGCCGACGCCGAAGCCCGGCCAGATCAGTACGACGACGGTGAAGGCCACGAAGCCGGTCGCGAGCGCTGTCACGAACCACGCTCCGGCGCGGCCGCCCGGAACGGCGTACGGACGGGTGACGTCCGGGTACTTGCGGCGCAGCACGACCAGGCGGGGGAAGGTGATGACGTACGAGATGAAGGTGGTGCAGATCGTCAGGCCGAGCCCGGCCGCGAAGTACTTCTCGCCGTCGCCACCGGACAGATTGAGCGCGACGACGAAGAGGAGGGACGCGAGGACGGCGGACAGCAGGTTCACCCGTACCGGCGTGCCGTGCTTCTCGGAGATCGCGCCGAGCCAGGCCGGGCCGCTCCGTCGGCGCAGGCCACGGCCTGCGCCCGGTGGGCGCCCATGGCCCAGGTGACGCCGCTGGTCAGCAGCCCGATGATGAGTCCGGCCGCGGCGATCCCGCCGAACACGGAGCCCGCGCCGGTGAGGGTGACCGTACCGTCGGCGGCGATCGAACCTCCGTAGACGGTGAAGACGGCCTTGCAGGCGTCGATGAAGCCGCCGAGGCTGCCGATGTCCTGGCTGGGGAGAACGAAGAGGATGCCGAGGATCGGGCCGCCGTACAGGACGAGCGAGGCGAGGCCGGAGCGGAGGATGGACAGGGGGATGTCGCGGCGGGGGTTCTTCATCTCCTCGGCGGCGGAGCTGGGGAGTTCGAAGCCGACGAAGTTGAAGATCAGGACGGGGACGAGGGCGACGAAGCCGACGTAAGTGGGGGCGAACTCACCGGCCGGCAGGGTGTGTACGCCGTGTGCGACGGCGAAGACGACGACGGAGACGAGGAAGAAGCCGAGCAGGACGATCCGGGCGATCGCGCCGGCAATCGGCACCCACTTGCCGATGCGTACGGACTGTACGACGGCGAGCGCCCCGCCCCAGATGAAGACGAGTCCGGCCGCGTACTTCCAGCCGCCGGGGAGCGGGGTGAAGAACTCTTCCCAGGTGGTGAGGGCGATGATGCACAGGCTGCCGCCCACCCACACCGGGTTGGAGATCCAGTAGAGGATCTGGTTGATCCCGGCGGTGAGCCGCCCGAAGGCGAGCCGCGTCCAGACGTACGGGCCGCCCTGCACCGGGAAGGCGGACCCGAGCTCGGCCACGAGCAGCCCGTACGGGAGGAAGAAGGCGACGGCGAGGATCGCCATCCAGGTCAGGCCCTGGGGGCCCTGCGCCGCCACCGAACCGATGGTGTCGAGGCCGACCAGCGTACATATGAGGAAGAACAGGACATCGAGGCGGCGCAAGTCCTTATGGAGCCTGCCCCGCTGTTCGCCCCAGCCCTCGGAGAGGTCGGGTGCGTCGGCGACGGCCGCTGTTGATGCCGCTGTCGTTTCTGATCGGGAGGGAGGTGCATGGGTCACGGGGCTGACTCCTACGGCGGTACGGGGGGATGCGTACAGGCGCGGCACACTTCACACGGGCGACACACTTCACACTGACTGAATGGCCAGTCAGTAGAGGCGACTGTGGCCCGCGCCACAGCGCGCTGCCAAGGGCTCGTCGGCCCGCGTGACCGGCCCGGCGAGGTGGCCCGTGTGTAGGGTTACCGCGTGGCAAGAGTCCGGTTGAGCGTGGAGGAACGGCGCGAGGAAATGCTGCGCGCCGCAGTCGAACAGATCGAGGCCCGGGGCGTGAGCGCCGTGCGCATCGCCGATGTCGCCTCGGCCCTCTCCGTGAGCAACGCGCTGGTGCTCTACCACTTCTCGACCAAGGAAAAGCTCGTCGCGGCCGCCTTCGCATACGCCGCTGAAGGCGATCTCGCCCAGCTGCGCAAGCTGCTCGGCCGTCGTACCACCGCGGTCCGCAGGCTGCGCTCGGCGGTCCGGTGGTACGCGCCGACCGGCCAGGCCAAGGGGTGGAAGCTGTGGATCGAGGGGTGGGCGGCCTCGCTGCGTGAGCCGGCACTCCGCGAGGTGGCGCGTGACCTCGATCAGCGGTGGAAGGCGGCACTGACGGAGGTCATCACGGAGGGCGCGGAGGCCGGTGAGTTCCGGTGCGAGGACCCCGCTTCCGCGGCCTGGCGGCTGACCGCCCTGCTGGACGGCCTCGCCGTCCAGATGACCTCGTACGCGGGGTCGTTGTCCCGTACCGCCATGCTGGAGTGGACGGACGAAGCGCTCGCGCGCGAGCTGGGCATCGACCGGGCGGAGCTGGCGGCTGCGGCACGTTGAAGCCCTGGTCCGGCCGGGTCGCCTCGCCGTGCCAGCCATACTGTGCTCCAGTGGAGCCGGAAGGGGTTGCGGTGTCTGAACAGCGGTCTCAGCACGCGGTGTACGACGTCCTGGTCATCGGCGGCAGCGGGGTGGACACAGTCGTCCGCGTCGATTCGCTGCCCGTACCGCTCGCCGACTCGTTCGGCGTGCCGGCCATCCGCGAGTGGCCGGGGCACACGGGCGGCAATGTCGCGCTGGGCTGCCGGGCGCTTGGACTGGAGGTGAAATTCCTCGACTTCATCGGCGACGACTGGATCGGCGGGCAGGTCAGGGAGCGGCTCGCCAAGGGCGGTGTCGACTTCGAGCCGCTGATCTCTCCGACGGGCACGCGACGCGCGGTGAACCTCGTCGACACCGCGACGGGCCGCCGGATGTCCTTCTACGACGCCCGCGACCCCGGCGATCTGCGGATGCCCCGCGACTTCTACCTCCCCCACCTGCGGCGGAGCGGGCATGTCCACCTGTCCATCATGGACTTCGCGCGGCACCTGCTCGACGACATCGAGGAGCTGGACATCCCCGTCTCGACCGATCTGCACGACTGGGACGGACTCGCCGATCACCACCGGGAGTTCGCCCTGCGCTGCGACCTGGTGTTCCTGAGCGCGGCCGGCGCCGGTGAGCGGATTGCCGCCGTGATGCGCGACATCCTGCGGGAGGGCCGCGCCGAGGCCGTGGTGGCCACGGCGGGCGCGGGCGGCTCGTACCTGCTGACGCGGGACGGCAGCCGCACCCCGCGCCCGATTCCCGCGACCGTGCCGCCCGGCCCGGTGGTGGACTCCAACGGCGCCGGGGACGCGTACGTCAGCGGATTCCTGTACGGGCGCCTCACCGGCCGGGACCTGGAGGAATGCGCCCGCCTCGGCGCCCGTGCAGGCGCCCACGCCTGCACGACGGAGGGCAACACGGACCTGATCGGACCGGAGGCCCTGCTCTCCGCCTAGAACGCGCGTGGGCCACGCTCAGGTCTGGCGCACCGGTTCGTACGCCTCCTGGCCGAGCCCGAACGTCCAGGCCACTCCTTCCTTCGCGGTTCGCGTCGAGGGCGGCACACGCAGCCAGTACGTCCGGTGTGTGCCGTCGGGCTCGGGGGTGGAGTTGACGACCTCGACCATCACCACGTCCTCGTCGCCCTGCAGGGCTATACGCCACAGGACGCCGGTCTCGTCGCGGTGCACGGGCTGGGCCTCGGACTCGGTGAGATAGCGGTCGTAGCCGTAGTACTCGAGCATCACGCGCCGCAGCTCGGCGTTCTCCTCGGCCCGGATGCGGGCGGGTGTCAGCGATGTCAGCTCGTCGAGGAACGCCGCGGGTACGGGCATACCGCGCCAGGCGTACAGCGCGAAGCCGTCGGGAAAGGCCAGGGCGGGTCCGTCGCCCCGGTCGAGCCGTCCGGCCTCGTCGCGGTGGAGCTCCGCCGGCCGTTCGCTGATCACCACGGCGTTCTCGTACGGCCACCACCAGCCGGCGTTCCTGGCCACCTGCGCCAGCCCCGCGAGCCGCTCCCCCTGGCCGTCGAACGCCGCGAGCCAGGCGGCGTCGTGCTGGCCGAGGACGGCGTCGAGCAGAACCAGCCGGACGTCGGCCTCGTCCTCCGGCCGCTCCATGAGCTCGGCGACGACCCCCGCCCGTATCCGCTCGGCCAGTTCCCTGGTGGTGTCCCACAACTGGGCTCCGGTGGCGGACCACAGCGCCGCCCAGCCCGTCGGCCCCAACTCGTCGTGCAGGCGCCGTCGTTCCTCGGCCCACGGCCCGGTGCGTACCTCGTCGCGCACCGACCGTCCCTCACCGGAGAGCCTTTCGACGGTCTCGACGGCCGCCTTGGGCGAGGCTGCCCAGATGATCCGCTCCGGCTCCGCGAGACCGGCTGTGCGGTAGACGAGCCGCACACCGTCCTCCGCGGCCGCGCGGTCCGCCGCGCCGGTCGCCACCGCGACGGCCCGCCAAGTGTTCACATGCTGCATCGAATTCCCTGCCCTCTGATCCCTGATCCGTGGTCTGTGTGCCGCGTGCCGCTTCGAGCGCCGGGCGGCCGGTCAGTCGGCGACGATGCGGACCGCGCCCGGTACGTACTCGCGCTGGCGCACCACCCGGTACCAGCCCTTGGGCAGCGGTATCGGCGCGTGCTCCTCGTGCACGACCCGCCCGCCGTCGGGCAGATGGAGCAGCATCGGATCGAGCGGGCCCGCCTCCCGCAGCAGCCTGCCGGGCCCCTGCACCGCGTGCGCGTGCCCCGTGACTTCGCCCAGCGCCAGAACCAGCCGGCCCCGCGCGTCCCGCCGTTCCCCCGGGGCGTCCGCCAGGTGCGCCGGCACCGCCGACTCGTCCAACGGCACGATGAGTACGTCCCCTTGCCGGTACATGGCTGTCTCCCCTCCCAGGCCGCACACCCTGTGCCGACCACGTCGAAAACGCTACGGCCCGGGTCTGACAATCGGGCCTGACCTGCGAAAAGGAACCCACTCGCGGGATTGTCAGTGCCGCTTGATAAACCTTTCGCACGTCAGTCGCTCGCACAGTGTCAGGAGACCAGGGCCATGTCCGGTGTGGACCATCTGCAGGAACTGCTCGGCCTCCCGGCCGTCGACTTCCGTCCCGACGACTCCGCCTCGCCGCTGCCGGCTGCGGACGCCGCGGCATGGCGCGTCTCCGTCGACCCGTACGCGGACGAGGACGGGCCCTGGGGCGAGAGGTTCGACGAGTTCCTGGAGGCCGTCGATCCCGCGCGGGTACGTGCGCTGATCATCGGCCAGTGGGGCGAGTCCTACGACGCGGACTCCAGTTACCCCATCAACCTGGTCATCGCCGCGGCCGACCGGCTCACCTCCCTGGAGGCCATATTCGTCGGTGACGTGTCCCAGGAGCAGGCCGAGATCTCCTGGATCGAGCAGTCCGACGTCACGGGCCTGCTCAGCGCGTTCCCCCGTCTGCTGGAATTGGGCGTGCGCGGCGGTCAGGGCCTGCGCTTTCCGCCTGCGCGGCACGATCGGCTGCGCTCCCTCGTCTTCGAGTCCGGCGGTCTGCCTGCGGCGGTCGTGCGCGGCATCACCGAGAGCGAGCTGCCCTCGCTGGACCATCTGGACCTGTGGCTGGGCGTCTCCGAGTACGGCGGCGACACCGAGATCGCCGACCTCGCCCCACTTCTCTCCGGCACCCGTTTCCCCGGACTGCGCCATCTCGGCCTGCGCAACAGCGAGATCCAGAACGAGATCGCCGCGGCCGTCGCGTCGGCTCCCGTCGTCGCCCGGCTGCACACCCTCGACCTGTCGAACGGCACCCTCGGCGACGAGGGCGCGGCAGCGCTTCTGGAAGGTCAGCCGCTCACCCACCTCGAACACCTCGACCTGCACCACCACTTCCTCTCCCAGGAAATGGAGCAGCGGGTGGCCGGGGCCCTGGAGCCCCAGGGCGTGAGTGTCGACCTGTCGGACCGGCTGGAACCGTGGGACAACCGCGGCGCCGAGGGCCGCTACACGGCTGTGGCGGAGTGACCCGGCCATGACCGACATCGAACACCCCGAAACCTTCCACGGGCTGCCCGTCTTCACCCTGCCCGAGCCCGGCACCTCGCAGGCACCGCCCCTGCCACCCGCCGACTCCGTGGCCTGGCGCCTCGACTGTCTGTGGAACGAGGACAATCCGTTCGCCGAACTGTGGCCCCGTTTCCTCGACTGCGTCGATTCCACACAGGTGCGCGCGCTGCTGATCGGCCCCTGGTGGCACGGTGATTACGAGCACCTGCGCCCCGTCCTCGACCGGATTCTCGCGGACGCGGACCGTTTCCCCGCGCTGCGCGGCCTCTTCCTCGCCGACGTCATCAGCGAGGAGTGCGAGCTGTCGTGGCTGGAGATGACCGACATCACCCCGTGCCTCGAAGCGTTTCCGCGGCTTGAGGAGCTGACGGTGCGCGGGTGCGGCGAGTCGCTCACCGACATGGAAAAGCTTTCCCTGCGGCCGGTCCGCCACAACGCGCTGAAGACGCTGCGCTTCGAATCGGGCGGCCTGCCCGGCTCCGTCGTCCGGGCCGTGGCCGCCTCCCGCCTGCCCGCCCTGGAGCGCCTGGAGCTGTGGCTGGGCGTCACGCATTACGGAGGCGACGCGACAGTCGCCGACCTCGCGCCCCTGCTGTCCGGCGGCGCCCTTCCGCGCCTGCGCCACCTGGGCGTGCAGAACAGCGAGATCCAGGACGAGATCGCGGCGGCCGTGGCAGCCGCGCCGGTCGTCGCCCAACTGGACTCGCTGGCCCTCTCCATGGGCACCCTCAGCGACACCGGAGCGCAGGCCCTGCTCGACGGCCAGCCGCTCACCCACCTCACCGAACTGGACCTGCACCACCACTACATCACCGAACCCATCCAGCAGCGCATACGCGAAGCGCTCGAACCGCACGGCGTGCGGCTGAACCTCGACGGTCCCGACTACTGGGACCCCGAGGACGACGAACCCCGCTATGTCGCCGTCGACGAGTAGAGCGAACAGCGCCTGCGGCGCCCAGCCGCGCTTCGCGGTCGTCGGCAACCCCGCCAACCGCCGCGTCGCGCTGTTCCAGGACGCCGTGGCCGCCGCCGGGCTGCCCGCCGCACGGGTTGTCCCCTGGCTGGACGTGCTCAGCGGCCGGGCCGCCTCGTTCCGTCCGGGCGAGACCGTACGGATCGACTCGCCCGGTGAGGACCCGGAGGTCGAACGGCTGCTGCGGGGTGCCGGCGACGGCACCCGCGTGGAGGGCTCGGCGCTCTGGTACGAGCGGTTCACGGCGGCCGTACGGGAAGTGGGCCGGGCGGCCGCGGGCTGCACGCTGCTCGACGACCCCGACGAGCTGGCGGTGCTGTTCGACAAGCGGCTGTGCCATGCCGTCCTGCACAAGGCGGGAGTTCCCGTTCCGGCTTCGCCCACCTCGGGCGCCACGGGACCGGTCGTACGCGGCTGGGACGACGTACGGGATCTGCTGCGCACGCACCGTATGCCACGTGCCTTCGTCAAGCTGGCGCACGGCTCGTCGGCCTCCGGCGTGCTGGCCGTCGAAATGGCGGGCCCCGGCCGCGTACGGGCCACCACGTCCGTGGAGCGCGACCCCGGCGGCCGGCTCTTCAACTCCCTGCGGGTACGCCGCTGTACGACCGAGGGCGAGGTCGCGGCCATCGTGGACGCGCTCGCACAGGACGGACTCCACATCGAGCGCTGGCTGCCCAAGGCCGCGCAGCGGGGCCGGGCCGCCGACCTGCGGGTGGTCGTGGTCGGCGGCAGGGCGACGCACGCCGTCGTACGCACCAGCCGCTCCCCCATGACCAACCTCCACCTCGGCGGCGCGCGCGGGAACCTGGACGACGCCCGCGCCGCCATGGCCGCGGCGGGCGGCGGCTGGGACGAGGCCGTGGAGGTGTGCGAGCGGGCCGCCGCCTGCTTCCCCCGCACCCTCTGCGTGGGCGTCGACCTGCTGCCCGCCGTCGGCTGGCGCCGCTTCGCCGTCTGCGAGGTCAACGCGTTCGGCGATCTGCTGCCGCGCCTCACCGGCCTGCCCGGCAGCGGCGCCGAGGGCCTGGACACCTACGCGGCGCAGGTCGCCGCCGCACAGCACGCCGTACCGCGCACGACAAGGAACCACCATGCGATCACCTGACATGAACGAGATCATCGGCAGCCACGATCTGCTGCTCGTCACCCTCGACACCCTGCGCCACGACGTCGCCGCCGAACTCGCGGCCACCGGCCGCATACCGAACCTGGTCCGGCACCTGCCGGGCGGCGTGTGGGAGAAGCGGCACGCGCCCGGCAGCTTCACCTACGCCTCGCACCAGGCGATCTTCGCGGGCTTCCTGCCCACACCCGCCGCCCCCGGTCCGCATCCCCGGCTGTTCGCCGCGCGCTTCGCGGGCAGCGAGACCACCGCGGAGCGCACCTTCGTCTTCGACGCGCCCGATCTCGTCTCCGGCCTGGCGGACGCCGGCTACCGCACCGTCTGCATCGGCGGCGTCGGCTTCTTCAACCGGCAGGGCCCGCTCGGCTCGGTCCTGCCGGGCATGTTCCAGGAGAGCCACTGGGAGCCGGAGTTCGGCGTGGCGTCGTCCACGTCCTTCGAGGAGCAGGTCGTCAGGGCCGAGCAGGTCGTCGCCGAACTCCCGGTCGAGCAGCGGCTGTTCCTGTTCGTGAACGTCTCCGCTCTCCACCAGCCCAACTGGTTCCATCTGCCCGGTGCCACCCGTGCGGCCGGTGACTCGCGCGCCACCCACGCGGCCGCTCTGGAGTACGTCGACCGGCACATCGGCCGCCTGTTCGCCGCCGCGAGCAGCCGCCGCCCCTGCTTCGCGATCGTCTGCTCCGACCACGGGACGGCGTACGGCGACGACGGCTACACCGGTCACCGCCTGGGCCACGAGGCCGTCTGGACCGTCCCCTACGCCCACTTCACCCTCGATCAAGGGGCCACCCGATGATGAGCACCACCGCGCCCCGCCCCTACCAGAGTTACGTCTACGCCTACCCGCACAAGACGGCGTACCGCGAGCTGGAGAACCGCCCCTCCCTGCGCGACCTCTGGGCGGACGAGCCCAAGAACGCCCTCTCCCTCTACCTCCACATACCGTTCTGCGAGGTCCGCTGCGGCTTCTGCAATCTCTTCACCCGCATCGGCGCCCCCGACGAACTGACCGGCCGGTACCTCGACGCGCTCGACCGCCAGGCCACCGCCGTCCGCGACGCCCTCGGCGACACCGGCGTCCACTTCGCCGCCGCGGCCTTCGGCGGCGGCACCCCCACCTTCCTCAATGCCGGCGAGCTCGAACGGCTCTGCGACATCGCGGAGAAGCGGATGGGCGCCGACCTGGCCGCCGTCCCCCTGTCCGTCGAGGCCTCCCCGGCCACCGCGACCCCCGACCGCCTCGCCGTCCTCGCCGACCGCGGCACCACCCGCCTCAGCCTCGGCGTCCAGAGCTTCGTCGACTCCGAGGCCCGCGCGGCCGTGCGCCCCCAGCGCCGCGCCGACGTCGAGACGGCCCTCGCCGCCGTCCGCGACGCCCGCATTCCCGTCCTCAACATCGACCTCATCTACGGCATCGAGGGCCAGACCGCCGACACCTGGCGCACCTCGCTCGACGCGGCGCTCGCCTGGCGTCCCGAGGAGCTCTACCTCTATCCCCTGTACGTACGCCCCCTCACCGGCCTGGGCAGGATCGGCGCCGAGGCCGACGCAGCCTGGGACACCCAGCGGCTGCGGCTCTACCGCCAGGGCAGGGACCACCTCCTCGCCCACGGGTACGAGCAGGTCTCGATGCGGATGTTCCGCCGCGCGGACGCGCCGAAGCAGGCGGCGGACGAGACGGCCGACGACTACGCCTGCCAGACCGACGGCATGATCGGCCTCGGCTGCGGAGCGCGTTCGTACACCCCCGCGCTCCACTACTCCTTCGACTACGCAGTGGGCATGAGCGAGATCCGCAAGATCATCGACGACTACACCACGACGGAGGACTTCTCCCGTGCCGAGACGGGCCGGCACGTCGACGCCGACGAGGCCCGCCGCCGCCATCTGCTCCAGTCGCTCCTCCAGGCCGAGGGCATGCGCCTGGCCGAGTACGGCGAGCGGTTCGGCACAGCGCCGGCCGACGACTTCCCCGCCGAACTCGACCGGTTCGCGGCCCGCGGCTGGCTCGACGACAGCGCGCCGAAGGGTCTGCTGCGGCTCTCCCCCGAGGGCCTCGCGCACTCGGACGCGCTGGGCCCCGAGCTGTTCTCGCCCGCTGTACGGGCCGCCATGGCCGCGTACGAACTGAAATGAGCCCGGCCATGGACCTGACGATCCTTTACCGCGGCCCGCTCGCCTCCTGCGACTACGACTGTCCGTACTGCCCGTTCGCCAAGCGGCGCGACAGCTCCGGCCGGCTGCGCGCCGACCGCGCCGCACTGGAACGCTTCACCGAGTGGGCCACCGCGCAGACCGGCGACCGCCTCTCGGTGCTCTTCACCCCCTGGGGCGAGGGCCTGGTCCGCTCCTGGTACCGCCGCGCCCTCACCGAGCTGTCCCGGCTGCCGCACATCCGGCGCGTCGCCATCCAGACGAACCTGAGCTGCCGCACCGACTGGCTCACCGAATCCGGCGCCGACCTCGGCACGCTCGCGCTGTGGTGCACCTACCACCCCGGTCAGACACCGTACGACCGCTTTCTCGCCAAGTGCCGCGACCTGACCGCCCGTGGCGTGCGTTTCAGCGTCGGTGTGGTCGGCTTCCCCGAGCATCTGGAAGAGGCGCGCCGACTGCGCGCCGCGCTCCCCTCCGAGGTCTACCTGTGGGTCAACGCGGCGGAGGGCCGCACCTATACGGACGCGGAGGCGGCCCAATGGACGGCCCTGGACCCCCTCTTCCCGTACAGCCGCCACCCGCACCGCTCGGCCGGTCTGCCCTGCCGGACCGGCGAGTCGGTGATCTCCGTGGACGGCGACGGCACGGTGCGCCGCTGCCACTTCGTACGCGCCGGACTCGGCAACCTGTACGACGGCTCCTACCGCCGGGCACTGCGCCCCCGCGCCTGCCCGCTCGCCACCTGCGACTGCCACATCGGGTACGTCCATCTGGAGACGCTGCCGCTGTACGACGTGTTCGCGGGCGGCGTCCTGGAACGCATACCGCGCGGACCTGCCGAGGCCTCACAAGGGCAGCAGATCGGGCCTCTTCGCCTCGACGTGATCACCTGACGACTCACCGCGCAGCCGCCGCCCGATCCACGGCACCAGGTGCTCCCGCGCCCACTGGATGTTGTCCCGGCGCGCCTCCAGCGAGTTGCGCGGGGCCATCGGCGGCCACGCCTGGTCCGGGTCGGCCGGTACGTCGAGGCCGAGCACCTGGGCGGCGCGCAGCGCGACGCGGGTGTGACCCTCGGGCGAGAGGTGGAGCCGGTCGCCGTCCCAGGCGCGCCTGTCCTGGACGGACTTGAGCGACCACAGGTCGAGCACCGGGCAGTCGTAGCGGTCGGCGACCGCCCGTACGTGCGCCGTGTACGTCGCGATCTTGCCGCGCAGATGACGCAGCACGGGAATGCCGCGCGTGTCGAAGCCGGTGGTCACCATGACGGTGCCCACGGCGTTGGTGAGGTCGGCGACCGCCCGCTCGAAGCGCTCGGCCACGTCGTCGGGGTCGCTGCCGGGCCGGAGGATGTCGTTGCCGCCGGCGCAGAAGCTCACCAGGTCGGGAGCCAGTGCCTTCGCGCGCGGGACCTGCTCGGCCACGATCTGGTCGAGCAGGCGGCCGCGTACGGCGAGGTTGGCGTAGCGGAACGTGTGCTCGGGGACGCGGTCGTCGAGGAGTACGGCGAGCCGGTCGGCCCAGCCGATGAACGCACCGTCGAGTCCCGGATCTCCGACGCCCTCGGTGAAGCTGTCGCCGATCGCCGCGTACGACCCGATGGTGCCTGCGCTGAATGATCTCGAATCGTCTGCCACGTCGGCACATCCTCCACTGGAGCAAGTGACCTACGCCACCGTAGGGAGGGGTTGACGCGGCGTGATATACGACACCGGTCAAGATTCACCCAACCCGGAATAGACCGAAAACGCACGTACGCCCCCTTTTGCCGCCGTGTGTGGCAGCAAAAGGAGGCGTACGGGGAGCGCTCAAACAGGTCAGACAATGACGCCGTGGCCGCGGAGGTAGGCCAGCGGGTCGACGTCCGAGCCGTAGCTCGGGCCGGTCCGGATCTCGAAGTGCAGGTGCGGGCCGGTGGAGTTGCCCGTGCTGCCGGAGAAGCCGATCTGCGTGCCGCCGCCGACGCTCTGGCCGGAGGAGACGGACAGCGAGGACAGGTGGGCGTACTGCGAGTACCGGCCGTCGTCGTGCTTGATGACGACCTCGTTGCCGTACGAGCCGCTCCAGCCCGCGGAGACGACGGTGCCCGCACCGACCGCCTTGACCGGGGTACCGCTCGCCGCGGCGAAGTCGACGCCCGTGTGGTAGCCGCTGGACCAGCTGCCGCCGGCGGCGCGGTACGGCGTGGTGACGCTTGCGGAGACGGGGGCGGTGAAGCCGGATCCGGCGCTCTGCGCGGCAGCGGCCGGGGCAGGGGCGGAGACAGGCTTCTCGGCCTCTGCCTTGGGGGCGGGCTGGGGGGCGGCCTTCGCCGGGGCGGGCTTCGCCGGAGCGGCCTTCGCGGGGGCCGGCTTGGCCGGGGCCGCCGCCTTCGCCCCGATGGTCAGCTTCATGCCGGGCAGGATCAGCGAGGGGTTGCCGCCGACGACCTCACGGTTGTCCTCGTACAGCTTCTGCCAGCCGCCACGCACGTCCTGCTCGTCGGCGATCTTCGACAGGTAGTCGCCGGAGACCACGGAGTAGGTCTTGGTGCCGGTCTTCTTCTTCGGCGTCGCCTTCTCAGAAGCGGCCGAGGAGTCGGGGGCGGCCTTGCCGGCGGACGCGGGGGCCGGAGCGGCCTTCTCCGCGGCGTTCGCGCCGGTGGCGGCGATGAGGGGAAGTGCGAGTGCGGCTCCGCCCGTTCCCGCGGCGACGAATCCGCGCGTGAGCGGGTTGGACCTCGGGCGGCGGTGCTTACCCTTTGCGGGCATGGAACATTCCTCTCCGGCGCCTACGAGGTGAGCTGTCGGGTTCGGACTGGAGATGCCCGGCCGCGCTGTTGCGCGACTTAACCCCAAAGCCGGACCGGACAATGGAACATCCGGTGGCCGGCGTACTTACCTGGGTCCCCCGCTCCTGCCACGCGTGAGTGAGTGTGAGTGCGGACCCCGGGAGGTGGCAGGATTCGGCGGTCCTCCCGGATTGACGGTGACCGTAAGCCGACGGGGCTGCCCCGTACAAGCCAGTCCATTCGTTCCGCCATTGCCCCGAGAGAATTCACGGCGCAATTCCCGTCACCCTCTGTGGATTACGGATCATCGCGCCCCGCGCGTGAACTGGTAGTTGCTCACGGCGCTTCGCCACGCACCGTCACGAATATGATCCTGCTCACCAGCGGTCCCGCCATTTCCCGTACCCACCAGGGGAGTTAGTAGGAAATAGCCCGTTTCGCCCCAACCGTGACTCACATCCCCCCTTATGCCCGTAAAGGCGTCAAATCCTCCGCAACCGGAAGACCGCCGCGTCGAGATCCCCGCGCAGCGCGGTGCGCAGCCCCCGGTGGAGCAGTACGGAACCCCGGTGCACGGCCGAGGTGTCCAGGCAGGCGTACGCCGCTTCCGGGTCGAGCCCCCGCAGGCGCAGCGGCGGCTGCTGCTCGCCGTAGTGCTGGGCCTGCAGCCACGCGAGGACCACGATGTCGTCGCCGCGCAGGTACTGGACCGCGCTGAGCCCGCCGTCGGGGGCGCGCAGCCGGTACAGCTCGCCGTGCTGCACGACCGGCCTGATCTCCTTGTACAGGTCCACCCACTCGCGCGCCTCGGCGATCTCGTCCTCCCCCCACCCGGTCAGATCGCCGCCGATGCCGAGCACGCCCGCCATCGCGCTCACGAAGCGGAAGCGCAGCGAGCTGACCCGCCCGTTGAGCTGGGTGTTGGGGCTGTCGGTGACCCACGCGGCCATCGCCCGCGCCGGGTGCAGCTGACTGAAGCCGTGCTGGATGGCGAGCCGGTCCAGCGGATCGGTGTTGTCCGAGGTCCACACCTGGTCGGTACGGGACAGGATCCCGAGGTCGATCCGTCCGCCGCCCCCCGAACAGGACTCGAAGGCCACGCCCGGATGCGCGGCCCGCAGCCGGTCGAGGAGCGCGTACAGAGCGTGCACGTGCTCCGTCCACAGCCTCTGCGGGTACGGTTCGCCCGGCCAGCCCGCGTCGGTGAAGCAGCGGTTGAAGTCCCACTTCACATAGTCGACGGGCGCGCTCGACAGCAGGCCGTCGAGCTGCTCCCAGAGGTACGCCTGGACGTCGTCCCGCGCGAGGTTGAGAACGAGCTGGTTGCGGAACTCCGTGCGGGTGCGCCCCGGATGGTGCTGCACCCAGTCGGGGTGCGCCCGGTACAGATCGCTGTCGGCGTTGACCATCTCGGGCTCCACCCAGATCCCGAACCGCATACCCAGCCGGTGCACTTCGTCGGCGAGCGGCTTCAGCCCACCGGGAAAGCGCTCGGGGATGGGCGTCCAGTCCCCGAGCCCGGCCCGGTCGCTGACGCGCGCACCGAACCACGCGTCGTCCACCACGAACAGCTCGACGCCGATGTCCGCGGCCCGTCGCGCGAGCGCGCGCTGCTGCTCCGCGTAGATGTCGAAGCCGGTCGCTTCCCAGGAGTTGTAGAGAACGGGCCGCGAGCGCTCGGCGTCCGGGATCACGTGCGCGAGCTGCCAGGCGTGCCAGGCCCGGCTCGCCCCGCCGAACCCGCCGTCGCTCCACAGCCCCGCGAAGACGGGTGTGGTGTACGTTCCGCCGGGCGCCAGCCGCAGCAGCCCCGAGTCGTCGTGTCCCGCTCCGCCGGTGATCTGCACCGTCCCGTCGGGCAGTTGCTGTACGGCGATGCGCCACGACCCGGACCAGCCGAGCGCGCAGCCGTACACCTCACCGCTCTCCTCCGTGGCGCCCTCCGCGTCGAGGGCGACCCAGGGCAGGTGCTGGTGCCCCGTGTGGCCGCGGCGGCTGCCCAGGACCTTCTCGCCGGGGGCGAGATCCGAGCGTACGAGCCGGGATTCGGCCGCCCACCGGCCGTGCAGCTGGCTCAGCCGCCACCGCTCGCGCCGGGGCAGCGTCCAGGCGGCGGCGTCGGCCCGCAGCAGTTCCAGGGCCGGGGCGTCGGCCGGTCCTTCGTGCGCGACGGTGGCCCACCGCTCGACGACGTCGGAGTCCTCGCGCATCCGGTAGTGCAGGGTGAGGCCGAGGTGGTGGACGGGGTCGGTGAAGCGCAGCCGCAGTTCGTCGCCGGCCGTGGCCGCCTCCGAGTACCGCCACTCGGTGCCGCGCACGACGGGCGTACGTACGGACAGGGCGGGCCGTACGAAACGGGGACCGCCCTCGACCGGGTACTCCTCGCGCCCGTCGAGCTGCGACTCGAACGGCCAGTACGGTGGCGGGGGTTCGGCGGCGAGGGACTCGGCGGCGGCGAGGGAGATGCGCGGCCCCCAGTGCAGGTGAACCAGCTCGTCGTGGCCGGTGAGGTGCAGCGCGTAGCTGCCGGCCGCGCCGGAGAGCAGCCAGGTACGGCCGTTGCCGCCGGTCTCGATCATCAAGTCCCCCAGATCCGCACAGGTACGAACATCTTCGTTCGTCCGGCCTCCCTGTTGCAATGACCGGACGGGGTCGGCCGAGATGGTTGCCCCGGGAACCCGTGTCGTATCGTCGAAACGCGCCGAAGTCGGCGAGCAGCGCCGACGGCAGACTTCAGGAGCCCACGTGACACAGCAGCTGCCGCAGGTCCCGTCGACCGAGCCCGAGCACGAGCCCGAGCTTGCCGCGGTGCGCAACTTCCGCGACGTGGGCGGCCTGCCGACGGCGGACGGGCGGCGGGTCCGGTACGGAGCCCTCTTCCGCAGCGGTCACCTGGCGCACGCCACCGCCGTCGACGCGGCGTTCCTCGGTTCGCTCGGCCTCCACACGATCTTCGACTTCCGCAACGAGGCGGACCAGAAGCTGGAGGGCCCGGACGTGGAGCTGCCGGGGGTGCGCAACGTCAACCTGCCCTTGACGGACCCGGCCGACGGTGCCGTGTTCTGGAAAATGGTCCGCGACGGGAACCTCGACGAGCTGCGCGAGATCCTTTCGGACGGCAAGGCCGCGGACCGCATGTCGGCGACGTACCGCATGATCATCAAGGAGCGTACGGCCGAGCACAGCCAGGTGCTGCACGCCCTGGCCGAGGACTCCGTCCCCGCGCTGATGCACTGCGCGGCGGGCAAGGACCGCGCGGGCCTGTCCATAGCGGTGACTCTGCTGGCGGTCGGCGTCGAGCGCGAGGCCATCGAGGCCGACTACCTGAAGTCGAACGACCCGCACCGCCGCTACAAGGTCCACCGCAGCGACAACTCGCCGACCGGGATGTCGTCCGAGGTCATGGAGCTGCTCAGCCCGCTCTTCGAGGCCCGCGCGGAGTATCTGAACGCCGCCTTCGAGACGATCGAGGAGATCTGGGGCACCACCGACCGCTACCTCGCAGAGGGGCTGAACCTCGCTCCCGAGACCCGCGAGCGACTGCGGACGCGCCTGCTCGACGGGAGCTGAGCGACGCGGCCGGTGTCAGCGCTGGCCGCCGAGCGTGAAGAGCAGGTAGACGAAGGCCGCGAAGAGGTGACCCGCGACGACGTACATGAAGACGCGGATCGCCAGGCCCCTGGGGATCTTGTCCTCCACGAAGCGGCGGGCGGCGGTCTTTCCCCCGGGCAGCGGCATGTCAGGTCTCCTGGGGTAGGCACAGCCCGGCGGCGGCGCTCTGCAACAACGTGTGAACGAACAGCAGGTCGGCCCCGTCCGGGCCGGCGGCCGCGATGCGGTGCGGGGTCAGCGAGTCGTAATGCGCGCTGTCCCCGGCATCGAGCCGGTGGACGCTCTCGCCGAGCACCAGCCGCAACCGCCCCGACAGGACGTACAGCCACTCCTCGCCGGGATGGACGCGCACCATGTCACCCTGGGCGCCGTACGGGACGTGCACGCGCAGCGCCTGCATGGCGCGCCCCGAGCCGCCGGCCCGGTGGTACGTCCACCCGTCGGCCACCCGCGCCTCGGCCTCGTCCGCCCGCAGTACGGCGTCCCGCTCACCCGGAGTCTCACCGAGGAGCGCGGACACCGTCGTCCCGTACACACGGGCCAGCGTGAGCAGCATCGGCAGCGAGGGCTGGCGCTGTCCCGTCTCCAGGCGGGACAGGTGCGCCGGTGAAAGACCGGCGCGCCGGGCGGCCGCCTCCAGCGTGAGACCGCTGTGCCGCCGCAGGTCGCGCAGTCTCGGCGCGACCGAGGGCAGCGCTCCTTCGGCCGGCTCTTCGAGGCGGGGTGTCATGCACCCATTGGGCCAGATGAATTACCCAACAGGCAAAAATATTACCTCCGAGGCAAATCAGCGGTTGGCGACCGCCTGCTTCACCAGGGTCTTGCCGAAGTCCCACATCAGACCGCCGCCGCTGTGCGCGTCGTCCATCACCGCGGTGAACGCGCCGACGAACCGCTCGACCTCCCTCTCCCCCACGATCAGCGGCGGAATGAGCTTGATCACTTCGAGGTGGTCGCCGGAGACCTGGGTGAGGATGCGGTGCTTCTGGAGCAGCGGTACGACGACCATCTGCGCGAAGAGTCCCTTGCGGGCGGCCTGGAGCATGGTCCAGCGGCTGCGCAGCTTCAGCGAGCTCGGCCGGCCGAACTCGATGCCGATCATGAGCCCGCGCCCCCGTACGTCGTGCAGCAGCTCATAACGGCCGATGAGCGCGGTCAGCCGCTCCCGCAGCAGATCGCCGGAGCGCCGCGCGTTCGCGACGATCTCCTGGTCCTCCATCACCGAGAGGACGGCGAGGCCCGCCGCCATGGCCTGCGCGTTCGAGCCGAAGCTGGCCGAGTGCACCAGCACCCGGTCCATCGACGAGTAGACGCGCTTGAAGATCCAGTCCTTGCCGAGGGTCGCGCCGACCGGTACGTAGCCTCCCGAGAGCGCTTTCGCGACGCACAGCAGATCGGGTTCGACGCCCTCCTCGTGCTGGTACGCGTAGAAGTCCCCGGTCCTGCCCAGGCCCGTCTGCACCTCGTCGGCGATCAGCAGTGCTTTGTGGCGGCGCAGGAGCTCCTGGGCGGCGCGCAGGAACCCGGGCGGGGACTCGTGCACGCCCTTTCCCTGGATCGGCTCCACGACGAAGCCGGCCACGTCACCCCGCTTCAGCTCCCGCTCCAGTGCGTCCAGGTCACCCAGCGCGATCGCGGTGTCGGGCAGCAGCGGCGCGAATCCGTCGCGGAAGCCCGCCTCGCCGTTCACCGACAGCGAGCCGGTCGTCAGGCCGTGGAAGGCGTGCGCGCAGTACAGGATCCTGGGCCTGCCCGTCGCGTACCTGGCGAACTTCAGCGCGGTCTCGACGGCCTCCGTGCCGCTGTTGCCGAAGAACACCCGGTCCAGGTGCGGGCTGTGGGCGAGCAGCTTCTCGGCGAGCAGTCCGGGCAGCGGCTGGCAGTCGAAGCGCGTCAGGTCGGCGAGCGAGGCGTCGAGGACGTCGTGCAGCGCCTTGCGTACGACGGGATGGTGCCGGCCGAGGCCCATCACGCCGAAGCCCGCGAGCATGTCGAGGTAGTCGTTGCCTTCCGCGTCCCAGAAGTAGGCGCCCTCGGCCCGCTCGTAGACCTTGTCGAAGCCGATGGTGCGCAGCATGCGGGGCAGTTGGTGGTTCAGGTGCCTGGAATGCAGCTCGTAGCGCTCGGCCCCGCGTTCGGCGAGGAGCTTCGCCAGGTCGAACTCCTTCGGCGCGCCGTCCGTCATTCCGCTGTCTCCTTGGCGTTCGGCAGTGGGACGGACCGGGCTTCCCCGGCCGCCAGGGCGAGGCTGATCCGACCCGCTATCGACGCGGGGGTGAGCCCGATGTCGGCCAGCACCTCACTCCGCTTGGCGTGCGCGAGGAACTGTTCCGGGATGCCGTACGTCCGCAGGGGTACGTCGACTCCGGCGTCCCGGAGCGCCTGCCCGACGGCTGAACCCACCCCGCCGCTGCGGCTGTTGTCCTCGACGACCGCGACGAGGCGGTGCCGCTGCGCGAGCTGCGCGAGCTGCTCGTCGACGGGCTTGACCCAGCGGGGGTCGACGACCGTACAGCCGATGCCCCGCTCGGCCAGCAGCCCGGCCGCTTCGAGGCAGACGGGCGCGAGCGCGCCGACGGAGACCAGGAGTACGTCGGGTCCGGCGGCCCGGCGCAGCACGTCCATGCCGCCCACCCGGCCGGCCGCCGGGATCACCGGTCCCACGGATTCCTTGGGGAACCGCAGGACGGTCGGTGCGTCGTCGACGTCCACGGCCTCGCGGAGCTGGGCACGCAGCTGGTCGGCGTCGCGCGGCGCCGCGATCCGCAGGCCGGGTACGACCTGGAGGAGCGACATGTCCCACATGCCGTTGTGCGAGGGCCCGTCGGCCCCGGTGACGCCCGCCCGGTCCAGTACGAAGGTCACGCCGCACCTGTGCAGCGCCACGTCCATGAGCAGTTGGTCGAAGGCGCGGTTGAGGAAGGTGGCGTAGACGGCGACGACGGGGTGGAGCCCGCCGGTGGCGAGCCCGGCGGCGGAGACAGCGGCGTGCTGTTCGGCGATCCCGACGTCCCAGATCCGGTCGGGGAACGCCGCGGCGAACTTGCCCAGCCCCACGGGATGCAGCATGGCCGCCGTGATCGCGACGACATCGGGCCGCTCCGCGCCGATCTTCGCCATCTCGTCGCCGAACACGGAAGTCCAGGAAGGACCGTTGGCCGGTGCGAGGGGCTCGCAGGTCAGCGGGTTCATCGCGCCCACGGCGTGGAAGCGGTCCGCCTCGTCCTGCTCGGCTGCGGCGTAACCTTGACCCTTCTCGGTCAGGCAGTGCACGAGCACCGGCCCGTGGAAGCGCTTCGCGCGGCTCAGTGCCGACTCGATTGCCGCGATGTCGTGGCCGTCGATCGGGCCGACGTACTTGAGCCCCAAGTCCTCGAACATCCCCTGCGGGGCGATGAAGTCCTTGAAGCCCTTCTTCGCGCCGTGCAGCGACCCGTACAGCGGTTGCCCGATGACGGGGGTGTGCTGGAGCACGTCCTTGCACCGGGCGAGGAACCGCTCGTACCCGTCCGTCGTACGGAGAGTGGCGAGGTGGTCGGCGAGCCCGCCGATGGTCGGGGCGTACGAACGCTCGTTGTCGTTGACGACGATGATCAGCGGCCGGTCACGGACGGCGGCGATGTTGTTGAGCGCCTCCCAGGCCATGCCGCCGGTGAGTGCGCCGTCCCCGGTCACCGCGACGACGTGGTCGCTCCGGCCGAGCACCTGGTTGGCCTTGGCGAGCCCGTCGGCCCAGCCGAGGACCGTAGAGGCGTGCGAGTTCTCGATGACGTCGTGCGCGGACTCCTCGCGCGACGGATAGCCGGAGAGCCCGCCCTTGCGGCGCAGCTTGGAGAAGTCCTGCCGGCCGGTGAGCAGTTTGTGTACGTAGCTCTGGTGGCCGGTGTCCCACAGGATGCGGTCGGCGGGCGAGTCGAAGACCCGGTGCAGGGCGATGGTCAGCTCCACCACCCCGAGGTTGGGCCCGAGGTGTCCGCCCGTCCGGGCCACGGCCCGGACCAGGAACTCCCGGATTTCGGATGCCAGCTGACAGTTCTCGGCGTCTGTCAGACCTTTCAGGTCGCGCGGCCCCCGGATACCTTCCAAGATCGTCACGCTCGGGCCCCCTCTCTGGTCCTTCAGCTCACAGTGACGGCGGGCATCCCCGAAGTGATGCCCTCGCCCTCCATGTCCGCGGCGATTTTCATCGCCTCTTCGATGAGCGTCTCGACGATCTTCGACTCGGGCACGGTCTTGATGACCTCGCCCTTGACGAAGATCTGGCCCTTGCCGTTGCCGGACGCGACACCGAGGTCCGCCTCACGCGCCTCACCAGGACCGTTGACGACACAGCCCATGACGGCGACGCGCAGCGGCACCTCCAGGCCGTCGAGACCGGCGGCCACCTGGTCGGCGAGCTTGTAGACGTCGACCTGCGCGCGCCCGCAGGACGGGCAGGACACGATCTCCAGACGCCGCTGCTTGAGGTTGAGCGCCTCCAGGATCTGAAGGCCGACCTTGACCTCTTCGACCGGCGGCGCGGACAGCGAGACCCGGATGGTGTCGCCGATCCCCTCGCTCAGCAGCGCGCCGAAGGCCACCGCGGACTTGATCGTGCCCTGGAACGCCGGACCGGCCTCCGTCACACCCAGGTGCAGCGGATAGTCGCACTGCGCGGCGAGCTGCCGGTACGCGTTGACCATCACGACCGGGTCGTTGTGCTTGACCGAGATCTTGATGTCACCGAACCCGTGCTCCTCGAAGAGGGACGCCTCCCACAGCGCCGACTCGACGAGCGCCTCCGGGGTGGCCTTCCCGTACTTCTGCAGCAGCCGCGCGTCGAGCGACCCGGCGTTCACACCGATGCGGATCGGGGTGCGCGTCTCCAAGGCCGCCTTGGCGATCTCCTTGACCTTGTCGTCGAACTGCTTGATGTTGCCCGGGTTCACCCGGACCGCCGCGCAGCCGGCGTCGATGGCGGCGAAGACGTACTTCGGCTGGAAGTGGATGTCCGCGATCACCGGGATCTGCGACTTGCGCGCAATGGTCGCCAGCGCGTCCGCGTCGTCCTGGGTGGGACACGCCACCCGTACGATCTGGCAGCCCGAGGCCGTCAGCTCCGCGATCTGCTGGAGCGTCGCGCCGACGTCGGACGTCCTGGTGGTCGTCATCGACTGCACCGAGACGGGCGCGTCCCCGCCGACCGCCACCGACCCGACCTGGACACGCCGCGAAGCGCGGCGCACCGCCAGGGGCCGGGCCAGCAGCCCGGGGAGCCCCAGTGCGACAGGCTCACCAACGGTCATCACGTCACCCGTGGTTTCCCGAGACCGTCTCGCGGACCGCGCGCAGGGACTCCTTGAGTGAGCCCATGGTCGCGAGGACGGCCGTCGGCTCGTAGCCGCAGTGCGCCATGCAGTTGGCGCACCTCGGGTCCTTGCCCCGCCCGTACTTGCTCCAGTCGGTCTCCTCGATGAGCTCCCGGTACGTCGGGACGTACCCGTCGCTCATCAGGTAGCAGGGCCGCTGCCACCCGAAGAGGGAGTAGTTGGGGATCGCCCACGCCGTGCACGGGAAGTCCGCCTTGCCCTCCAGGAAGTCCAGGAAGAGCGGCGAATGGTTAAGTCGCCAGCGCCGCCGGTTGCCACCCGCGAACGCCTTCTTGAACAGCTCCCGCGTCTGCTCGACACCGAGGAAGTGCTCCTGGTCGGGAGCCTTCTCGTACGCGTAGGCGGGTGAGATCATCATCTCGTCCACCTCCAGGTCGTCGTTGAGGTAGTTGAGCACCTCGATGATCGTCTGCGGGGTGTCGGTGTTGAAGAAGGTGGAATTGGTGGTGACCCGGAAGCCGCGCTTCTTGGCCTCCTTGATCGCCTCCACCGCTTCGTCGAAGACGCCTTCCTTCGCGACCGATTCGTCGTGCCGCTCCCGCAGCCCGTCGATGTGCACGGCGAAGGCGAAGTACGGCGACGGCGTGAACTTCTCGATCTTCTTGCGCAGCAGCATCGCGTTGGTGCAGAGGAATACGTACTTCCTCTTCGCCACCAGCTGCCGCACGATCTCGTCGATCTGAGGATGCATCAGCGGTTCGCCGCCCGCGATGGAGACCATCGGAGCACCGGATTCCAGGACCGCTCCCACGGCCTGCGCCACGGGCATGCGCTGCTTCAGAACCCCCGCCGGATGCTGGATCTTGCCGCAGCCCTCGCACGCGAGGTTGCAGGCGTAGAGCGGTTCGAGCTCGACGATGAGCGGGAACTTCTCTCGCTTGCGGAGCTTCTGTTCGACGAGATACGTCCCGACCCTGATGGTCTGACGGAGCGGCATGGCCATCTGGCTCACCTCCTGGGGAGCAGCGAAGAACGGTGCCATTCAAAAAAGGCAGGCAGCACTGCGCGAAGAACACGAAATGCCGATATTCCACCGCGAAGCGTTCCAATGCGTACGAGCTCGTGCTCCGGAGCGTCCACGACCACCCGAACGGCCGCAACCGGACGCGGTCCGGCCCGCAGCGCGCTGCCGAGCGTCGCGGCGGACTCCATGTCCACAGCGATCGCCCCGGTGGCCGCCAGCCGGGCCCGCTCGGGTCCCCTCACGACATGGGCGGAGCCGAGCAACGGGCCGGTGTGCACGGTGCGTCCGGGCACCACCCGGTCCAGCGCCTTCGCGAGCAGCTCCACGCCCGTACAGGCCGAAGTGCCGTGGGGCCCGCGCGTCTCGTCGGCGACGATCAGGTCCCCGGGGTGCATTCCGGGGACCAGCCCCGCGCAGAAGCCGGACGCGATGACGGCGGCGTCCGGGGCCGGGCCGCCGTGGGCGAGCGCCTGCCTGACGGCCGTCGCTGCCGCCTTGGGGCCCATCCCCGTACGCAGTACGGTCACGGGCCCCGGCGCCTCCTTGCGGTGTCCGCTGCGCAGCGCGAACTGCTCGATGCCGAGCGCGCAGGCGATCAGCAGCGGTGCGGGCTCGGCCGGGTCCATGGGGGCCATCAGGTCCCTTCCCGGGTGGCCAGGTCCGGGTAGGTGGGCTCCCCGTGGACGTACCGCCCGAGAGCGGTGAGCGGGAAGACCTGCCGGTAGAGGTGGTAGTTGATGGAGAAGTCCCACGGGAATCCGGTGCCCGTGAAGTACGGCTCGTCCCAGGAGCCGTCCTCCCGCTGGGTCCCGGCCAGCCAGGCGACGCCCCGTTCGACGGACTTGGCGTCCCGCTCCCCCGCCGCGAGCAGGGCGAGCAGCGCCCAGGCGGTCTGCGAAGCGGTCGAAGCACCGCGCCCGGCCCAGCCGGCCTCACGGTACGAGCGCAGGTCCTCGCCCCAGCCGCCGTCGTCGTTCTGGACGGACTCCAGCCATCCGACGGCGCGACGGACGGCGGGGTGGCCGGTCGGCAGCCCGGCAGCGATCAGCGCCGGCACGACCGCCCCTGTTCCGTATACGTAGTTGACACCCCAGCGTCCGAACCAGGAACCGTCCGGCTCCTGTTCGGCCAGCAGCCACTCGATGCCGCGCCGGGTGCGCGGGTCGTGTGCCTTGCCTTCGACGGCCAGCATCTCCACCACGTGCGCGGTGACGTCGGCGGACGGCGGGTCGATGACCTCGCCGAAGTCACAGAAGGGCAGCCGGTTGGGGAAGGGGCTGGTGTTGTCGGCGTCAAAGGCCGCCCAGGCGCCGTTCTTCGACTGCATGCCGAGGTTCCAGCGGACGGCGCGGTCGACGGTCGCCTCGGTCCGCGCGCGGTCCGGGTGCGCGACGCGCCGCAGCGCCAGGACGACCTCGGCGGTGTCGTCGATGTCCGGGTAGTTGTCGTTGTGGAACTCGAACGCCCAGCCGCCCGGCTCGACTCCGGGGCGGCGTACGGCCCAGTCCCCGGGCCGTACGATCTGCTCGCTCATCATCCAGTCGGCGGCCTTGACGAGCGCCGGGTCGTCGGGCCGTACCCCCGCGTCGGCGAGTGCGATGGTGGCGAGGCAGGTGTCCCAGACCGGCGACTGGCAGGCCTCGATCATGCGGGCGCCGTCCTCGCGCCACACCGTGAACCGGTCGAGCGACTCCAGGCCGGCCCGCATCACCGGGTGATCCAGGTCGTATCCGAGCAGGTGGAGCGCGATCAGGGAGTACACGGCGGGCGGCTGGATCCCGCCCCAGCAGCCGTCGTTCTCCTGCCGCTCGACGATCCAGCGCGCCGCGCTCTTCATCGCGGCGCCGCGCAGCCTGGCCGGCGCGACCTTGCGGTAGACGTGCAGGGCCTTGTCGAGCCGCTGGAAGGCGCCCTCCCAACTGGTGGGCGTGGCAAGCCTCTTGCGCGGGTTCGGCACGCGTGGGTTGGTGTGCAGCTCGTCGAGCGCGAACGGCGCGGGACGCACGGGCCGCTTCGCGGACACCACGGTCAGCGGCACGATGGTCTGCCGGGCCCAGCAGCCGAAGTCGTAGATGTTCAGCGGGAACCACGACGGAAGGAAGATCAGCTCGGGCGGCAGCTCCGGCAGATCGCCCCACTTCCACCACCCGAACAGCGCCAGCCAGATCCGGGTGAAGACGCGGCTCGCGGCGATGCCGCCGCGCGCCCTGATCCAGGCCGCGGCGCGCTCCATGTGCGGATCGTCCGGCAGGTCTCCGGCGAGCCGCAGGGCGACGTACGCCTCGATGGTGGTGGAGAGGTCGCCGGGGCCGCCGTAGAAGGTGGCCCAGGTGCCGTCGCCCCGCTGCTCGCCGCGGATGAAGAGCGCGGCGGCCCGGACGGTCTTCTCGTCCTGAATGCCCAGGAACTGACGGAGGAGCAGGTCCTCGGCGTCCATGGTCACATTGGTTTCGAGGTCACCTTTCCACCAGCCCTGGTCGTCCTGCTGTGCGAGCAGATGCGCGACCCCGCGGTCCGTGGCCCGCCGCGCGGCGTCCAGGACGCCGGCAGTGACCGGCCCGTGACGGGTGACGTCTGGGGTGTTGGTGGTGCTGTTGTCGGTAAATTCGCTGGCCGCGGCCGCGCAGGGCTTCATGGCCCCAGGGCTTCCGTCGGTCGTCGCTGTCATGGTTTCCCCTCCGTGGCAGTTGGTCATCTGCTGTGCTGGGGTCCGACGTCGTCCGGTGCGGGGTTTACGGCGGGTCCCGGCACCGGACGGCGACTTGCGAGTTATATGAGGCGGATGCTGATCATCTCTTTCGTACGACGACGAAGTCCGCGAGCGCCGTGAGCTGCGCACGAACCTGCGGGGGCATGTCGACACCGTCCAGCGCCTCGATGGCGACCGCATGCTGCCTGCGAGCTTCCTGCGCCGTCCAGTCACGGCCGCCCGCCTCCTCGATCAGAGCCGCCCTGGTGGCGAACTCCTTCTCGGAGAAGCTCTCGAAGTCGTTGCTCTTGGCGTCGGCGGAGAGCAGCTCGCCGAGCCGCTCCGACGCCGGACCGCCGGCAGCCAGCGCCGCGACGACGGGCAGGGACTTCTTGCGCTGGCGCAGGTCGCTCCAGGTCTGCTTGCCGGTGGCGTCCGGGTCGCCCCAGATGCCGAGCAGGTCGTCGACGGCCTGGAAGGCGAGACCGAGGTGGTAGCCGTACGCCTCCAGCGTGTCCGCCGTACGGTCGTCCACCCCGCCGAGCACCGCGCCGATGGACACGGCACAGGCCAGCAGGGCGCCCGTCTTGTTGCCCTCCATCTCCAGGCACTCCTCGACGGTGACCCGCTCGCGGTGCTCGAAGGAGATGTCCTGCGCCTGACCGTCGATGAGCTTGCGGGTCGCGGTGGTGAGCCGACGCGTGGCGCGCCCCGCCTCGACGGTGCCGAGCTCCAGCAGCACCTCGTTGGCGAGGGCGAAGAGCGCGTCGCCGACGAGGATCGCCTGCGCGGGTCCGTGCACCTTCCACACGGTGTCGCGGTGCCTGCGCTGCTCGTCGCCGTCCATCAGGTCGTCGTGGAGCAGCGAGAAGTTGTGTACGAGTTCGACGGCGACGGCGCCGGGAACGCCGACCTCGGCCGCCGCGCCCGCCGCCTCCGCCGACAGCAGCGCGAGCGCCGGGCGTACGGCCTTGCCGCCGTCGCCGTCGGCGGGCCGCCCCTGGGTGTCGATCCACCCGAAGTGGTACGCCGCGACGGTGTCCATGGGCGGCGCGAGCCGGTCCACGGCGGCCTTCAGCACCGGGGTGGACAGGGTGCGGCCGCGCTCAAGAAGCGCGGCGATGTCCACCGTGGTGTTGTCGACCGGGTTCACCGGGGTCACAGGCTCTCCTCTTGTTTCCATGCCAGTGCTCATACCGCCTCCTGCAACGGATGTTCATGTACGCGGCCGAGTTCGCGGAGGGCCGCGCCGGCGGCGGTGATGCCGCTGCGCACAGCGCCCTCCATGGTCGCGGGCCATCCGGTGGCGGTCCACGCGCCGGCCAGGTACAGGCCGGGCGCGTGCGTACGGGCGCCGGGGCGCAGCCGTCCGACGCCGGGGGTGGGGGCGAACGTCGCTGTCCGCTCCCGGGTGACGAAGAAGTCGCGTACGCCCGCGCCGCGCGCGGCGGGCAACAGCCGCTCCAGCTCGGGCAGATAGCGTGCGCGCAGCTCGGCCACGGGCGCGTCGATCTCGCCGCGTGCCGCCGACTGCGAGACGGCGAGGTACTGTCCGCCGCCGGTGAGTCCGGAGGACTCCGTCCGGTCGAAGACCCACTGGACGGGGCTGCCGAGCGCGGCGAAGAAGGGCCGGCGCAGCACCTTGCGGTCGTACACGACATGGACGTTGAGGATCGGCGCGGTGCCGATGTCGAGCAGCCGGCCGGGGTCGTCGATGACACCCTCGGGCAGCAGGGCGTGCGTCTCGCGCTGCGGTACGGCGAGCACGACGGCGTCGGCCTCGATCCGCTCCCCGCCTCCCGCGCCGACGGACCAACCCCCGCTCACCGAACGGGAGATGGAGCTGACCCGGGTGCGCAGTCCGGTCCGTACACCCGCGGAGTCGAGCGCCTTGCGGGCGAGTGTGTCGTGCAGATCGCCGAGCGGTACGTGCGCCCAGCCGATGTCGGCGGCGCCGGGCTCGGAGAGCAGTCCCGTCTTGAAGACCATGGCGGCGAGGCCGAGGGAGGCGTCGGGCGCGGTCGCGTTGAGCGTCGCGACGCCGACGAGGTCCCACAGTGCCTCGATGGTGCGCGGCGACTGTCCGTGGCGGCCCAGCCAGGTGGCGAAGTCCACACCGTCCAGGGCGGGATCGGCCGGATCGAGCTTCTTGAGCGCCAGCGCGGCACGCCCCACGCTCGCCCGCTCGGCGAGGGAGAGATGCGGATACGTCGCCAGGCTCGCGGCCAGGTGCAGCGGTACGGGCAGCGCCGTGCGGCGCAGCCGCCCGAGCCGGGGCCCGGCGGACCGGCCGACGTCGAGCACGGGTACGTCGAGACGGCTCTGCAGCGGGGCCAGTCCGGCGCCCTCGATCCGGTCGAGGAACCACCGGTAGGCGGTGCAGCAGCGCAGATAGACGTGCTGGCCGTTGTCGACGGTGAGCTCGCCGCGGCGGAACGAGAACGCGAGGCCGCCCAGGCGCGGGCGCCCTTCGAGCAGTGTCACCCGCATGCCGGCGTCGGCCAGCTGGAGCGCGGCCGTGACTCCGGCCAGTCCGCCTCCGACGACGACCGCGTGACCTGCCGCGGGCCCCGGCGAGCGGGCCGGCACGGTGGGCCTGCCGCCTGTGGTGCCGCGTGTCATGCGCCCTCCCCTCGGGACTCGCCGACGGAGTACGGACGACGGGCCGTTGCACTCAGGGACGCACCGGGCCGCCGGGGGGTTGCGCCTCTCTTGTACGCGTTCGTCCCGCCGGCCGCAACGGGGCCCATCAGACCCGCCTCCAGAGGTGAGGGCGGGAGATGTGCCGGGCGTCGAGGCCCGACAAGCCGCGCACGGCGACGTACGCCTTCTCGTGTCCCGGCAGTGAGACCCGGCCGCGCAGTACGGCCAGGGGGTCGCGCTCGATGCGGTCGAGGAGCCGCCGGTAGATACCGGCCATCGCGGCGACGCAGGCACCGGAGCGCCGGTCGAGCAGGGGAAGCAGCCGGTAGCCCTCGGCGAACAGGGCGCGGGCGCGGCGTACTTCGAAGTGGATCAGGCCCGTGAAGTCGGAGCCCTCGGGCGGGGTGGCGCCGTGGAAACCGGCCGAGCAGCCGAACTTGGCGAGGTCGTCGGCGGGCAGGTAGGTACGCCCGTTCCCGGCATCCTCGCGGACGTCCCGGAGGATGTTGGTCAGCTGGAGGGCGAGACCGAGCGTATCGGCGTACTCCGAGGCGCGTTCCGTGGAGCGCGCGCCGGTCTGGGTGCCGAACACGCCCAGCGAGAGCCGTCCGATGGCGCCCGCGACGCACCGGCAGTAGACCTTCAGGTCGTCCCAGGTCTCGTAGGTCTCGCCGCGTACGTCCATGAGGACGCCGTCGATGAGCTCGTCGAGCCCTTCGAGCGGCAGCGGGAAGCGGCGCGCAGTGTCCGAGAGCGCCACGGCGACCGGGTCGGTGTCGTCGTCGTCGACGGTGCCCGCACGGACGCGGTCGAGCAGCGCGCGGGTCTCTTCGAGCCGCACCTGCTTGACGGCGGGCTCCAGCACACCGTCGCCGATGTCGTCCACGCGCCGCGAGAACGCGTACAGCGCGGACATGGCGTTGCGCTTGTCGGTCGGCAGAAGCCTGATGCCGTACGCGAAATTGCGCGCCTGCGCTCCGGTCACGGCCTCGCAGTAGCTGTACGCGGCGAGTACCGGTGCGGACATCTGCGTGAGTCCTTCCACGGGCCGGCTCACCCCTCTCTTCGGTCTCATCGCAAGACAGCTCCCACTGCGCGCAGCAGGCTGAGCTTGGTGGGCTTGGGCGGTCCGGGGAGCACGTCGTAGCCGGTGGCCGCGATCGCCGTGAGGGCCGCGCGTCCGCCGCCGACGAAACCGGCGAGGAGCAGCTTGAGCCTGCCGTTGACACTGGCCACGAGCGGAGTGCCCTCGTCCAGGAGGCACCCGGCGCGTTCCGCTTCGTACGCGATGAGGGAGCGCACCGACGCGTTCGCGGACGGCGCGGCCAGATCGGCCTCCTCGACGTGGAAGCGCGCCATGGAGTCGGCGGGCAGGTAGATCCGGTCGCGGCCGAGGTCCTCGGCGACGTCCTGGAGGTGTTCGACGATCTGCAGGGCGGTGCAGACCGCGTCGGAGCGGCGGATCCGCTCGGGGCTCGCGGTGCCGGTGATCCGGAGGACCAGCCGGCCGACGGGGTTCGCCGACAGCTCGCAGTACGCGAGGAGATCGTCGTACGTCTTGTAGCGGCGTACGAGCTGGTCCTGCCGGTTGGCTTCGATGAGCCCGAGGAACGGGCCGGGGGTGAGCGAGCAGCGGCGCACGGTCGGCACGAGGGCGCGCAGGAGGGGGTGGCGCGGGCCGTCCCCCGAGGCGTCGAAGACGCGGCGCAGGTCGGTCTCGAAGGCGTCGAGCAGGAGCAGGCGGTCGTCGGCGAGGGCGGGGTCGAGGCCGAGCAGGCGGGCGTCGGCGCCGCCGGGGGCGAGGTCGCCGTCGCCGATGTCGTCGACGAGGCGGGCGTAGCCGTAGACGGCCATCAGGTCGTGCCGCCAGGCGCGCGGCAGAAAGAAGGGAGCCACCGGGAAGTTCTCGTCGGCGGCCTTGTCCAGGGTCGTGCGCGCGTGTGCGTCGGTGCGCACGTGACGGGTTCCGGTCATCGCGGGCTGCCCGGTGCGGGGACGGCGGAAGCGTCTTCGCGCTGGAGAGATTCCATAGCCATTGCCGTCACATCTCCCGTTCTACACCGTCGACCTAATACATCCCATTTCGGACACGCCGCCCACCGGTACAGCTTACGTTGTACAACGCCCGGCACCGCGCCGGGGTGTTGGGCGGATTACAACAAGGCAGCAATATGCCTCAACCTTCCCGTAAGTGGCCGGAGTTGACGATTCCGGCATGTTACGGCGCGCCGGGCCGCTCACGCCGCACCGATACGCGGAAAGGGTGCACCCGGACACGCGGACACGCGAAACCCCGCCGGGACGAGCCCGGCGGGGTACCGGCCCGCACCGGCCCTAGCGGCCGGTTTCCTTCTCGTACGCCTTGAGGACCTCGTCCGTGGGACCGTCCATCAGCAGCTCGCCCTTCTCCAGCCACAGAACGCGGTCACAGGTGTCCCTGATCGACTTGTTGCTGTGGCTGACCAGGAAGACCGTGCCGGCCTCCTTGCGGAGCTCGCGGATGCGCTGCTCGGAGCGGATCTGGAACTTCCGGTCGCCCGTCGCCAGCGCCTCGTCGATCATCAGTACGTCGTGGTCCTTGGCGGCGGCGATGGAGAAGCGCAGGCGAGCGGCCATGCCGGAGGAGTACGTGCGCATCGGCAGCGTGATGAAGTCACCCTTCTCGTTGATGCCCGAGAAGTCGACGATCTGCTGGTAGCGCTCGCGGATCTCCTCACGCGTCATCCCCATGGCGAGGCCGCCGAGGATGACGTTGCGCTCGCCGGTCAGGTCGTTCATCAGCGCCGCGTTCACACCGAGGAGTGAAGGCTGGCCGTCCGTGTAGACCTTGCCCTGCTCGGTCGGCAGGAGGCCCGCGATGGCGCGCAGCAGGGTCGACTTGCCCGACCCGTTGGTGCCGATCAGACCGATCGCCTCACCCCGGTAGGACGTGAAGGAGACACCGCGCACCGCGTGCACCTTGCGTACGCCGGGCGAGTCGCCCTTGCCGCGCTTCATGATGCGGCTCAGGGCGGCGGTGGCGCTGCCGCGCCCGCCCGCGCCGGCGTTGACGCGGTACACGATGTGCACGTCGTCCGCGATGACGGTGGGGACGCGTCCCTGCTTGTTGTCGTCAGCCACGGCCGTACCTCTCCTCAGCCTTCCAGAAGTACACGAAGCCCACGAGGCCCACGAGCAGCGCCCAGCCCAGGGCGACGCCCCAGACGTGCGGGGGCAGGTTCTCGGAGCCGTAGCCCTCGATCAGGCCGAAACGGATGAGGTCCATGTACACGGCCGCCGGGTTCCACTGGAGCACGTCCGTGACCCAGCCGGGCAAATCCTTGTCGGCGAGCATGGCCGGGATGCTGAACATCACTCCGGAGGCATACATCCACGTACGCATCACGAAGGGCATCAGCTGGGCGAGGTCGGGGGTCTTGCTGCCGAGCCTGGCCATGATCAGCGCGAGGCCGATGTTGAAGACGAACTGGACGGCCAGCGCGGGGACCACAAGCAGCCAGGAGAGCGAGGGGTAGCTGCCGAACGCCACCGCGATGATCACCAGCACGATCATCGAGAACATCAGCTGCTGGAGCTGCTGGAGCGCGAAGGAGATCGGCAGCGAGGCGCGCGGGAAGTGCAGCGCTCTGACCAGGCCCAGGTTGCCCGAGATGGACCGGACACCGGCCATCACCGAGCTCTGGGTGAAGGTGAAGACGAACACACCGGTGACCAGGAAGGGTACGTACACCTCCCGGTCCATGCCCCGGTCGGCCTCCAGGATCAGGCCGAAGATGAGGAAGTACACGAGGGCGTTCAGCAGCGGAGTCGCCACCTGCCACAGCTGGCCGAGCTTGGCCTGGCTGTACTGGGCGGTCAGCTTCGCCTGCGAGAACGCGAGGATGAAGTGGCGCCGGCCCCACAGCTGCCGGACGTACTCGATCAGCCCCGGCCGGGCACCGCTCACCGACAGGCCGTACTTCGCGGCGAGCTCCGCCGGGGTAAGTCCGTCGTCGGGAGATGGCGGGGCGCTCGTCGCGACCGCACCGTCACGGGTTGTGTCACTCACAAGTTGAAACTTTCGTGTTCAAGATGCGCAGGCAGTAAGGCGCAGGACCGGGCACACGTCCCGCGTGCCCCCGATGCTTTCAGACCCGAGCTTGTCAGATGACAGGAGGTCGGCCGAGCCGGGTCAGTCGCCAGACGGTACGCCATCTCATCGGACGGCGCGGTCCGGGGGAGGTCGTCCACCCCTCCTTGAAGCCGCCGAACCATGCCTTCAGAGCGGGTACGGAGGGCCGCCGCGCCAGCGTGAGCAGCAGCCATACGCCGAGGTAGACGGGCACCAGGGGGGCCGGCAGATTGCGCCGTGCCAGCCAGACCCGGTTCCTGGCCACCATGCGGTGGTAGACGGCGTGCCGGGAAGGAGCGGTCGTCGGGTGGTACAGGACCATGTCCGAGCGGTAGTCGATCATCCAGCCGGCGTCGAGCGCCCGCCAGGCCAGATCGGTCTCCTCGTGGGCGTAGAAGAACTCGTCCGGCAGCCCGCCGACCTCGGCGAAGACCTTGGTGCGTACGGCGTTGGCGCCGCCGAGGAAGGTCGTCACGCGCGAGGAGCGCATCGGGTCGGCCGCGCGAAGGCGCGGGACGTGGCGGCGCTGGGTCTCGCCCGTGTCGGGGTCCGCGATCCGGAAGCTGATGATGCCGAGCTTCGGGTCGGCGGCGAAGGCCTGGCGGCACAGCTCGGCCGTGTCGTGGTGGGCCAGCAGGCCGTCGTCGTCGAGGAAGAGCAGGATGTCCATCTCGGCGCCGCTGGGGCCGAAGGCCTCGATGCCGGCGTTGCGGCCGCCCGGGATGCCGAGGTTCTCGGGCAGCTCGACGGTCCGTACGCCCTCGGGGACACCGGTGACCGGGGAGCCGTTGCCGACGACCACGACCTCGACCCGGTCGCCGTCCTGCTTGGCGACCGAGTCCAGGAGGGCGCGCAGCTCGTCGGGGCGGTTGCCCATCGTGATGATGACGGCGCCGACCTTCAGGCCGGTGGCAGCGCCCGCGGCCGTCACTTCAGCCTGCTCGAAGCGAGGATGGACACGAGGTGCAGGAACGTCTGCACGATCGCGATTCCGGCCAGCACGGCGATCCCGAGGCGGCTGAAGAACAGGTCGCCCTGAACGAAGTCGATGATCGCGACGACCAGGATGAACAGGCTCGCCTCGATGCCGCCGACCAGACGGTGGAACTTCAGCGCCGCGGCCAGCCTGCGCGCCAGGGCCAGACCGGAGGAGCGCGGCACGGAGGCCTCGTCCTTCACGGCGGGCAGACCGCTGCGCGTACGGGCCACGTCGACCAGGTCGGTCTCGGCCTTGATCAGGATCGCGCCGAGCGCGGCGAGCGTACCGAGGAACGCCCACAGCCACTCGGGCCGGCCGGAACCGAAGAGATCGGCGCCCCGCAGGCCGAAGCCGACGAGCAGCGCCGCCTCGCAAAGGTAATGGCCGATGCGGTCCAGGTAGACGCCCGTGATCGAGGTCTGCTTGCGCCAGCGGGCGACCTCGCCGTCGACACAGTCGAGCAGCAGATAGATCTGGAACAGGATCACCGCGAGGATCGCACCGGTCAGGCCGGGGATCAGCAGGGCCGCGCCGCCGAGCACACCCACGACGACCATGAGGTACGTGAGCTGGTTCGGCGTGATCTTGGTGTTTACCAGGTACGGGTCGATGTGCAGCGAGATCTCCCGCATGTACATGCGCCCGGCCCAGTGCTCACCGCTGCGCCGGTCCTTCACGCCCTCGGGGTGAACGACCGGACGGAGTTCAGCTACTGATGGCCTTGACATAGTCGGCGTAAGCGTCCTTGATCTGGTCTGCGGACAGGTCGAGGTGTTCCAGGATCGTGAAGCGTCCCGGACGGGTCTGTGGTGCGTATGCGACGGCCTTGACGAACTCGTCGACGCTGAAGCCGATCTCCTGCGGGAGCACCGGCAGGCCGTGCCGGTGCAGTACCTCGGCGAAGAGCCCGGCCTGCTCGGTGGCGCCCCGCAGGTGCATGGCGAAGGCCGCGCCGAGGCCGACCTGCTCGCCGTGGCTCGCGGCCCGCTTGGGGTACAGCAGGTCGAAGGCGTGGCTGATCTCGTGGCACGCACCGGACGAGGGGCGGCTGTCGCCGCTGATCGACATGGCGATACCGGACAGGACGAGGGACTCGGCGAGGACCGTGAGGAACTCGTCGGTGCCGACACCGCCGGGGTGGCGGAGTACGGCTTCTCCCGCCGTACGGGCCATGGCGGCGGCCAGTCCGTCGACCGGCTCGCCGTTTATACGGTGGGACAGCTCCCAGTCCGCGATCGCCGAGATGTTGGAGATCGCGTCACCGATGCCGGACCGGATGAAGCGGACCGGGGCGTCGCGGATCACATCGAGGTCGATGACCATGGCGATGGGGGTCGGTACGCCGTAGGAGCCGCGCCCGTTGTCGTTGTCCAGGATGGACACCGGCGAGCAGAGACCGTCGTGCGAGAGGTTCGTCGCGACGGCGACCATCGGCAGGCCGACCCGCGCCGCCGCGTACTTCGTGACGTCGATGATCTTGCCGCCGCCGAGGCCGACCACGGCGTCGTACCGCTTGCCCTTGATCTCGTCGGCGAGCCTCACGGCGGAGTCGATCGTTCCGTCGGCGACGGAGTACCAGTCGGCGCCCGGCAGGACCGGCGCGAGCTTGTCGCGCAGGGTCAGGCCCGAGCCGCCGCTGGTCGCGATCGCCAGCTTGCCGGAGGCGGAGATCCGCTGGTCGGCCAGCAGGCCGGCCAGGTCGTCCATGGCGCCGCAGCTGATGTCGACGACGACCGGGGACGGGATGAGACGGGTCAGTACTGGCACGCGATCTCACGGCCCTTCGCGAGGTCGTCGTGGTTGTCGATCTCGACCCACGTCACTTCGCCGATGGGGGCCACGTCGACGGTGAAGCCGCGGTTGACCAGCTCCTGGTAGCCGTCCTCGTAGTAGAGGTCGGGGTCGCGCTCGAACGTCGTCTTCAGCGCGTCGGCCAGCTCCTCGGCGGCCTCCGGCTCGATGAGCGTGACGCCGATGTACTCACCGGTGGCGGTGGCCGGGTCCATCAGCTTGGTGATCCGCCGGACGCCCTTGCCGTCCTGCGTGATGACCTTCATCTCCTCGTCGGCGAGGTTCTTCACCGTGTCGAGGGCGAGGATTATCTTCTGGCCGTCGCCGCGGGCGGCGAGCAGCGTCTTCTCGACGGAGACCGGGTGAACGGTGTCGCCGTTGGCGAGTATCACGCCCTGCTTGAGGACATCACGCGCGCACCACAGGGAGTAGGCGTTGTTCCACTCCTCGGCCTTGTCGTTGTCGACGAGCGTGATCTTGAGGCCGTACTTCGCCTCAAGGGCCTCCTTGCGCGCGTAGACGGCCTCCTTGCGGTAGCCGACGACGATGGCGACCTCGGTCAGGCCGACCTCGGCGAAGTTGCCCAGCGTCAGGTCGAGGACGGTCGTCTCACCGTCCACGGGAACCAGGGCCTTCGGGAGGGTGTCCGTGTAGGGACGCAGACGCCGTCCGGCGCCGGCAGCGAGTACGAGGCCGATCATGCGGGTTCTCCTTCGTCATGTACTGCGGGTGCTCCGGAGGACACCCAGAAGCGGATGGACTCCACCAGCACCACGAGTGCCACGGCCACAGCGAGGGCCGTGAGCGCCAGGGTGAGGTCTGTGTTCCGCGTCGCCAGGACGGTGGCGAGTACCACTACCACCAGCGTCCGGCCGTCGTGCCCGCCGATCGTCCGCACCAGCCACTGGGGCGGCGCGCCCGTGCCGCCGCGGATGCGGTACACGGTGTCGTAGTGATGGTAGGCGACCGCCGACACCAGCCCGAATGCGGCCGGCAACGCTCCGTTCACTTCGGAGCGGGCGGCCAGGATCAGGATCGTGCCGTACTCGGCCGCCCGGAAGACGGGCGGGACGAGCCAGTCGAGGGCGCCCTTGAGGGGCCGCGCGACGGCTGTGCCGGAGAGCACCGCGTAAAAGACCGCCGCGACGATCACCTGGACGCTGCCGAAGGGCTGGGTGAGCGCCGTGGCCACCAGGGCGGCGGCGCCAACGACAGCGAGGACGGGGGCGGTCCAGGCGCCCTTGAGGTGGGGCCCCCGGGCCGCCACCGCCTGGGCGACGGGCCCGCTGTCCGCGAGGTCGGCGAGGGCCTGGGCCGCCCGGTCGGTACGCCGTGCCTTGCGGGTCAGCGAGCGCAGGACGCGGCCGGCCGTGGTGTAGAGGGCGGCGAGCGCGCAGCCGGCGAGCAGGGCGTAGAAGACGATCCGCGGGGTGGTGACGGCGGTCAGTACCGCAATCATCGCCCACCGCTCGCCGATCGGCAGGACTATCATCCGGCGCACCCAGACCGTCCAGCCGACGCTGTCGAGCTTGTCGGAGAGCGCGGCGGTGGGGCTGGTGTTGGACTCCGCGTCGTGGTTCGCCTCGTTGAAGGAGAAGTCCACGACATGGCGGCAGGTCTGGAGCACCATCGCGCCCAGCGCCAGCGCCCATACGTCATCCCCGCCACGGGCGGCGCCGAGCGCGAGGCCCGCGTAGTACGCGTACTCCTTGGCGCGGTCGAAGGTCGCGTCGAGCCAGGCGCCCATCGTCGAGTACTGGAGTGAATAGCGGGCGAGCTGCCCGTCGGTGCAGTCCAGGACGAAGGAGAAGAGCAGCAGCACGCCGGCCGCAACGTAGCCGCCGCGGGTACCGGTGGCCGCGCAGCCGGCCGCGATCAGCGCGGTGATCAGCGACGCCGTGGTGACCTGGTTCGGGGTGAAGCCCCGGCGGGCGCACCAGCGCGCGAGGTAGCGCGAGTACGGGCTGACGCAGAACGTGGTGAAGAAGCCGTCGCGGGATTTCACGGCCGTACGCAGCCGTACGGCCTCCTCGTCGACGGCGGCGACGGCGGCGCGGGCCTGCTCACGCTCGTCCTCGTCCGTGGCGACGACGGCGACCAGCGAGCCGAGGTCCGGCCGCCGCACGGCGGTGCCGTCCGCGTCGAGCACGGCGGCG
>NZ_JAGGPC010000091.1:0-695 GCF_018614005.1 Streptomyces sp. ISL-99
CGCCGCAGGCCCCGCGCAAGGGTGCGTAACCGGACACGATTTCGTATCCGGTTCGTATCCGGAACGTGCGTCCGGTTACGCTCAAGGCATGCATGCCTGGCCCGCTTCTGAGGTCCCCGCCCTGCCTGGCAAGGGCCGCGACCTCCAGATCCACGACACCGCGACCGGTGGGTTGATCACCCTCGACCCCGGTCCCGTCGCCCGTATCTACGTCTGCGGCATCACGCCGTACGACGCGACCCACATCGGTCACGCGGCGACTTACAACGCGTTCGACCTTGTGCAGCGCGTGTGGCTCGACACCAAGCGGCAGGTTCATTACGTCCAGAACGTCACGGACGTAGACGATCCGCTGCTGGAGCGGGCAATCCGCGACGGACACGACTGGACCGAACTCGCGGAGCGCGAAACCGCGCTGTTCCGCGAGGACATGACCGCCCTGCGGATGCTTCCGCCGCAGCACTACATCGGCGCCGTCGAAGCGATACCCGGCATCGTGCCGCTCATCGAGCGGCTGCGGGACGCGGGCGCGGCGTACGAGCTCGAAGGGGATGTGTACTTCTCCGTCGAGGCCGACCCGCACTTCGGCGAGGTGTCCGGGCTCGACGCCGACGCGATGCGGCTGCTGTCCGCCGAGCGCGGCGGCGACCCCGACCGCCCCGGCAAGAAGAACCCGCTCGACCCGATGCTCTGGA
>NZ_JAGGPC010000091.1:703-900 GCF_018614005.1 Streptomyces sp. ISL-99
ACATCGAGTGCGTCGCGATCGCCCTGGACCACCTGGGGATGGGCTTCGACGTGCAGGGGGGCGGATCGGACCTCGCCTTCCCACACCACGAGATGGGCGCGTCCCACGCCCAGGCGCTGACCGGTGAGTACCCGTTCGCCAAGACGTACGTACACGCCGGAATGGTCGCCCTGGACGGCGAGAAGATGTCGAAGTCC
>NZ_JAGGPC010000091.1:989-3058 GCF_018614005.1 Streptomyces sp. ISL-99
CCCTGGTCGAGGAGATCCGCGAGGCGCTCTCCAACGACCTCGACGCCCCGGCCGCACTCGCCGCCGTGGACCGCTGGGCCGCCTTGCAGGCGTTCGAGGGCGGTACGGACGAGGGCGCGCCCGGCGTGGTCTCGCGCGCCGTCGACGCGCTGCTCGGCGTGGCTCTGTGATCGTGGCTCGGTAGTCGTGGCTCGGTAGGCGCTTTCCGGCCCTGCCGGCCGTGCCGCCCCCGGACCTCTCCCGAAGAGGGCCGGGGGCGGTTCTGCGCTCTGACGA
The DNA here is from genome assembly GCF_018614005.1 of Streptomyces sp. ISL-99. NCBI lineage: Bacteria > Bacillati > Actinomycetota > Actinomycetes > Kitasatosporales > Streptomycetaceae > Streptomyces > Streptomyces sp. ISL-99. Next base: position 1,266 of record NZ_JAGGPC010000091.1, read on the forward strand.
CTGCGGGGCGGCGCCACCCGGCGCCGCCCCGCTTCACTCCTCTGTGGAGTCTTCCGTTCCGTCGGAGCCTTCCGCGCTTTCGGGCTGGCCGGGCTCCCCGCGCGGTGGCTTCGGGGGCCGCGTACGGCCGCTGGAGCTGTCACGCAGATACGTACCGGTGCCCTCGCTCCCGTCCGTCGCATGACCGGGGCCGGGCCCGCCGTCACGCCGTCGCAGGTACCGCTCGAACTCGCGGGCGATCGCCTCGCCCGTCGCCTCGGGAAGCTCCGCGGTGTCCCGCGCTTCCTCCAGCGACTGCACGTACTCCGCCACCTCGCTGTCCTCGGCCGCCAGTTGGTCGACGCCGACCTGCCACGCCCGTGCGTCCTCGGGCAGTTCGCCGAGCGGGATGCGCAAGTTGATGAGGTCTTCGAGGCGGTTGAGGAGCGCGAGCGTGGCCTTGGGGTTGGGGGGCTGCGACACGTAGTGCGGCACGGCGGCCCACAGGCTCACCGCCGGTACACCCGCGTGCGTGCAGGCCTCCTGGAGGATCCCGACGATGCCCGTGGGGCCTTCGTACTTGGTCTCCTCCAGATCCATGGTCCGCGCCAGGTCCGGGTCCGACGTCACGCCGCTGACCGGCACCGGTCTGGTGTGCGGGGTGTCGCCGAGCAGCGCGCCGAGGATCACGATCATCTCGACGCCCAGTTCGTGGGCGAAGCCGAGGATCTCGTTGCAGTACGAGCGCCAGCGCATGGAGGGCTCGATGCCGCGCACCAGGACCAGGTCACGGGGCTTGTCGCCGCCGATCCGCACCACGGAAAGCCGGGTGGTGGGCCAGGTGATCCTGCGGACTCCGCCGTCGATGAACACCGTGGGCCGGTTGACCTGGAAGTCGTAGTAGTCCTCGGCGTCGAGCGCCGCGAAGACCTCGCCCTTCCATTCCCGGTCCAGATGCGCGAGCGCGGTGGAGGCGGCGTCGCCGGCGTCGTTCCAGCCCTCGAACGCGGCCACCATGACCGGGTCGATCAGCTCGGGAACCCCCTCGAGCTCGATCACCCAGTGCCCCCTTTCGAAGTTCCCTTGTGCACGCATCAACCTTACGGCTTCCACCAGGTGCGGTGACGCCTGATGCGTATGCGGGAAGCGTGCCCTGCGCCCGCTGAATCAATCGAGATCAGAGACCCGATCTCCTACAGCGTAGAGCGCAGCCACTGCTCGACGCTCGCGATGTGCACCGTCGCCCACGACCTGGCGGCCTCCGCGTCCCGGTCGCGCAGGGCGGCGAGGATCGCGCGGTGTTCGTGGAGCGTACGGCCGACCGCGTCCTCCTGGGTCAGTCCGCGCCAGACGCGAGCCCCGGTGGTCGGCCCGGAGAGCCCGTCGAGGAGTGAGCACAGCACCGAGTTGCCGGAGCCCCGCACGATGCGGCGATGGAATTCGAGGTCGCTCGCGACGAGCTCCTCGACGGACGGATGCGACCCGAGCGCGTCCAACTGTGCGCTCAGTTCGTCCAGTTCCGCCTCGCCGAGGCCGGCGGCGGCCATCGCGGTCGCGGCGGGCTCCAGGATGCGGCGTACGGCCAGGAACTCCAGCACCGTGTCGTCCCGGTGGAAGTCCACGACGAAACTCATCGCTTCGAGCAGCAGTTGGGGATCCAGGCTGGTGACGTACGTACCGTCACCCTGTCGTACGTCGAGAATCCGGATCAGCGACAGGGCGCGTACCGCCTCGCGCAGCGAATTGCGCGACAGCCCCAGCTCGGCGGCGAGCTCGCTCTCCTTGGGGAGGCGGTCGCCGGGGCGCAGGGCCCC
>NZ_JAGGPC010000091.1:3231-17086 GCF_018614005.1 Streptomyces sp. ISL-99
CCTCGTCCGTGGCCAGGCCCCGGATCGTCAGCGTCGTACGGCGGCGCAGTACGTCGTCCGCCGTCTCGGCCCACTCGTGGTCACGGGCGTACACGACCTGCGCCCAGATCTCCGGCGCGTCCGGGTGGACGCGCTCGGCCAGCGCCGGGTCCTCGTTGGCCAGGCGCGCGATGTCGAAGGACAGCGAGCCGTAGTGCGTGGCCAGGTGGCGCGCGGTGTCGGCGGCCATCCGCGGGCCCGGCGTACCGCCGTCGACGAGCAGCCGGTGGGCGACCGCGTTCGGGTTGGATATGCCCGGCAGCGGCAGCTTCTTCGGCAGCCGCGAGATGGGCTCCATGTCCTCGCCCAGCGGGTGGCCGGGCAGGGCGGCGAGCTTGTTCATGACGGTGCGGCCGATGTGACGGAACGTCGTCCACTTGCCGCCGGCGACCGACAGCATGCCGCCGCGTCCCTCGGTGACGACCGTCTCGCGCTTGGCCTTGGAGGTGTCGCCGGGACCGCCGGGCAGCACCCGCAGGCCCGCGAAGGAGTACGTGATGAGGTCGCGGGAAAGCTGCTGGTCGCGGATCGAGAAGGCGGCCTCGTCCAGGATCTGGGCTATGTCCTTCTCGTTGACCGCGACGTCCGCCGGGTCGCCCTCGTACTCCTCGTCGGTCGTGCCGAGCAGGAGCTGGTCCTCCCACGGCAGCGCGAACGTGATGCGGTACTTGTCGATCGGCGTGGCCAGCGCCGCCCGCCAGGGGGCGGTGCGCTTGAGGACCAGGTGCGCGCCCTTGGAGAGCCGGATGGAGGGCGCGGCGTCCGGGTTCTCCATCTTGCGCAGGTGGTCGACCCACGGCCCGGTGGCGTTGAGCACCAGACGGGCCGTCACACCGAACTCCGAACCGTCCAGGCGGTCCTTGAGCTCCGCGCCCGTGACCCGGCCGTTGGTGAAGCGAAGGCCGGTGACCTCGGCGTGGTTGAGGACGGTCGCGCCCGACTCGACGGCCGCACGGACCGTCATCAGGGCCATGCGCGAGTCGTTCATCTGGTCGTCGCCGTAGACCGCGACGGCCTTGAGGTTGTCCGTACGGAGCTCGGGCACCGCACGGGCCGCCTTCGCCGGGCCGATGACGTGGCCGACACCGTCGCCGAAGGCGGACAGCGCCGAGTAGGCGAAGACGCCCGCGCCGAGCTTGGCCGCGCCGTGGGGGCCGCCCTTGTAGACGGGGAGGTAGAAGGTCAGCGGGTTGGCGAGGTGCGGCGCGACGTCGCGCGAGACGGCGCGCCGCTCGAAGTGGTTCTCCGCGACGAGCTTGACGGCGCCGGTCTGGAGGTAGCGCAGTCCGCCGTGGAGCAGCTTGGACGAGGCGGAGGAGGTGGCGCCGGCGAAGTCGCCGGCGTCCACCAGGGCCACCCGCAGTCCCGACTGGGCGGCGTGCCAGGCGGTGGAGATGCCCAGGATGCCGCCGCCGATCACCAGGAGGTCGTACGTCGCCTTGGAAAGCCGTTCCCGGGTCTCGGCGCGGCTCGTGGCACAGCCGTCGGCCGGGCGCGTCCCGAGGGCCGGGACGCTCTGCAGGGTGGTCATTTTCGTAACTCCTCGTCAGCTCTCGTCTTCGAGCCAGCCCATGGACCGCTGCACGGCCTTGAGCCAGCTCTTGTACTCGCGGTCCCGCGCGGCCGCGTCCATGCGGGGGGTCCACTCGGCGGCCCTGCGCCAGTTGGCGCGCAGCTCGTCGGTGCTGGACCAGAAGCCGACGGCGAGGCCGGCGGCGTAGGCGGCGCCGAGGCAGGTGGTCTCGGCCACCATCGGGCGCACCACCGGTGCGTCCAGGAAGTCCGAGAGCGTCTGCATCAGCAGGTTGTTGGAGGTCATGCCGCCGTCGACCTTGAGGGCCGTCAGCTCGACGCCGGAGTCCTTGGTCATGGCGTCGCTGATCTCGCGGGTCTGCCAGGCGGTGGCCTCCAGGACGGCACGGGCGATGTGCGCCTTGGTGACGTACCGGGTGAGGCCGGCGATCACACCGCGGGCGTCGGGGCGCCAGTACGGGGCGAACAGGCCGGAGAAGGCGGGGACGAAGTACGCGCCGCCGTTGTCCTCGACGGACGAGGCCAGCGTCTCGATCTCGGCGGCCGACTTGATCAGGCCCATCTGGTCGCGCATCCACTGGACGAGCGCGCCGGTGACGGCGATCGAGCCTTCGAGGGCGTAGACGGGCCTCTCGTCGCCGATCTGGTATCCGACGGTCGTCAGCAGGCCGTTGTACGAGTTGACGGGCGTGTGACCGGTGTTCATCAGCATGAAGGTGCCGGTGCCGTACGTCGACTTCGCCTCGCCCTGGGAGAAGCAGGTCTGGCCGAACAACGCCGCCTGCTGGTCACCGAGCGCCGAGGCGACGGGCACGCCCTTCAGCGGGCCGGCCTTGGCGACGCCGTACACCTCGGCGGAGGAACGGATCTTCGGCAGCACGGCGGACGGGATGTCCATCGACTGGAGGATCTTCTCGTCCCACCGCATCTCGTGCAGGTTCATGAGAAGGGTGCGCGAGGCGTTGGTGACGTCGGTGACGTGTACGCCGCCGTCGGTGCCGCCCGTCAGGTTCCAGATGACCCAGGAGTCCATGGTGCCGAAGAGGATGTCGCCGGCCTCGGCGCGCTCGCGCAGGCCCTCGACGTTGTCCAGCAGCCAGCGGACCTTGGGACCCGCGAAGTACGACGCGAGCGGCAGGCCGGTCTCGCGGCGGAAGCGGTCCTGGCCGACGTTGCGGCCGAGCTCCCTGCAGAGCGCGTCGGTGCGGGTGTCCTGCCACACGATGGCGTTGTGGACGGGCTCACCGGTGTTCTTGTCCCACATCAGCGTGGTCTCGCGCTGATTGGTGATGCCGATCGCCTTGACGTCGGCCGGGGTGATGCCCGCCTTGTCGATGGCGCCGGCGACGACTTCCTGGACGTTGGTCCAGATCTCGGCCGCGTCGTGCTCGACCCAGCCCGGCTTCGGGAAGATCTGCTCGTGCTCCTTCTGGTCGACCGCGACGATCCGGCCGTCCTTGTCGAAGACGATGCAGCGGCTGGAGGTGGTGCCCTGGTCGATGGCCGCGATGAACGGGCCGGTGCTGTGTACGTCGGTCACGGTGTGCTCCCGGAGGTCTGTAGAGGGTCGGCGGGTCGGCTCAGGCGAACGCGATGTTGTAGATACCCGCGGCGAGGGCTCCGCCGATCAGCGGGCCGACGACGGGGATCCAGGCGTAGCTCCAGTCGGAGCCGCCCTTGTTCGGCAGCGGGAGCAGGGCGTGCACGATGCGCGGGCCCAGGTCGCGGGCCGGGTTGATCGCGTAGCCGGTCGGGCCGCCGAGCGAGAGGCCGATGCCGACCACGACGAGGGCGACCATCAGTCCGCCGACCGCGCCGAGGCCCTTGCCGCTGTCGTTGAGGCCCTGGGTGAGGACCGCGAGGACGAGCACGACGGTGCCGATGATCTCGGTGGCGAGGTTCTGCCAGACGTTCCGGACTTCCGGGCCGGTGGAGAAGATGCCCAGCACGGGTCCGGCCTTGGGGGCGGCCTTCTGGTCGACCATGCCTTCCTCGGCGGGCTGCTCCGCGAGGATTTCCGGGTCCGTGAGATGGGCCTGGAACTGGCCGTAGTACGCGATCCAGACCAGGGCGGCGCCGATCATCGCGCCGAGTATCTGGCCGGCGAAGTAGACCGGAACGTTGCTCCAGTCACCGTCCTTGATCGCGATGCCGACCGTGACCGCCGGGTTGAGGTGGGCGCCGGAGAGGCTGCCGGTCATGTAGACGGCCGTCATGACGGCGAAGCCCCACCCGAAGGTGATGGCGAGCCAGCCGGCGTTCTGCGCCTTCGAGCGCTTGAGCACGACGGCGGCGACGACGCCTGCGCCGAGCAGGATGAGTACGGCGGTACCGATGATCTCGCCGATGAAGATGTCGGAGGTGGACACCTGCGACTCCTTTGTCCTTGCGTCCAGGGGAAAGGCGAACTCCGGGTCCCTCCGGATGGTTCGCGCCCTCGGTGAGGGCCTAGCCGGTCCCTTGGCGTTGCCACACTCTAGCGCGTATTGCCGGTAGGTGTTCGGCATTGCCGACCGATGAACGGCAGTTTTGTCCTCGGTTAACACGCACGTCAAGAGTTCCGTGACCGGTTTCCCGATCGTTACCAGCCTGGCAGGACAGAGCGGATCGCGCCTCAGAAGCGGCTGGCGCCCAGGTCCCGCGACACCGCGCGAGCGCAGTCCCGTACGGCCGCGACGAGGTCGCTGCGCAGATCCCCACCGTCACGGAGCCGCTCCACGGCGCCGGTGATGCCGACGGCGCCGACCGGCATCCGCCGGCGGTCGTGGATGGGGGCGGCGATCGAGGCCACCCCGTCCCAGGTCTCCTCCACGTCGGCGGCCCAGCCGCGCGCCCGTGTCAGGTCGAGCACCGCCTCGAAGTCCCGCCCGTCCGTGATCGTGTGCGGGGTGAAGGTCTTGCGCTCGTTCTCGACGACCTCGTTGTGCGCCACCGGGTCGTACGCCGACAGCACCTTGCCCAGCGCGGAGGAGTGCAGCGGCTGCATCGCCCCGACTTCGAGCACCTGCCGGCTGTCGTCCGGACGGAAGACGTGGTGGACGATCAGTACGCCCTTCTGGTGCAGTACGCCCAGATAGACGCTCTCGCCGCTGGAGCGGGCCAGGTCGTCGGTCCACACCAGCGCGCGGGCGCGCAGCTCGTGGACGTCCAGATAGGTGCTGCCGAGGCGCAGCAGCTCGGCGCCCAGCTGATAGCGGCCCGAGGCCGCGTCCTGCTCGACAAAACCCTCCGCCTGGAGGGTGCGCAGGATGCCGTGGGCCGTACCCTTGGCAAGACCGAGGGACGAGGCCACTTCGGACAGGCCGAGCCTGCGCTCGCCACCCGCGAGCAGGCGCAGCATCGCCGCCGCCCGCTCGAGCGACTGGATATTCTTCGCCACGCTCGGCCACCTCCACCTCGGTTCGACAATGCTGAACACTATCGGTTCATGCCGACCTGGCGTCACCGCCCGGGGCCCACCCGGCGACCGTCAGCCATCAGAACACGACGCGGACACGATGCCGTCCGGCCCGTGGGACGCCTTCACGCCACGGACGGGGTCACGGCTACGCTGGCCAGGTGCGCCTTCCGCCGGGACGGCGCAAAGCCGACAGCCGTCGCACTCCAGGGAGCAGATCCATGGCCTCGTTGCCAACCCCCACGCCTGCCAGCCACAGCAGCCGCGCAGACGCCCTCCGCGAAGCACTCGCCAGCCGGGTCGTGGTCGCCGACGGGGCGATGGGCACCATGCTTCAGGCGCAGGACCCCAGCCTGGAGGACTTCGAGAACCTCGAAGGCTGCAACGAGATCCTCAACATCACCCGCCCCGACATCGTGCGCACCGTCCACGAGGAGTACTTCGCGGTCGGCGTGGACTGTGTCGAGACCAACACCTTCGGCGCCAACTTCGCCGCGCTCGCCGAGTACGACATCCCCGAGCGCGTGTTCGAGCTGTCCGAGTCGGGCGCCCGCATCGCCCGCGAGGTCGCCGACGAGTTCGCGGCCAAGGACGGCCGCCAGCGCTGGGTGCTCGGCTCGATGGGCCCCGGCACCAAGCTGCCGACGCTGGGCCACGCTCCGTACATCACGCTGCGCGACGCCTACCAGCAGAACGCCGAAGGCATGCTCGCGGGCGGCGCGGACGCGCTCCTGGTGGAGACCACCCAGGACCTGCTCCAGACGAAGTCCGCGATCATCGGTGCCCGCCGCGCCATGGACGTCGCCGGCATCAGCGTCCCCCTGATCTGCTCCGTGACGGTCGAGACCACCGGCACCATGCTCCTCGGCTCCGAGATCGGCGCCGCGCTCACCGCGCTGGAGCCGCTCGGCATCGACATGATCGGCCTGAACTGCGCCACCGGCCCGGCCGAGATGAGCGAGCACCTGCGCTACCTCGCCCGCCACTCGCGCGTCCCGCTCTCCGCCATGCCCAACGCCGGCCTCCCCGTCCTGGGCAGCAACGGCGCGCACTACCCCCTGTCGGCCGAGGAGCTGGCCGACGCCCAGGAGGCGTTCGTACGCGACTACGGCCTGTCCCTGGTGGGCGGCTGCTGCGGTACGACGCCCGAGCATCTGCGCCAGGTCGTCGAGCGGGTACGTGACCTCACCCCGGCCCCCCGCGACCCGCGCCCCGAGCCCGGCGCCGCCTCGCTCTACCAGACCGTCCCCTTCCGCCAGGACACCTCGTACCTGGCCATCGGCGAGCGTACGAACGCCAACGGGTCGAAGAAGTTCCGCGAGGCCATGCTGGAGGGCCGCTGGGACGACTGCGTGGAGATGGCCCGCGACCAGATCCGCGAGGGCGCGCACATGCTCGACCTGTGCGTCGACTACGTGGGCCGGGACGGCGCCGCCGACATGGCGGAACTGGCCGGCCGGTTCGCCACCGCCTCCACCCTGCCCATCGTGCTGGACTCCACCGAGCTGGACGTCCTGCGGGCCGGTCTGGAGAAGCTCGGCGGGCGCGCGGTCATCAACTCGGTCAACTACGAGGACGGCGACGGGCCGGAGTCCCGGTTCCAGAAGGTCACCAAGCTGGCGCGGGAGCACGGCGCCGCGCTGATGGCGCTGACCATCGATGAGGAGGGCCAGGCCCGCACGGTCGAGCACAAGGTCGCCGTCGCCGAGCGGATCATCGCCGACCTGACGGGCAACTGGGGCATCCACGAGTCGGACATCCTCATCGACTGCCTCACCTTCACCATCTGCACCGGTCAGGAGGAGTCCCGCAAGGACGGCGTCAACACGATCGAGGCGATCCGTGAGCTGAAGCGGCGCCACCCGGACGTACAGACGACGCTCGGCCTGTCGAACATCTCCTTCGGCCTCAACCCGGCCGCCCGCATCGTCCTGAACTCCGTCTTCCTGGATGAGTGCGTGAAGGCAGGGCTGGACTCGGCGATCGTGCACGCCAGCAAGATCCTGCCGATCGCCCGCCTCGACGAGGAGCAGATCAAGGTCGCCCTCGACCTGATCCACGACCGCCGCGCGGAGGGTTACGACCCGCTCCAGCGCTTCCTTGAGCTGTTCGAGGGCGTCGACACGAAGTCGATGAAGGCCGGCAAGGCGGAGGAGCTGCTGGCCCTGCCGCTCGACGAGCGGCTCCAGCGCCGCATCATCGACGGCGAGAAGAAGGGCCTGGAGGCCGACCTCGACGAGGCCCTGACCGAGCGTCCGGCCCTGGACATCGTCAACGACACGCTGCTGGAGGGCATGAAGGTCGTCGGCGAGCTGTTCGGCTCCGGCCGGATGCAGCTGCCGTTCGTGCTCCAGTCCGCCGAGGTCATGAAAACCGCGGTGGCCTATCTGGAGCCGCACATGGAGAAGACGGACGACGAGGGCAAGGGCACCATCGTGCTGGCCACCGTCCGGGGCGACGTCCACGACATCGGCAAGAACCTCGTCGACATCATCCTGTCCAACAACGGCTACACCGTCGTCAACCTCGGCATCAAGCAGCCCGTCTCCGCGATCCTGGAAGCCGCCGAGGAGCACAAGGCCGACGTCATCGGCATGTCCGGCCTCCTCGTGAAGTCCACCGTCATCATGAAGGAGAACCTCCAGGAGCTCAACCAGCGCAAGATGGCCGCCGACTTCCCGGTCATCCTCGGCGGCGCGGCCCTGACGAGGGCGTACGTCGAACAGGACCTCCACGAGATCTACGAGGGCGAAGTCCGCTACGCCCGCGACGCGTTCGAGGGCCTGCGCCTGATGGACGCCCTCATCGGCGTCAAGCGCGGCGTCCCCGGCGCCAAGCTCCCCGAACTCAAGCAGCGCCGCGTCCCCAGGAACGCCACGACCGCCGTGCTCGAAGTCGAAGAGCCCGAGGGGTCGGTACGCTCCGACGTCGCCGTCGACAACCGGATTCCCGAGCCGCCGTTCTGGGGCACCCGCGTCGTCAAGGGCATCGGCCTGAAGGAGTACGCCTCCTGGCTCGACGAGGGCGCGTTGTTCAAGGGCCAGTGGGGCCTCAAGCAGGCACGGACCGGTGACGGGCCGACGTACGAAGAGCTCGTCGAGACCGAGGGCCGCCCCCGGCTGCGCGGCTGGCTGGAGCAGCTCCACACCAGGAACCTGCTCGAAGCCGCCGTCGTCTACGGCTACTTCCCCTGCCACTCCAAGGGCGACGACCTGATCCTCCTGAACGAGGACGGTTCCGAGCGCACCCGCTTCACCTTCCCGCGTCAGCGCCGCGGCCGCCGCCTGTGCCTCGCCGACTTCTTCCGCCCGGAGGAGTCCGGCGAGACAGACGTGGTCGGCCTCCAGGTCGTCACCGTCGGATCGAAGATCGGCGAGGCCACGGCCGAGCTGTTCGAGTCGAACTCCTACCGTGACTACCTCGAACTGCACGGGCTCTCCGTCCAGTTGGCGGAGGCACTCGCCGAGTACTGGCACGCCCGGGTCCGCAGCGAACTCGGCTTCGGCGCCGAAGACCCGGCCGCCGTCGAGGACATGTTCGCGCTGAAGTACCGCGGCGCGCGCTTCTCACTCGGTTACGGCGCCTGCCCCGACCTGGAGGACCGCGCGAAGATCGCGGACCTTCTCCAGCCGGAGCGGATCGGCGTCCACCTGTCGGAGGAGTTCCAGCTGCACCCGGAACAGTCCACCGACGCGATCGTCATCCACCACCCCGAGGCGAAGTACTTCAACGCGCGCTAGACCCGGACGAGTCGTACACTGGTCGGTCCAGCGCAGGCCGGTCGCCTTCCCACCTGGGGAGACGGCCGGCCTTCTCGCCCCTTCAGGAGGTGTGCCCGGATGACCAGCACCGTCCCCGCGCCCAGTACCCGTACGGCCGAAGGCTCCGCACTGCAGGCTGTTTTCCTCGACATGGACGGCACTCTGGTCGACACCGAGGGATTCTGGTGGGAGGTCGAGGCGGAGGTCTTCGCCGACCTCGGGCATGTGCTGGACGAGGCGTGGCGCGACGTGGTGGTCGGCGGGCCGATGACGCGCAGTGCGGGCTATCTCATCGAGGTGACCGGCGCGGACATCACGCTGCCCGAGCTCACGGTGCTGCTCAACGACCGCTTCGAGAAGCGCATCGGGCACGGCGTGCCGCTGATGCCCGGTGCGGCGCGGCTGCTCGCGGAACTGGCCGCGCACGAGGTGCCCACCGCTCTGGTGTCCGCCTCGCACCGGCGCATCATCGACCGCGTCCTGGAGACGCTGGGTCCCGAGATGTTCGCGCTCACGGTCGCGGGGGACGAGGTGGCCCGTACGAAGCCGCACCCGGACCCGTATCTGCAGGCCGCGGCGCGGCTCGGCGCCGACCCCTGGAGATGCGCGGTCGTCGAGGACACGGCGACCGGTGTGGCGGCCGCCGAGGCCGCAGGCTGCCGCGTGGTGGCCGTCCCGTCCGTCGCGCCGATCGCGCCCGCGCGCGGCCGGGTGGTCGTGGGATCGCTCGAAGAAGTGGATCTCGCTTTTCTCACGACGCTCATCACACGAATGAACTGACCCGTACACCGAGCGTGCTTTCGCTATTCGGGCGGAAACTCTCGGCATTGGACCGTGCATTTTCTGTGACACACGGAAATAGAAATGCGCAGCGGAACAAAAGTATTCACCGGGTGAGCTTTGTCACCCCCGGGCCGTCCCGGACGGCGCCGGGCGGCGCCAAAGCGCCCTTGAGGGGCCGTATTTGGCGTCCTTGTGTCCCGATTGGTGGAGTGGTGTACGAATCATTCCCGCCCCACCGCGCCGCCCGCGGCGATTCATGATCGTCGGCCGATAACGGGTCGCCCCTGCCCTGGTCCGGCCTCCCCGGCGATCCCCACTAATCTCAACACGAGAACTTCGCCGCACCACCATGTGCCCCAGCGCTCAACCAGTTGCTGGGACCACAGAACCGATCGCTCTGATCCCGGCCCGATCGCTCCGCCCCGACCGGGCGGCCGCGGCGGAGTATCCCGTACACCGCTGTAACTCAGTGCCGGATGAGGAGAACGTCCAGGATGAACCGCAAGACTTTGGTGCTGCCGGCCGTGATCGGCCTGCTGGCACCCGTGCTCGCCGGATGCGGCGGGCCGGGCGGCGGCAAGGGCGGTGATGCCATTGTCGTGGGCACCACGGACCAGTTCGTGGCCACGAAGGACGCGCCCGCACCCTTCGACCCCGCGTTCGCCTACGACGCGGGTGCCTGGAACGTTCTCCGCCAGACCGTCCAGATGCTGGTGCACGTCCCGCGAGGCGGCGGCGAGCCCGTGCCGGACGCGGCCTCCAAGTGCGGCTTCACGGACACCCAGAACGAGAGCTACCGCTGCACCCTGCGCAGCGGGCTGACCTTCGCCGACGGTGACGCGATCACCGCTGAGGACGTCAAGTTCTCGATCGAGCGCGTCCTGAAGATCAAGAACGACAACGGTCCGGTCGCCCTGCTCTCGAACATCGACACGATCGAGACCAACGGCGACCACGAGATCGTCTTCCACCTCAAGACGCCGGACGCCACGTTCCCGTACAAGATCGCCACGCCCGCCGCGGCCATCGTCGACTCCGACACGTACCTGGCGGACAAGCTCCGCGACGGCGTCGCCGCCGACGGCTCGGGCCCGTACACGCTGAAGACCGAGACCGAGGGCGACCGCGTCGTCAAGGCGGTCTTCACCAAGAACCCCGAGTACAAGGGCGACTTGAAGCTCCAGAACGACAAGGTCGAACTGCGGTCGTTCACCGACGCGCAGTCCATGGAGAAGGCGCTGCGGGACGGCGACATCAGCATGATGACGCGCACCCTGCAGCCCGAGCAGATCAAGGACCTGTCGGACCATCCGGCCGAGGGCATCGAACTCGTCGAGATGCCCGGCCTGGAAATCCGCTACCTCGGCTTCGACACCGACGACTCCACGGTCAAGAGCAAGGCGGTGCGCCAGGCGCTGGCCGCCGTCGTCGACCGCGGGGAGCTCGCCACCAAGGTCTACCCGCAGACGGCCGAGCCGCTGTACTCGCTCATCCCGAACACCATCACCGGCCACCAGAACGCGTTCTTCAACAAGTACGGCGAGCCGAACCGGCCCAAGGCCGCCGGCATCCTCGGCGCGGCCGGCATCAGCACGCCGGTGAAGCTGACGCTGCACTACACGAGTGACCACTACGGCCCGGCGACGAAGAAGGAGTTCGAGGTGCTCCAGGAGCAGCTCAACGCCACGAACCTCTTCGACGTCAGCATCAAGGGCACCGAGTGGTCGAAGTTCCGTGACAACCAGAAGCGCGGTCAGTACGCCGTCTACGGCATGGGCTGGTTCCCCGACTTCCCGGACGCCGACAACTACGTCGCGCCGTTCCTGGACAAGGACAACTTCCTCAACTCCCCGTACGTGAGCAGCGAAGCCAGGAACAAGCTCATCCCCGAGTCGCGCCGCGCGGCCGACCGGGCCACGGCCGCGGGGCCGTTCGAGCGGATCCAGGAGATCGTCGCCAACGACGTACCGGTGCTGCCGCTGTGGCAGGGCAAGCAGTACGTCGCCGCGCGCGACAGCATCACCGGCGTCGAGTGGGCCCTCAACTCCTCGGCGGACCTGCAGTTGTGGGAGCTGGGCCGCGGCGTCTCCTGACGCCGGAAGTATCCGGCCGCGAATTCCGCGTCGCCGGTGGGTAATTCATCGAATCTGTGAGGCAAGGATCCGTGAAAAGGCGTAACCAGTGGCTGACGGCCCCGCTTGCGGCGGGACTGGCGGCGGGGCTGCTCAGCGGTTGTGGCACCGACGGGGGCGGCTCGGGCGGCACGGATGGCGGGGTGGTCATCGGAATGTCGGACGAGGTGCTGGCCACCGATCCGGCATCGGGCTACGACCCGGGCTCCTGGCTGCTGTTCAACAACGTCTTCCAGTCGCTGTTGAGCTTCCCCAAGGGCAGCTCCTCTCCGCAGCCCGAGGCCGCGGAGACCTGCGACTTCGACAAGGGCGGCAGCACGGTCTTCCGCTGCACGCTGCGCGACGGGCTGAAGTTCAGCAACGGCAACGAGCTGACGTCGAAGGACGTCAAGTACTCCTTCGAGCGCTCGCTGAAGATCAACGACAAGGCGGGCCCCGCCGCGGTCATGCTCGGCTCCATCGACACGATCGAGACGCCGGACGAGAAGAACATCATCTTCCGCCTCAAGGTGCCGGACGCCACCTTCCCGAGCAAGATCGCCTCGGGCGCCGGCTCCATCGTCGACCACCGCGAGTACGCCTTCGACAAGCTGCGCACCGACCAGAAGGCGGTCGGCTCGGGCCCCTACAAGCTGGACAGCTTCGGCCGGACCGAGGCGTCCTTCTCGGTCAACGAGAACTACAAGGGCACCGCCGAGACGAAGAACACCGGCGTCACCATGAAGTTCTTCCACGGTGACCAGAAGGCGCTGGCCGCTTCCCTCAAGAAGCGCGACGTGGACATCGCCTACCGAGGCCTCACCGCCGACGACATCACCGAAATCGAGCACTCGAAGGCCGAGAACACCAAGGGCATCGAGGTCGTCGAGGGCTCCAGCGCCGAGGTCCAGCACCTGGTCTTCAACGTGAACGACCCGGTCGTGGCCAAGCCCGCCGTGCGCAAGGCCATGGCCTTCCTCATCGACCGCGACGCGCTGGTGCGGGACGTCTACCAGTCCACCGCCACCCCGCTGTACTCCATCATCCCGAGCGGTATCGGCGCCCACAACACGGCGTTCTTCGACACCTACGGCGGCAGCCCGCAGCCCGACAAGGCCAAGCGGGCCCTGCGCGGCGCGGGCATCACCGGCAAGGTGAAGCTCACCCTGTGGGCCACACCCAGCCGCTACGGACCCGCAACGGTCGAGGAGTTCAAGGCGATCGCCGGTCAGCTCAACAAGAGCGGGCTCTTCGACGCGAGCGTCGAGTCGGTCGAGATCAACGAGTACGAGCAGAACATCGCGGCCGGCAAGTACGGCGTGTACGTGAAGGGCTGGGTCCCCGACTACCCGGACCCGGACAACTTCACCCTGCCGTTCTTCGGCAAGGACAACGTCCTCGGCAACAACTACGAGAACAGCCGGATCACCGACGGGATCATCCCGGACACCGCCGCCGCGACCGACCGCCCCACGGCGGAGGAGGACTTCAACAAGCTCCAGGAGATCGTCGCCGACGAGGTGCCGATCATCCCGCTGTGGCAGGGCAAGCAGTACGCCGTGGCCTACGACGACATCTCGGGCCTGGAATGGACCCTGGACGCGTCGACCGTCTTCCGGTTCTGGGAGATCAGCAAGGGCTGAGGCAGGCAGGACGCCGGCCGGCAGCAACCGCTGCCGGCCGGCCCCCCCACCGGTCCGGGTCCGGCGTCCGCTACTGGGCGCCGGGCCTGACCAGGCCGCTCTCGTACGCGTACACCGCGGCCTGCACGCGGTCGCGCAGCCCGAGCTTCGTCAGTACATGCCCCACGTGCGTCTTCACGGTGGTCTCGCTCACGAAGAGGTCGGCGGCGATCTCCGCGTTGGACAGCCCGCGGGCCACCAGCTTCAGCACCTCGACCTCACGGTCGGTCAGTGTGTGCAGCGTGTTGGGGACCTGCTCCTCACCGGACGGCAGGTGATCCGCGTACTTGTCGAGCAGCCGGCGCGTGATGCTCGGCGCCAGCATCGCCTCGCCCGCGGCCACCACCCGGATCGCCTGCACGAGCTCGTTGGCGGGCGCGTCCTTCAGCAGGAAGCCGCTGGCCCCGGCGCGCAGCGCCTCCACGACGTACTCGTCGAGGTCGAAAGTGGTCAGCACCAGCACCTTCGCCGGGCCGTCCTTGCCGGGCCCCGTGATCTGACGCGTCGCCTCCACACCGTCCATGCGCGGCATCCGGATGTCCATCAGGA
>NZ_JAGGPC010000092.1:0-11629 GCF_018614005.1 Streptomyces sp. ISL-99
CACCACTTCCCTGGACGCAACCAGATGCGGGAGCCGCGTGCGAGTGCCAATCTGGTGAGTAGGGCTGAAGCAATTGCTGGGAGGTGCCGTCATGGGCGTAGAAGGAATGAGGCAGCGGGCCAAAGACATGGCTGAGAAGTTGCGGCAGCAAAAGGGCCAAGGTGAGCAGAGCAGCAAGACACGACACAGGTCCCAGGGCCGTAACAAGCTCATCGAGGAGCAGATGAAGAAGATCCAGGAACGGCGACACCGGCACCGGTGAGCCGAAGGGCCGGCCCTGGGGAGCCGACCCGAATGCGCTGGGCAAGAATCGCTCTGCCTCTGGCCGCCATGTCCCACACGCAGCTTAAACGCGTGACCTGCACAGGGACTTCATGCCGGTTTCACGGGAAAGCCGTGCGATTGCCCCCATTGGCTTGTTTTCTCCCCAACCTGTCGGTTACACGACCTCTAACCACGCAGGGAAAGCAGGAGGGTCAAGAGGATCGCCCGAGAGCAGATCCCGACCGTACTGGACCATCCGGTCTACGACGCCGGGGGCAACAAGCTCGGCGACGCCAAGCATGTCTTCCTCGACGATGTCACCGGCCAGCCGGAGTGGGCGAGCGCCGCGAGGCAGGATGCGCACGGCTGCGCAAGTATGTGGTGACCGAAGAGGTCCAGCAGACCGTCCCCGTCCGGCACGAAGAGGTCCGGGTAGAGCGTGAGCCGGTCACCGACGCCAACGTCGACCAGGCCACGTCCGGCCCCGAGATCTCCGAGGCCGAGCACGCCGGAGGAGCGCACCGAGGAGGAGGCCGTTACGGGTGAGGTACGCAAGGAGAAGATCGAGGCTGAAGGCGCCGACGAAGGCGATGACCGCCGACGCTGATCACACCCTGATACCTACGCGCCGCAGCGGCGCCCGGTGACAACAGATTCCTGCGCCCGCCCGGCCGGCCCCTGAAGCCCCGGGTGGGCGCAGGACGTCTTCAGCGGCATCCGCCTTGCTGGTAGCCGAAGCCCGGCCCCAGGGGCGGGCCCGGGGGCCGCGCGGTTGCCACCTGTCCGCTTGGCGGCGTGAAGGAATCTGCGCCGGTGCTGCTCTTCGGGCAGGTGAGGAGGCATGAATCGGGGCGCGGTGCGTAGGTGTAATGGCATGGAGTGTGTGATCTATCGAAGCGACGGCAGCCCGCAGGCACCGGAAGTGGTGGAGGGCAGCGAGAGCGCATTGAAGCGGCTGCGGGATGCGCCGGAGGATTCGTTCGGGTGGATCCGCCTGGCTGATCCTTCCGCACAGGAGGTGGAGGCGCTGGCCGGCGAGCTGGGCCTGCACCCCCTGGCGGTGGAAGACGCCGTCCAGGCGCACCAGCGGCCCAAGCGTGAACGCTACGGCGATGTGCTTTCGGTAGCGCTGAAGACGTTGTGGTACGTGGAGGAGACCTCTCAGGTCGAGTCGGGCGAGGCCATGGTCTTCCTCGGACCGCACTTCGTCCTCACTGTCTGCCACGGACAGGCGGACCCCGCGGCCGAAGCCGCCCGCCGGCTCGACCGCGACCCGGCCATGCTGGCACTGGGCCCGGTGGCGGTGCTGCATGCCGTCCTGGACGTGACCGTGGACACCTACACCGCCATCGCCGAGGAAGTGCGCAGTGATCTGACCGGCCTGGAACGCAGGGTGTTCTCCCCGGCGCGCGAGAACGTAATTGAAGAGGTGTACTCCCTCAAGCGGGAGGTCCTGGAATTCCGGGACGCTGTGCAGCCCCTGGTGCCGGTGGTGCAGGAATTCGCCGGCCCCCGCTCCAGCTGGCCCGAAGAAGCCCTGCCGTACTTCCGCGACGTCGCCGACCATGTACACCGCGCCGACACCGAGGCCCGGTCCCTGGACGAACTGCTCAACTCCGTCCTGGACGCCCACCTGGCCCAAGTGGGGACCTGGCAGAACGACGACATGCGCACCATCTCCGCCTGGGCCGCCATCTTCGCCCTGCCCACCCTCATCGCCGGCCTCTACGGCATGAACTTCGCCCACATGCCCGAATTGGAATGGACCTACGGCTACCCACTTGCCATCGTGGTGATGGTCAGTGCGTGTGCACTGCTCCGCCGTATGTTTCGCCGCAACGGGTGGCTGTAATCCCACACCTTGCGAGACGCCGCTGTCACTCAACGGTCGTGGTTGACGCGGTCTGTGCGGGCACGGTGGGAAGAGGGCTGGTGCAGGAAGCGCAGCGGCGTGCTTCGGTGGGTACGGGGCTGAGGCATTCGGGGCATTCGCGTTTGGGCGCCTGAACGTCATGGTTGGGTTCGAAGCGCTCGTGCAGCTTGTTCACCGGCAGCACCACGAGAAAATACAGGGCGGCGGCGACGAGGAGGAAGCTGATCGTGGCATTGACGAACGCCCCGTAGGGAAAGTCAGTCCTGCCGACGGTGAACGTCTTGCGGCTGAGATCGCCGGTGACCCCGGAGGCCAGTCCGACCAGCGGAGTCAGAAATGCCCGGACAAAGCCGTTCACCACGGCCGTGAAGGCCGCGCCGATGACGATGCCGACTGCCAAGTCGACCACGTTGCCGCGCAGGATGAAACTGCGGAAGCCTTTCACCTGTTACTCCTCCGTCTGTGTTCGTCAGCCCCCGGCAGTACGTCTTGAGGGCCCTTGCGAGCGACGTCTTACCGTCTTTGGCAGGAAGCACACCGACAGTCAGATGGCATGTGTGGCAAGCCGGTGCAGGATAGACGGTCCCCGCGGCCGGGGACCTGAGCCCAATGAAGGGAATTCACTGCCACGTCTCAGCCGTACGACCGCAGGTGTGCTTGATCTCCTCCAGGATGCGGACGGCCTCGGTGAGGGCCGTGCCGTAGACCGGCCACTCGCCAGGAGTATCAAGATGGCCCTGTCGAACCGCTGCGGTCACGTCCTGGTAGCGGCGCATGGCATCCTCGATGCAGGCACGAAGTTTGTCGGCATCCTTTGGGCCCCGGGGTGGATTGAGACACTCCAGTGCGGCGGCAGCACAGTGCAGCAGCTCCGCGTAAGAAGTGAGAACCTTCTCTGTTTCCGGAGCACGTTCGGCGTGGGTCAGGGCCCGGGCGATGGACCGGATGTATGTACCGATGCGCTCGATCATGCTGATCGCCTCATGGCAGCGCTGCAGCGGTTCCTCGGCGCTGCTCCAGGGGCGGCGGGGGTTGAGTTTGGTGTTCTCCTGCTCCCTGTCCACCGCCGTGCGAACCCGTACCGCTCGGGTGGCCAACTCCTCGCAGTGACGGGGCCAGTCCTCCTGAGAGTTCTCCTCGGCGGTTTCTCCTTCCGCCGTGCGGGCCAGAGCCCGCAAAAGGCACTGGACACGAGCCGCCAGGTCCTCGGCCATGTGCTGCGCCGTGTCCGTGTGGGGCGAGGGAGCAACTGCGAAATGGGCGGCCAGTCCGCAGCACACGCCGATGGCCGCGGCCGCCACCAGATGTCCGATGTAGTCGATTTCACCACCGCCGCCTGCGAACGCGAACAGGGCGACCACAGGGACCTGGGCACCCTGGCGGCCCAGGAGTTGAAACCGTGCTCCTATCAGGGCAATGAAGGCAAGTACCCCCACGCTCCAGGCATGGACGCCAACAGTGCTGCCGAATGTTGCCGCTCCCGCGGTCCCTAGCGCCATGGCCCCCAGATACTGCGCCGAGTCCCACAGCGACCGGTAGACCGTGGACTGCAGCGCCAGGAGCGCGGTGAACGTGGCGAAAGCGGTGACCGTCGACGGCAGCATCCACGCCGACACCCACCAAGCGGCTGTAGCGGCAGCGGCTCCCTTGGCTTGCAGCAGCAGCCCGTCCCGCTCCTCACCAGGCCCCCGCACCGCCCGACATACAAACTGCCGCCGGGTACTCACCTGCCGCCGACACCACGTATCGGCCACGCCGACCCAGCGCAAGGCCCCGCCTCTGTCTCGCCACAGAGCCCACCGACCCAGCTCAACCACCGGCAGGGGCAGCGACAGCGGGCAGCACATGGGGACAGTTCCCCCCGGCGGATGCCTCGGGGACACGCATCCGCCGCAGCAGATCACGGGTGAGGCGACGGTCGAGCGTAGTGCGCCAGGTGACGCCGGGATACCGGGAGCGCAGATGCGAAAGTGCCCTGGTCCCCAGCCCGCTGTCGCGGAACGGTTCGTCGAGGACCACGTCGGTGATCACGCCCTCGGCACACTGACCGCATGCTTGATAGGTCACCCGCCCGACCACCTTGCGGATGTGTACCAGCAGAAGACAGTCCTGACCCGCCCCCTCCGGGGCGGGCGATGGCAGCAGCTCGATGTCGCGATAGGCCAGAAGCCGGCGATGCCACCTGCCCCAGCGCCGTCCAGAGCGCCGATGCCTTCCCTCAGCCCGCCGTGGTGAGGCGCCAGCCCGTAGCCCAGGCAACCGTCCGTGCGCGGTGGTCATGTCGAGCGTCTGGTTTCCCATGCACTCGCGGGTGCCCCGATACCCGCGGACCAATGCCCGTGTAATGCCATGAACGCGTCACATCAGGCGCTCAGGGGACAGCAGAGCGAATCACCAGCAACTCGGTATAGGCAGCGGCATTCGTAGGCACGAGTAAGCCACCGTCAGACGGCGCGGTGGTGGCGCTCGGCGTAAACGCTGCGGGGAGCACGGCGAGTTCGAGGCGTTGGTGTACGGGGGCGCCGAGGAGTACGTGTCCTCGGCGCGGTTCAACAAGCCGGGCACCATTCCGCTGGTCTTCCAGACCGAGGTGAAGGACGGCTGCCCGAGCGACTGCGGACTGTGTCCGGAACACAAGCAGCACGCCTGCCTGGGCATCATTGAGGTCAACACCGGCTGCAATCTGGACTGCCCGATCTGCTTCGCCGACTCCGGCCATCAGAGCGACGGTTATTCGATCACGCACGAGCAGTGTGAGCGGATGCTCGACGCCTTCGTCGAGAGCGAGGGCGAGGCGGAGGTGGTGATGTTCTCCGGCGGCGAGCCCACCATCCACAAGCACATCCTGGACTTCATCAGCCTCGCCCAGAGCCGCCCGATCAAGAACGTCAACCTCAACACCAACGGCATCCGGCTCGCCACGGACAAACGCTTCGTCGCTGAACTCGGCAGGCGCAACCAGCTGTCAGGCAAGTCTGTGAACATCTACCTTCAGTTCGACGGCTTCGACGAGCGCACCCACCTGGAGATCCGGGGCCGCGATCTGCGTACGTTCAAACAGCGGGCGCTGGACAACTGCGCCGCGGCCGGCCTGACCGTCACCCTCGTCGCCGCCGTCGAGCGCGGCCTGAACGAGCACGAACTCGGCGCGATCATCGAGTACGGCATCGACCACCCCGCCGTCCGCTCGGTGGCGTTCCAGCCGGTCACCCACTCCGGCCGGCACGTGGAGTTCGACCCGCTGAACCGGCTCACCAACCCCGACGTCATCCGCCTCATCAACGAGCAGCGGCCCAGCTGGTTCCAGAAGGGCGACTTCTTCCCCGTACCGTGCTGCTTCCCGACCTGCCGCTCCATCACCTACCTGCTGGTGGACGGTGAACCGGGCAACCGCACCGTCGTGCCGATCCCGCGGCTGCTGAACGTCGAGGACTACCTCGACTACGTCACCAACCGCGTCATGCCCGACGCCGGCATCCGCGAGGCGCTCGAAAAGCTCTGGTCCGCCTCCGCTTTCATGGGCACCGAGACGACCGAGGAGAAACTCCGTGCGACCGCAGAGGCCCTCGACTGCGCGGACGCCTGCGGCATCGACCTGCCCGAGGCGGTCAAGCAGCTGAACGACCAGGCATTCATGATCGTCGTGCAGGACTTCCAGGACCCCTACACCCTGAACGTCAAGCAGCTGATGAAGTGCTGCGTCGCGGAGATCACCCCCGACGGTCGGCTCATCCCGTTCTGCGCGTACAACTCCGTCGGCTACCGGGAGCAGGTGCGCGCCGAGATGTCAGGCGTCCCCGTCGCCCCGGTCGCGCCGAACGCGCTGCCCCTCGCGGGCCGGCTGACGACGACTCCGTACGGCTCGAAGACCACTCGCACTGGGAGCGAGGAGCGTCGGCCGTGACCCACGAGGAGTTCAAGTCCTGCTGCGCCGATGCCTACTCCAAGGACATCGTCGCCATGCTGCTCGGGGACTCCTACCACCCCGGCGGCCACACTCTGACGCGTCGCCTCGCGGGCCGTCTCGCGCTCACCCCCGGCCGGCGAGTCCTCGACATCGCCTCTGGCCGCGGCACCACCGCACTCCTGCTCGCCGACGCCTACGAGGTTCGGGCGGACGGCGTCGACTACGCGTCGGCCAACACCGCGCTCGCCCAGGGCGCCGCTGAGGCTGCCGGGCTGGCCGACCGGGCCGTCTTCACCACCGGCGACGCCGAGCACCTGCCCTACGACGACGGGGTGTTCGACGCGGTGGTGTGCGAGTGCGCGCTGTGCACCTTCCCCGACAAGCCCCGGGCCGCAGCCGAGTTCGCCCGCGTCCTGAAACGCGGCGGACGCCTCGGCATCACCGACGTCACCGCCGACACCGGCCGACTCCCGCCCGAGCTGCGCGGGCTGACCGCCCGCATCGCCTGCATCGCCGACGCCCGTCCGCTGGACGCGTACGCCGAGATCCTCACCGCGGCCGGGCTGCGCACCCAGATCATCGAGCGGCACGACCAGGCGATGATCCGCATGATCGACCAGATCCAGGCCCGGCTGAGCCTGCTGCGCATCACCGCCCCGGACCGCCTCGCCGACGCCGGCGTGGACCTGGACGCCGCCCCGGCCGTACTGGACGCGGCCCGCGCAGCCGTCACCGACGGCTTACTCGGCTACGCCCTGCTGACCGCGGTGAAGTCACCCCGACAGCCCGGCGATCTACCCCCGGGTACGTAAGCACCCTCACATACCTGCATGTGCCCTACGCCCTAGCGTCGGCGGCGAGACGGAAAGACAACCGCAAGAGGGAGGACGATCACCATGGCCACCACTGTGCAGGCATCCCCGAAGACCGCCGCGATCCCGGTGTACGCGGTGTGCGGTGCCGCGGCCGGACTGGCCGGCGGCGTCGGAATGGGCATCTGGATGTCGGTGCCCCGCCCCATGATGGACACCACGATGATCACCATGGTCGCCGGTCTCCTCGGCTCCACCAACGCCTTCGCCGGATGGCTGATCCACCTGGCCATCGCGCTGTTCGCCGGCATCACCTTCGGCGTGGTGCTGGGGCAGTTCGCCCAGCGCATCGCCCCCGCAATCGTCCTCGGCCTCGCCTATGGCGCGGTGTGGTGGACCGTCGGCGCACTGTGGATCATGCCCGCCAACATGGGCATGCCGGTCTTCGAATGGAGCGACGTCACCGCCTCCAGCCTCGGCGCCCACCTCGTCTTCGGCCTGCTCGCCGGAGCCACGTTCGCGTCCATCGCCCAGGCGATGAGCAAGCACACCGGCCAGGCCCGATGAATCGAAAAGCTCCCGCGTCAACACTCGACCCCACCACCCGACCAGCGAGCGCGGCACCGCGCAGCGTAGGCCCGGCCGATGGCGCGGTGCCCTACTGTCTGGCGCACAGCGCCGAGGCGCTGGCCAGCCCGGCGTGGGGCGCCGCACCCCCACCGTGGGCTCCGGGACGACGCGAGGAGACGCACACCATGACCGACAACGGCACGGGTGACGAGGAAGCGGAGCGGACCTGGTGCCTGGCCGAGGTCGACATCTTCTGCGACCTCTCCGAGCAGGAGATGGAGGCCATCGCCGCCGCAGCGCCGATGAAGACCTACCACGCGGGCGAGATGCTGTACTCGCCCACCCAGCCCTCCGAGGTGCTGTTCATCCTCAAGAAGGGCCGGGTCCGCGTCTTCAGGGTCTCCGCCGACGGGAGGGCGCTCACGACCGCGATCATCTCCCCGGGCACCATCTTCGGAGAGATGGTTCTGCTCGGACAGCACATGTACGACAACTACGCCGAAGCCCTGGACGACACCGTCGTGTGCGTGATGAGCCGCGCGGACGTACACAAGTTCCTGCTGTCGGACGCCCGGATCGCCGCGCGGATCACCGCGATCCTCGGCCGCCGCCTGGCCGACCTTGAACAGCGCCTGTCCGACAGCGTGTTCAAGACCGTCGCCCAGCGCATCGCCACCACCCTGACCACCCTGACCACCGCCCAGCCGCCGGCCGGCCCGCTGCGGCCGGTCGGACGCCACCCGCAGATCGCCCTCACCCACGAACAGCTCGCCGCCCTCGCCGGCACCTCCCGCGAGACCTGCACCAAAGTACTGCGCGACTACGCCGACCAGGGCCTGCTCCGCCTCGCCCGCGGGCGCATCACCGTCCTCGACCCCGGACGACTCAAGGACGCCGCGGGCTGACGTCACCGAACAGCCGCCACTACGGCCGGCCGATACGGCAGCGGAAGCGAGGCGGGCGGAGCGAAGGCATCCGAGGCACTGAAGGAATCGGTTGGCGCCTCTGCTTTTCGGTAGATCAGCGGCGGTGCATGAGGGTGGCGACCGGCGGGGGCAGCTCGGGTCGGAGGCAACTGGGCGCGTTTTCTCGACGATGGCGCTGCGGTCCTGGCGGACGCCGTTCTTGGCACCGGGGCCAGCCCCTGCGGTGCGTCAGGGCAGCCGAGTCCCAGGCTGGCCGGGATCGCGGCGAATGCTTCGTCCACACGCAACGCGAGTGTCCTGCTGCCGCCGTGCGAACTCGTGGCGGCCGGCCTGGGCAACGAGGAGATCGCGGCGCGGCTGATGACCGGACGGCGTACGCCGGAGACCCATGCTGCCCGCGTCCTCGCCCAACTGGCCCTGTCGTCGCGGTCCCAACTGGCCGCCTGGAGCCACGCACGCCGCACCCCGCCGTTCCTCACTGGGTGACGGCCTTCTGTCAAGGACGCCGGTGCGCGCCGCGATGCCACGAGTTCCGGTGTGGCGCGTCCGCGGAGCAGTGGACGAGCAACCAAGGAGGTGGGTAGTCACCATCTCGTGGCTCCCGCAGTGAGGCTGTGGCGACGACCTGCGAAACGGTGGCCGAAGGCTACTCCATGTCCCGAGGTACCTGACGGCCGTCGGCGAGGGGACGTGGTGGGCGGGCGTCGGCCTCGGCCGCGTCGGCGAGCGCCTCGGCGGCGGCTTCCGCGGCCTGCGCCGCATCGTCGGCGGCCTGCGCCGCCCTGTCGTCCGAGGACGTCTCGCGTGTGGCCGGCGACTGGGGCAGCACCTCGCTGAAGGCGCGGGACACCCCCTCTAGAGCCGAAGTGACCTCGCTGGGAATCACCCAGAAGGAGCTGCCCGACCCTTGGGCGAGCTGAGGCAACATCTGCATGTACTGGTAGGCGAGCAGCTTGGGGTCAGGGTCGTTACGGTGCACGGCCTGGAACACCTCGTCGATGGCCCGGGACTGCCCCTCGGCCTTGAGTATCTCAGCGGTACGGTTGCCCTCCGCGCGGAGGACAGCGGACTGCTTGTCGCCTTCGGCGGTGAGAATCTGTGACTGCCGTTGCCCCTCGGCCCCCAGAATCGCCGCCCGCTTGTCGCGCTCGGCACGCATCTGCTTCTCCATCGCGTCCTTGATGGACTGCGGAGGGTCGATGGCTTTGATTTCCACCCGGTTGACTCTCAGCCCCCACTTGCCGGTGGCCTCATCCAGCACGCCACGGAGCTGGTTGTTGATGGTGTCGCGCGAGGTGAGAGTCTTCTCCAGGTCCATGGAGCCCACGACATTGCGCAAGGTGGTGACAGTGAGCTGTTCGACACCCTGCAGGAAATCGGCGATCTCATAAGCGGCCGCTCGTGGATCCGTGACCTGGAAGTACAAGACGGTATCGATCTCGACGACCAGATTGTCCTCGGTGATGACCGGTTGCGGCTTGAACGAGACGACCTGTTCCCGCAGGTCGATCACCGGATAGACCCGGTCGATATAAGGGATGACGAGGTTGAGACCTGGCTTCAGCGTGCGGCGGTAGCGGCCGAGACGTTCGACATTCCGAGCACGCGCTTGAGGCACGATGCGTACCGCCCGCACCACGGTGAAAACGGCGATAAGCGCGACGATCACGCCCGCCACGAGCAACGCCGAGACCTCCATAGCTCACTCCCGGGGATAGACGAGGGCGGTGGCACCGCTGATTTCTATGACATCGACGGTCGTTCCCGGAGGGATTACCAGCGTCTCGTCATAGGCACGAGCCGTCCATTCCTCGCCGCCGATGCGGACCCTGCCACCCAGGCCCGTCACCTCCGAGACGACATAGGCAGCCCTGCCGACCAGTGCATCCACGCCGAACCGCTCTGCCTCAGGCTTGAGCAGGTGGCGCACCGCAATGGGGCGCACGAAGAACAAGCTGACCGCAGCGAGGACGGTGAACACCAAGAGCTGCAGGGGCAGCGGAAGTCCCACCGCGGCGAACCCTGCCGTGACCAACGCGGCCGCACCCAGCATTCCGAGCGCAACAGTGAGAGTGAAGATCTCCGCTACCGCCAGCACCCCTGCGGCGATCAACCAGATCAGCCATAGATCCATTGCGCCCTCCTGGCCGCTACGGCTTCACAGAGGCACCCCACGTGACCCATTCGCCCTTTGTGATAATTTTACCCTTTTCTGGAAATCAGGCTTTTCACGGCTCCTGATGCGTGTGCGACTTGCCCCGCAGCCAGTCATGCCGGGAGCTGAGCGCCGCCACATGAAGCAGCTCCTCACTGGCCCCGAGGGCAGGCTTCGCCTGTGCCCGCGCACGGCGTGCACCGCCCTAGCTTGATCTTTAACGTCCGCCGTCGAATGGCGAGTCGAACTCGTCGCTGTGCAAGGACGTGCCCCTGAACCTCGACCCGGGGCAGTCAGTGGAGCTGCGCACCGAGGTCGGCACGAGCCATGGCCTCAAGCCCTGCGACATGCCCTCCATTACCTGGAGCATCGCTGGCACGAGCGCGAAGTCGGACTGGGTGATGAGACCTGGACGATGAAGAGGCCGTCGGCCTGGGCGGGGTGCAGCTGATCCGGGCCGCGATGCGCAAGGCGGCCAAGCAGCTCGCAGCGGGCGTTGGACGCCGGTTGATCCCGGCGCTGTTGACGCGGGCTCACCGAACAGCTCGGCAGCCTGTTCCCTCGCGCTCGGCACTGGCTGCGGAAGGCCGGCCCTGAGGCTGCTGACCGGACGTCCAGCGCTGGCCGGTCCGTCACGCCGACTCCGCTTGGGCGATGAAATGCCCGCTCCGGCCGACCGGAGCGGGCAGTGGGCAGATGTGGGTCAGGCGGGGGTGATGTTCTCCGCCTGGGGGAACTGGGTGCAGTCGTTGGTGTTCCCGCCCGTCAGGACGAAGGCGAGCGGCGGCCAGCTCCGTCGCAGGCCAGGTGAATCTTGCTGGTCAGCCCGCCCCGGGACCGGCCGAGAGCTTGGCTTCTGAGCCCCCTTTTTGGGCGCCGGCCGCGTGCTGGTGGGCACGGACGATGGTGGAGTCGACCGACACCAGCCACTCGATATCGCCTGCGGCGTCCGCGTGCGCCTGGGCGGCCTGGAGCATCCGCTCGAAGGGGCCGGGGCAGCAACGGCTCCACGAGTTCCCACTCGGCATCGGACAGTTCATGGCGACGTATCACCACTCCATGATCCACAACCCAAGATCACTTTGACGACAGGCCCTAGCTGTTCTGTCCACGGAGGTTGGT
>NZ_JAGGPC010000093.1:0-15116 GCF_018614005.1 Streptomyces sp. ISL-99
GCGGCGCGCTGCGGCGCGGGGGCGGCCTCGGGGGCCTGCTCCGGCGCAGGGGCGGCCTGCGCGGACGCCAGCTCGACGGCTTCGGCCGACCGGGGCTCGGCCGCGGCCTGCTGCGTCGCGGGGGCGGCCGACGTGGACGTCGGCTCGACGGGTTCGGCCGCGGGGGCCGCGGCGGAGAGAGCCGTTTCCTGGTCTCTCTCCTGCGCCCCGTGAACCGGCACAGGACGGCTCCACCACTTTGCCTTCGGCCCGGTGGGCCTGCCCTCGTTCATGCTCTCCCCGCACCCCACGAGCACGCCCGCAGGGCCGTGCCAACTCGTTGTCCGTGCCCCCTCGGGGCACCCCTCCCAGGATTCAACCAGCCTCAGGGAGAAACGGGCAGCCCGGGAGCCAATGGAACAACCGGCTGAAGCGGCGACGGCGCCGCGGTCACCGACGGGCGGTGGCCGGGGGCGTACGCGAGCGACAGGGCAGCACCCGACCGGCGTATGAGCGGCAACGGTGTCTGACCGGTGAGCACGGGCGCCGGGAACGGCTGGACCAGCGAGAGCCCCTGCGCGCCGCCCTGGCCCGTCCCCGCTCCGAAGAGCCTGGACGGCACGGCGGCGTTGGTACCGGCGTGCGTACCGGCACTGGCACTGGCGGCGACGAGGCCGTTGCCCGTAGTACGGCGGCGGGTGTTCTCCATGGCCGCACCGCTCGGACTCGCCGCGCGCAGCGGCGTGACCTTGTTGCCCGAGCCCGCGCCCCTCGCGGTGGGCTCGCCCGTCGAACCGACCGGCATGGCCCCGCCGAGCGCGAACGCGGCGAGCGACACGGCACTCGCGGCCGCGAAGGCCAGCCGCCTCCCGCGCCCGCCCGAACGCTCCGCCTCCGCGCGGCCCACGTCATGGATGCGGAAGCCACGGCCGGGTGCGGCGCCGGGAAGGACGCCGGTGTGCCCGGCGGCCGGGGTGTAGCCGAAGTCGAAGCTGCTGCCGGGTCTGCCGGGTCTCGCTCTCGGGGTGTCGGCGCCGAGGACTCCGTGACCGAACGGCGTTGCGTCGTTGTCGCCGTCGTCACTGCCGGGACCGCCGCCGGGCAGCCCCTGGAGCCGGGCGAGCAGGCCCTCGGAAGGCGGCGGCGGCGCGGTCGTGGAGAAGACGCTCTTCAGGCGGCGCTGGGCGTCGGCCTCGGCCTTGCACTTGGCACAGGTCGCCAGGTGCGACAGGACACGCTCGCGGGCGTCGTGGCTCAGCTCGCCGTCCACCAGGGCGGCCAGCCGGTCCCCGAGGTGCTGTTCGGCAGAGGTCGGTCGGGTGCCACTCACTCGGCTCCGCCCTCTCCGCCCACCGCTGACACGCCGGTGCCCACGCTCGCGAGCGAGCGCTGCTCGGCACGTGCCTCGGGAGACCGGTGCTGGAGAGCCTTGCGCAGGTGGGAGCGGCCGCGGTGGATCCGGCTGCGTACGGTCCCGAGCTTGACGCCCAGCGTCGCGGCGATCTCCTCGTACGACAGGCCCTCGATGTCGCAGAGCACGACCGCCGCACGGAACTCGGGCGCGAGGGTGTCCAGCGCCTGCTGCACGTCCGCGTCGAAGTGGGTGTCGTTGAAGACCTGCTGCGGGGACGGCTCACGGCTCGGCAGCCGCTCTGCGGCGTCCTCGCCGAGCGCGTCGAAGCGGATGCGCTGCTTGCGGCGGACCATGTCGAGGAACAGGTTCGTCGTGATGCGGTGCAGCCAGCCCTCGAACGTGCCGGGCGTGTACGTCGACAGCGAGCGGAAGACGCGGACGAAGACCTCCTGGGTGAGGTCCTCGGCGTCGTGCTGATTGCCGGTCAGACGGTAGGCAAGGCGGTAGACGCGACCACTGTGGGTGCTGACGATCTCCTCCCAGGTGGGAGGAGTCCACGCCTGGGATTCCGCATCTGAGGCGAAGGTCGCGGTCTGTGCGGAATGCGTGGAAGGTGTGCGGTCAGCAATGTCGGTCACGGATTTCGGCTCACCCGCCGACCTGAGGAAGCGCCGCAGCACTCCTCCCCGATCCACAGGCGCAGCCGCACCTCCCCTATCGGCTCTGGTGGTGTCCAGTGGAGCCCCTACCATAGCCACCTCGCCCGTTAGCTCCGGATAAGCATCTTTACGCGAATTTGGAATCCACACGCGGTCCTGATCCATGTCTCCCCCTGCCCCTTTCAACGCCCGGTCCCATCTGCGGGTTCCCGACGCCAGCGGATACAGTCACGGTTGCGCCACCTACGGGGACAGGAGAGGGCCATTACCGCCAACCGGCAGACGAACTGGGCGTTCGCCGACGCCTTTGTCGCCGAGGACGAAGCCCTGCACTGGGCGCGTGATCTGGCCCGGGAGGCAGGACTGCGCGCGGTGTCTCCCGGCACAGGTGCCGCGCTGCGGCTCCTCGCCGCCACCGCGGACGCCAAGGCGGTGGCCGAAATCGGTACGGGTACGGGCGTTTCCGGCATCTATCTGCTCAACGGGATGCGGCCCGACGGCGTACTCACCACCGTGGACCCGGAGCCGGAGTGGCAGCAGTTCGCCCGCGAGGCGTTCCGCGCGGCCGGCTACGCCGCGAACCGCGCGCGTTTCATCCCCGGGAACGCCCTCGACGTACTTCCCCGTCTCGCCGACGGGGGGTACGACCTCGTCTTCTGCGACGGCGACCGTCTTGAGTACATGGACTACCTCGCTGAATCGTTGCGCCTGCTGAAGCCCGGCGGAATCGTCGTGTTCGAGGGCGTCTTCGCGGACGGCCGCACGGTCGACTCGGCCGCGCAGCCCGCGGAGGTCCTGCGCCTGCGTGAGCTGCTGCGCGCAGTGCGCGAGAGCCGCCGGCTCGTCCCTACGCTGCTCCCGGTGGGCGACGGCCTGCTCTGCGCGGTACTCCGCGACTGACCGGCCCGCCCCGCCCCAGCACACAGCACTGCCCCGGCACGCTTGCGGCGTACCGGGGCAGTGAAAAGTTCGGGCGCTTCCGCGTCAGCCGACGACCTTCTTCAGAGCGTCGCCGAGCGCATCGGCCTCATCCGGAGTCAGCTCGACGACAAGTCGTCCGCCGCCTTCGAGCGGAACGCGCATGACGATGCCCCGCCCCTCCTTGGTCACCTCGAGCGGGCCGTCGCCCGTTCGCGGCTTCATGGCCGCCATGCTCGTTCCCCTTCCTGAAACCAGCTCATCGCAGCCGGCGGCCCCGAGTCGGGCAGCTGTGTCACCGGCATCGAACACATTGCTTCCAGGTCATTATCCCGCATGGCAGGACCCAATGACCAACATCGCCCGGCATCGCTTGTGCAACGCGCTCCCTCAAAACCACTCAATTCGGCGGTCCGCCTGCGATACTTCGCCGCCGCGGGGCACCCAGCGACCTCACATTGTTAGACGCAGGTCACATGTGCAGCCCCGGTGATCTCCGCCATGCTGGGCAGGACATGCCTGCCCGAGCCGCAAAAGGGGACCCATCCATGGCCGACACCGTGCTCTACGAGGTGACCGACGGACTCGCGACGATCACGATCAATCGTCCCGACGCCATGAACGCCATGAACACCGAGGCCAAGGTCGCCCTGCGGGACGCGGTGCAGGCCGCGGCCGCCGATCCGGCGGTACGGGCGGTCCTGCTCACCGCCGCCGGCCGGGCGTTCTGTGTGGGACAGGACCTCAAGGAACACATCGCCTCGCTCGCCGCCGACCGCGAGACGGGCACCGGCCGGACCATGAGCACGGTGCGCGAGCACTACAACCCCATCGTGCGGGCCCTCACCGAGATGCCGAAGCCCGTCGTCGCCGGGGTCAACGGCGTCGCCGCCGGCGCGGGCGCGGGCTTCGCGTTCGCCGCCGACTACCGGGTCGTCGCCGACACCGCCGCCTTCAACACCTCCTTCGCGGGGGTCGCGCTGACCGCCGACTCGGGCGTCTCGTGGACGCTGCCGCGCCTGATCGGCCAGAGCCGCGCCGCCGACCTGCTGCTTTTCCCGCGCTCGATCTCCGCGCAGGAGGCCTTCGACCTGGGCATCGCCAACAAGCTGGTGCCCGCCGCCGACCTGGCCGCCGAGGCCGCGGCCGTCGCCCGCACCCTGGCCGCGGGCCCGACGCTCGCGTACGCCGCGCTCAAGGAGTCCATGGCGTACGGCGCGGGCCACAGCCTGAGCGAGACCCTCGAAAAGGAGGAGGAACTCCAGGCGCGGGCGGGCGCGTCGGAGGACCACGCCATCGCGGTCCAGGCGTTCATCGCCAAGGAGAAGCCGGAGTACCTCGGCCGCTGACGCCCGCTGGGGGCTGTCCGCCGCGCGCCACGCACTGAGCGAGATGGTCGTCGACCAGACCGCACGCCTGCATCAGGGCGTACGCCGTCGTCGGGCCGACGAAACGTATGCCGCGCTTCTTGAGCGCCTTGGACAGCGCTACGGACTCCGGAGTGATCGCGGGCACGTCCGAGATCGTCTGCGGGGCCGGGCGCGTCGCGGGCTCCGGAGCGTACGACCAGATCAGGGTGTCCAGCTCGCCGGGCTGCCAGCCGGCGAGCGTCCTGGCGTTGGCGAGGGTCGCCTCGATCTTGGCGCGGTTGCGGATGATGCCGGGGTCGGCGAGCAGGCGTGCGGCGTCCTCGTCGGTGAAGGCGGCCACCGACTCGATCTTGAAACCGGCGAAGGCGTTACGGAAGCCCTCGCGGCGGCGGAGGATCGTCAGCCAGGAGAGCCCGGACTGGAACGCCTCCAGGCAGAGGCGTTCGTACAGCGCGTCGTCGCCGTGGACCGGGCGGCCCCATTCCTCGTCGTGGTACGCGACGTACTCCTCGGTGGCCAGGCCCCACGGGCAGCGCGGGCGGCCGTCCGGGCCCGGCTCGGCTCCGCCGATCATGACCGTGGCTCCTCGCCCGGGGTGTCTGTGCACGAGCCGTCCTTGAAGAGGTCGGCGCCGCCGACCGCCCTGGCCTGGACACCGGCCAGGGCGGCCTCCAGCTCCGCGATCCGCGCGTCGCGCTCGGCCAGCTCGGCGCCGAGGCGGCCGAGCACGTCGTCGACGTCGCCCATCCGGTAGCCGCGGGGCGCCAGCGGCAGGCGCAGCGCCTCGACGTCGGCGCGGCCCACCGGCCGCGTCGCGGGCAGCGGGTCCACCAGATGTTCGGGCGCTGCTTCGGGCAGCACCCCGCCGCTGTCGCTGCCGCCTCCGCCGACCACGGCGAGGGTGACCGCGGCGACCACCACGACCATCGCCACAACCAAGAACAAGAACACGAGCGTCTCCCCGGGCCACGCGCAAAGCGCAAACTGTCCAGTCCCGATCGTGCCATGCGGCACTGACAGTTAAGGTCGCAGGCGACCGACGCGAGGAGGAAACACGGTGCTCAGGCTGGGACGGCGCGAGTTCGGAGCGCACGAGCCGGTGATCATGGCGATCGTGAACCGGACCCCTGATTCGTTCTACGACCAGGGTGCGACGTTCCGCGACGAGCCCGCGCTCGCCCGCGTCGAGCAGGCGGTCTCCGAGGGCGCCGCCATCATCGACATCGGTGGTGTGAAGGCCGGCCCCGGCGAAGAGGTGAGCGCCGCCGAGGAGGCCCGGCGCACGGTCGGTTTCGTGGCCGAGGTGCGCCGGCGCCACCCGAACGTGGTGATCAGCGTCGACACCTGGCGGCACGAGGTGGGTGAGGCGGTCTGCGAGGCCGGGGCGGACCTGCTGAACGACGCGTGGGGCGGTGTCGACCCGCGGCTGGCCGAGGTGGCGGCCCGTTACGACGTGGGCCTGGTGTGTACGCACGCGGGCGGTGCGGAGCCGCGGACGCGGCCGCACCGGATCACGTACGACGACGTCATGGCGGACATCCTCGCCGTGACCCTCGGACTGGCGGAGCGCGCGGAGAAGCTGGGCGTACGGCGCGACGCGATTCTGATCGATCCGGGGCACGACTTCGGGAAGAACACCCGGCACAGCCTTGAGGCGACGCGGCGGCTCGGCGAGATGGTGGAGACGGGCCGTCCTGTCCTGGTCTCCCTGTCCAACAAGGACTTCGTCGGCGAGACACTCGACCGGCCGGTGAAGGAACGGGTGGTCGGGACGCTGGCCACGACGGCGGTTTCGGCGTGGCTGGGCGCGCAGGTCTACCGGGTGCACGAGGTGGCGGAGACGCGGCAGGTGCTGGACATGGTGGCGTCCATCGCGGGCCACCGGCCCCCGGCGGTGGCGCGGCGGGGTCTGGCCTGAGGGGGCGCGGCGGGTCGGGGCGCGGGGCCGCTGCGCGGGGCCGAAGCCCCGCGCAGCGGCTACCCGGTTACCTCTCCGACTCCTTCGAGACCAGAGCCACCGCTTCCTCCACGCTGTCCGTCACGTGGAACAGCAGCAGGTCCCTCTCCGACGCCTTCCCCTGCGCGATCACCGTGTCGCGCAGCCAGTCGACCAGTCCGCTCCAGTACGCCGTACCGAAGAGCACGATCGGGAAGCGCGTGACCTTGCGGGTCTGGACCAGCGTCAGGGCCTCGAAGAGCTCGTCCATCGTGCCGAGTCCGCCCGGCAGGACCACGAAGCCGTGCGCGTACTTCACAAACATGATTTTTCGGACAAAGAAGTAGCGGAAGTTGACGCCGATGTCGACGTGCGGGTTGATGCCCTGCTCGAAGGGCAGCTCGATCCCGAGGCCGACCGAGATGCCCTTGGCGTCCCGCGCCCCCTTGTTCGCCGCCTCCATCGCCCCGGGCCCGCCGCCCGTGATCACCGCGAACCCGGCTTCGGCCAGGCCCCTGCCGAGCTCCACGCCCGCTTCGTAGTCGGGCATGCCGGGCCGCGTGCGCGCCGAACCGAAGACGCTGATGGCGGGCGGCAGTTCGGCGAGAGCGCCGAAACCGTCCACCAGCTCCGCCTGCATCCGCATGACCCGCCAGGGGTCCGTGTGCACCCAGCTGGTATCACCGTTGGAGTCCAGCAGCCGCTGGTCGGTTGTGCCCGGCTGGATTTGGTCGCCGCGGCGCACCACAGGCCCCAGACGCTGCTCTTCCGGTACCCGCTCCTCTTCAGGAATCGCCATGCCGTACTCCCTCCGCTGCCGAACATTGTCCGGACAGCGTAGGTCCACACACGTGACGAACAGTGAAATTCAGGCAGTCAGCCAGGCGCGAAGTCGCTCCTCGCAGTGCGTGATTCGCTCGACGGCCACGTGCTCGTCCCGCTTGTGCGCGAGAAGCGGGTTCCCCGGACCGTAATTGACCGCCGGCACCCCGACCGCGCTGAAGCGCGAGACGTCGGTCCAGCCGAACTTGGGCTGAGCGGTGCCGCCCACCGCCGCCATGAACGCGGCGGCGGCCGGGTGCGAGAGGCCCGGCAGGGCCGCCCCCGAGTGGTCGTCCACGACGAACTCCGCGATGTCGCAGTCCGCGAAGACCTCGCGTACGTGCGCGAGCGCCTC
The DNA here is from genome assembly GCF_018614005.1 of Streptomyces sp. ISL-99. Taxonomy (NCBI): domain Bacteria; kingdom Bacillati; phylum Actinomycetota; class Actinomycetes; order Kitasatosporales; family Streptomycetaceae; genus Streptomyces; species Streptomyces sp. ISL-99. Next base: position 7,394 of record NZ_JAGGPC010000093.1, read on the forward strand.
CTCCTCGCTGCGGTCGGGCGCGTAACGGAAGTTGACCGTCACCGTGCACGCGTCGGGGATGACGTTGCCCGCGACACCGCCCTCGATCGCGACGGCGTTGAGACCCTCGCGGTACTCCAGGCCGTCGATCACGGGCCGCCGCGGCTCGTACGCCGCCAGCCTGGCCAGGATCGGCGCGGTCGTGTGGATCGCGTTGGACCCCATCCAGCTCCGCGCCGAGTGCGCCCGCTCCCCCGCCGTGCGCAGCAGCACCCGCAGCGTGCCCTGGCAGCCGCCCTCGACCTGCCCGTCGGACGGTTCGAGGAGTACGGCGAAGTCGCCCGCCAGCCAGTCGGGGTGGGCGTCGGCGACGTGCCCGAGGCCGTTGAGATGCGCGGCGACCTCTTCGTTGTCGTAGAAGACGAAGGTCAGGTCACGGTTGGGCTCGGGGACCGTCGCGGCGATGCGCAGCTGAACGGCGACCCCGGACTTCATGTCGCTCGTACCGCAGCCCCACAGGACGCCGTTCTCGTCGAGCCTGGACGGCACGTTGTCCGCGATCGGGACGGTGTCGATGTGCCCGGCCAGGATGACCCGCTCGGCGCGCCCCAGGTTCGTACGGGCCACCACGTTGTTGCCGTACCGGTCGACAGTGAGGTGCGGCAGCGCGCGCAGCGCCTCCTCGACGGCGTCGGCGAGGGCCTTCTCGCCGCCGCTCACCGACGGGAAGTCGACGAGCCGGGCGGTCAGCGCGGGGGCGTCCAGGAAGAGGTCAAGCGGAGTTTCGGCCATGCCCCCGAGACTAACCGGCACTGGCCGGAGGCCGCCGGGCCGTCCCGCGAAAAGGAGTCGTCCCCCGGAAGGGGCGGAAACGGCCTCCAGTACCTTAGGCAGCGTGTCTGAGTCCACCACTTCCGTAACTCGCCGCCGTGCCCTGCGCATCGCGGCGGGCGTCGCCGTGCTGCTCGCGCTGGCCGGGTATCTGGTGGCGCAGTACGTGACCGGCGGCGCGGGCGCACCGCGCTGCGTCGTGCGCTCCGCGGAGGGCGACGGGACGACGTACGAGCTCAGTCCGGAGCAGGCGGTCAACGCCGCGACGATCTCCGCCGTCGGCACCTCGCGCGGGCTGCCGGAGCGGGCGGTGACGATCGCGCTCGCGACCGCGCTCCAGGAGTCGGCGCTGCGCAACATCAAGTACGGCGACCGTGACTCACTCGGCCTCTTCCAGCAGCGCCCGTCGCAGGGCTGGGGCACCCCGAAGCAGATCCTCGATCCCGGCTACTCGGCCGAGAAGTTCTACGAGCACCTGGAGAAGGTGCCCGGTTACTCCCGGCTGCCGCTGACCGTCGCCGCCCAGCGCGTCCAGCGCAGCGGTTTCCCGCAGGCGTACGCGAAGCACGAGCCGGACGCGGCGCTGCTGGCCGCCGCGCTCACCGGGCGCGCGCCCGCGTCGCTGACCTGCTCGGCCCCCCGGGACGCGCAGCCGGGCAGGCCGGCCGACGTACGGGCCGCGCTGATAAGGGATTTCGGGCCGGACGTACTGCCCAAGGCTCAGGCCGCCGGGTCGGCGGACGAAGCAGACTCTGCCGACACAGCGGACACGATGGACACAGCAGGTGCGGCAGGCGCGGCAGGCGCGAGCGCGAAGCTCGGCAGCACCCCCGCTGCGGCGACCGTGACCGTGCCCGTACCCGCGCAGGCGGCGGGCACCGGCAGGAGCGCCGGCGACCGGCGCGGCTGGGAGCTCGCGCACTGGGCCGTCGCCCACGCCTCCGAGCTACGCATCGAACAGGTCACCTACGCCGACCGCGTGTGGACCACCGGTGATTCCGGGAAGGAATGGCAGTCCGGGAACGCCCGGAACGGCTCCGGAGAGGTCCGGATCACCACCGCGCAGTAGTGCGGGCGATCACTCGAAAGCGGTAAGCGGACCCCCCGGCAGCGGGGTTGCGGACGCACCTGCGGATCATCACCCCTCCATTCCCGAATTCGCCGGGAAACAAAGGGAACCGGCCCTCGTACGCCGCCTCGCGGCGCGGGTTGTTTGCCCGGGTTCATCCGCAGCCGATAATGCGACGCATTGCAAACTCTTTACCTTGGTGCACCGCAACCTCCCCCTCCCTTTCAGCGGTTGTCACGGCGTCTGATCGTCGGACAGACAGTCTCCACATCAACCTCGTCTCTCCCGTCTAAGGAGCACCATGTCTCTCCCCCTGACCCGTCGGATCGCCCGCGCCGCACTGCTCATCGCGGCCGGCGCAGCCCCCGTGGTCGGTGCGGCCGGCTCCGCGAGCGCCGCTGAGCTCCCCGCCGCCCCGAACCTGGGTGGCCTGACCGCCCTGGACGGCGCCGGTCTCGGCGACACCGTCGACAGCACGGCGCAGAAGAGCTCCAAGACCGCGGGTGACACCGGCAGCCAGGCCGTCAAGAAGGCCCTCCCGGCCGCCGGCAAGACCGTCGGCAAGGCCGGCAAGACCGCCACCCCCGCCGCGCAGAAGGCGGCCGGTGACGTCGCCGGAAGCGCCGGTGAGGTCCTCGGCGACACCACCAAGACCGCGGGTGGCGGCCTGCCGGCCGCCGACGCGCTGCCCACCGGTGGCGGCCTGCCGACCAGCTCCCTGCCCAGCACGGGCCTGCCGCTCGGCTAGTCCGTACGCGAACAGTCCGTACGCAAACAGAAGGGGCCCCGGGGAGCACGAACTCCCCGGGGCCCCTTCGCGTACGTACGCAGTGATTCAGCCGCCGAGGCGCTTGACGGCCGCCGCGACGCGCTCGTCGGTGGCCGTGAACGCCACCCGTACGAAACGGTCTCCCGCGGGCCCGTAGAAGTCGCCCGGGGCCGCCAGGATCCCCAGCCCGGCCAGGTGGGCCACCGTCTCCCAGCACGGCTCGTCGCGCGTCACCCACAGGTACAGGCTCGCCTCGCTGTGCTCGATCCGGAAGCCGTGCGCCTCCAGCGCGCCGCGCAGCGCCGCCCGCCGGGCCGCGTACCGCTCGCGCTGCTCCGCCACGTGCGTGTCGTCGCCGAGCGCCGCGACCGTCGCCGCCTGGACCGGCGCCGGGGTCATCATGCCGCCGTGCTTGCGGATCTCCAGCAGGTCGCCGAGCACGCCCGCGTCACCCGCCAGGAACGCGGCGCGGTAGCCGGCCAGGTTGGAGCGCTTGGAGAGCGAGTGGACGGCGACGATGCCCTCGTACGTACCGCCGCACACATCGGGGTGCAGTACGGAAACGGGCTCGGCCTCCCAGCCCAGCTCCAGGTAGCACTCGTCGCTGAAGACCAGCACCCCGTGCTCGCGCGCCCACGCCACGATCCGGATCAGCTCGTCCTTGGCCAGGACGCGGCCCGTGGGATTGGAGGGTGAGTTGAGCCAGAGCAGCTTGACGCGGGCGGGGTCGAGGTCCGCGAGTGGATCGTCGTACGCGACCGGCTCGGCCCGTGCCAGCCGTGCGCCCACCTCGTACGTCGGGTACGCGAGCCGGGGGTACGCCACCTGGTCCCCGGGGCCCAGACCCAGCTGCGTCGGCAGCCAGGCCACCAGCTCCTTCGAGCCGACGACCGGCAGCACGTTGGTGTGCGCGACACCGCGCGCGCCGAGGCGCCGCTCCACCCACCCCGTGAGCGCGTCCCGCAGCGCCACCGTGCCCCACACCGTCGGATAGCCCGGGGAGTCCGCCGCCGCGACGAGGGCCCGCTGGATCAGCTCGGGGACCGGGTCGACGGGCGTGCCGACGGACAGGTCCACGATGCCGTCCGGATGGGCGGCCGCCGTCGCCTTGTACGGCTCCAGCTTGTCCCAGGGGAAGGTGGGCAGGCGGTCAGTGACTGCGGACACGGTGGATCGCTTTCTGGTGCTCGTACGGGCTCTGGATACGCCTCGGTCCCGTACGGCGAGCAGGCCGTACGGGACCGGGGCGGCGCACTTGCCTCGCCGCTTACTGGTTCTGCGGCGGGAGCGCTGCGATGAAGGGGTGGTCGCGCTCGATCAGGCCGAGCTTGGAAGCACCACCGGGCGAGCCGAGCTCGTCGAAGAACTCGACGTTCGCCTTGTAGTAGTCCTTCCACTCCTCCGGGGTGTCGTCCTCGTAGAAGATGGCCTCGACCGGGCAGACCGGCTCACAGGCACCACAGTCGACGCATTCGTCCGGGTGGATGTACAAGGACCGGGAGCCCTCGTAGATGCAGTCGACCGGGCACTCCTCGATGCACGCCTTGTCCTTGACGTCGACACAAGGCTGCGCGATGACGTAGGTCACGCTGTCGTTCCTCCTCGATAGGGCGCGGCGGGCCGATCTGCGGCTCCGTCCACGTGGCGCGCGGGAGCGCGGCGTCGTCGATGCCCGCCTCTAGTATCTCCGTTCCCGGGCACGATCCGAACAGGAGGGGCGGACAGAGCTGTGGAATTCACTACCGGCGGACGACTTGAGGTCCGTATTTCGCCTGATGACGTGGGCAAACGTGTATCAGTCAGGCGCCTCGACGAAGCCGGAGCGCCGGGGGCGAAGTTCGCTGACACGGTCGGTGTTCTCACATCCTGGGACAGCGGTGTGCTGACGATCACACGCCGCGACGGCGAGTCCGTCCGTATCGCGGAGTCGTCCCTGGTCGCGGGCAAGGTCGTGCCGCCCGCCCCGGCCCGGCGGCGCGGCCCCGCGGCGACCTTCGAGGAGCTCGCGCGGGTCTGCGCACGCGCGTGGCAGCCCGTCGAGAGCGAGCCGCTCGGCGAGTGGCTGCTGCGCGCCGCCGGCGGCTTCACCCGGCGCGCCAACTCGGCGTTGCCGCTCGGTGATCCCGGCATGCCGGTCGGCGCGGCGCTGGAGCGGGTACGGGAGTGGTACGCCGCCCGGGGGCTTCCCGCGTACGTCCAGGTCGCCACCGGCGCCGAGGGCGCGCAGGAGCGTCTCGCCGCCGAGCTGGAGCGGTGCGGGTGGTTCCGCGAGGTCACCGCGCAAGTACGGATCGCCGCGCTCGCCCCGATCGGCGATCTGGACGCGGACGTCTCACGGGTCCGGATCGCCCGGGCGTGCGACGCGGGCTGGCTCGCGCGGTACCAGCGGTTCGAGGAGCCGGGGCCGCACGTGACGAAGGTGCTGGCGAGCGGCCCCTCGGTGTGGTTCGCCTCCGTCCCCGGCGACGGGGAGGTGCCCGCCGCGATCGGGCGGTGCGTCGTCGACGGGCGGTGGGCCGGGTTCATGGCGGTCGAGGTCGACCCGGCGTACCGGCGGCAGGGGCTCGCCAGCGCGGTGATGACAGCGCTGGCCCGGCAGGCGCTGGACGAGGGCGCTTCGGCCGCGTGGCTCCAGGTCGAGGACGACAACGGCGGTGCGCGGGCGCTGTACGACGGCATGGGCTTCGCCACCCATCACAGCTACCACCACTTCCGACCGGCATAGGCGGTACGAAACACGTATGCGACGACCCACCGAGTCCGAACGACGCCGGCGCTTCGCCGAGGAAGCCCGCTCGGAGCGGCCCGACCTCGCGCTGCTGTGCCTGCTGGTGGGCGCGGAGGCGGACGCCTCGCTGGACGAGGCCGGGATGGACGCGGCCGAGATCGAGCTCGACCGGCTGGCGGGTCTGCTGCCGTTTCGCCCCGGCGGCGCGCGGGGGTGGGCGTCCGCCGTGTCCGGGCTGCTGGGGTCGCGGTGCGGGTTCGGGGGGACGCCGGGGGACTACCAGCGGCTGGAGTCCTCGCTGCTGCACGAGGTGCTGCGGCGGCGGCGCGGGCTGCCGATTCTGCTGTCTGTGGTGTGGATCGAGGTGGCGCGGCGGGCGGGGGCGCCGGTGTACGGGGTCGCTCTGCCGGGTCACTTCGTCGTGGGCTTCGGCGCCCGGGACGAACAGGTGCTGGTCGACCCGTTCGACGGGGGGCGGCTGCTGACGGGGGCGGACGCGGAGCTGCTGGTGGCGGGGGCGACGGGGGAACCGCTCGACCCCTCGATGCTGATGCCGGCGGATCCGCTGGAGATCGTCCTGCGGATCCTGAACAACATCCGGGCGTGGGCGTCGGCCCGGCCGGAGCGTACGGATGTCCAGCTGTGGGCGGTGGAGCTGTCCCTGCTGCTGCCGTCGCACGCGGCGCGGCTGAGGTTCGAGCGGGCGCAACTGCTGGTGCAGCGGGGCGATTTCCTGGGCGGGGCGGCGGAGATGGAGGCGTACGCGGACGTGGTGGCGGCGGTGGACCTCACGTCGGCGGAGGCGATCCGCCGGCGGGCGCGGGCGGCTCGGGCGCGGCTGAACTGAGGTCCGGGTGCGCTGGGTCCTGGCGCGCTGGGTCCGGTTTGGGTGCCGGGGGCGGGGACGTGCGGGGCGGGTCGCGGGGGCCACACCCGGAAAATGTCACTCAGCTCGGGTTGAGGCTGATTTCCTGGATTCGCTCCGCCGGGGTCTTGCCCAGGAGCGCCGTGCGCATGGCGAAGGCCACGTCGTCCGCGGTGACCGGGTGCTTCTTGCCGTCGCCCTTGGTGATCTGGACGCCGTCGAACACGCCCTCCAGCAGCTGCTCGATCGCCGGCTTGTTGTAGACCTCCACCAGACGGCCGTCGATCGGCTTCATGGAGAGGATCTTCGGCAGGGACCTCGCCGGGCCGAACTGGATCTGCTTGCCGCCCGCCTTGATCGTGATCAGGCCGGACATCGCGGGCTGCGCGAATTCCTTCATGGCCCGGTCGAGTTCGGCCTTGTCAATCGTCGGGGCCTTCGTGATGACGGGCAGCTCCACCGTGTTCGGCTTGCCGGTCTCCACCTGGGCGCGGTAGGCGTCCCTGACCCGGACCATCGAGCGGGCGACGTCGAGCTGCTTGCCCGCCTTGCCCGGTACGGCGACCGCCTTGCCCGGTACGAACTTGATCGTGCCCTCGCTGGCCGTGCCCGAGGTGCCCGCCAGGTCGGCCAGCGCGACGCTCAGCTTCTCCTCGTCGACCGGGATCACCGGCTGGGCGACACGCTCGCCGCCGAAGAGGGAGCCGATCACGGAGACGGGGTTGTAGTCGCTGCCCGCGGCGGCGCGCACGGTTTCCTGGCTGTCCAGGGTGAGGCCCGCGTTGGACGGCGGGAGCTTCGTCTGCTTGCCGTCGACGGTGAGCTGAAGCGGGGTGGCGGCGCGCTTGCCGAGGGCGGCCTCGAGCTTGCCGACCGCTTCCTCCTTGGTGCCGCCGCCGATGTCGACGCCGAGGACAGTGGTGCCCTTCGGTACGTCGGAGTGGTTCATCAGGAGACCCGCGCCGTACGCCACACCGGCCACGGCCACGACACCCACGGCCAGCAGGACCAGCTTCGAGCGGCCCTTCTTGGCGGGGGCGGCGGGGGACGGGGGCGGTGTGGTGCGCGCGGGCGTGTCCGGGCCCGCCGGGTCGCCGGAGAGGCCGGGCCCCAGGTCCGGCACGAAACGGGCGTCGGCCTGCGGCGGGGCGAACGGCGAGTGCCGGTCGGCCGGCTGGACCACGGGGATGCCACTGGTCAGCGTGTCACCGGAGACGTTGCCGCCCGCCGGGGTGCCGGGGGCCGGGCTCTGGGGCGTCAGCACGGCGGTGTCGTCGCTCATGCGCGGCGGGCCCGGGACCGAGGGAGTGGCCGCACCCGGCGGGAACGGCGAGCCGCCGATGCTCGGACCGGGGAACGTCGCGCTGCCGGTGGCCGGACCGGCGGTCGGGCCCGAGGGGCCCACGGGGCCCAGGGGATTCACGGGGCCCACGGGGCCCACCGGACCGGGCCCGCCCGCGCCGGCGCCCGGCCCGCCGGGGC
>NZ_JAGGPC010000094.1:0-33171 GCF_018614005.1 Streptomyces sp. ISL-99
AGCCTGGCGAGGTATCGCAACCAGATACGACAAGACACCCGAAAGCTACCTGGCCGGCCTCCACCTCCGCGCATCGATGATCTGGATCGACGACCTGCTGAAGACCGCCGATTGATCACGACATCACACAGGCCCTAGGTGTATTGCCCTGTGAGGTTGGGGACGCGGCTGGCAGGTGGTTTGCCTGCGAGCGCGGTGTGTCCGCGGTGGTGATTGTAGGAGTGGAGCCATGTGGGGAACGCTTCGCGTCGTTCCTGCTCTGAGCGATAGGGGCGGTTGTAGGCCCACTCGTCGAGCAGGGTGCGGTTGAGGCGTTCGACCTTGCCGTTGGTCTGTGGCCGGTAGGGCCGGGTTCGCTTGTGTGCGATCCCGGCCGCCGCCAGGGCATCGCGCCAGTCGCGTGAGCGGTAGCAGGAGCCGTTGTCGGTCAGGACTCGTTCAACGGTGATCCCGCAGGTAGTGAAGAACGCGTGGGCCCGGCTCCAGAACGCGGTGGCGGTCTCTTTGCGCTCGTCAGCGAGGATCTCGCTGTAGGCGAGGCGGGAGTGGTCGTCGGCAGCGGTGTGGATATAGCTGTAGCCAGCGTTCGAGCGGGTCTTGCGGCCGGCCTGTCGGCCGAGGGTCTTGTGGCCGCCGCCGTCGGGGATGTTGCCGAGCTTCTTGATGTCCACATGCACCAGCTCTCCCGGCTTCTCGCGTTGGTAGCGGCGTATGGGCCGGCCGGTCGCGCGGTCCAGATGGGCCAGGCGGGCCAGACCGAATCGGGTCAGTACCCGGTGCACGGTCGAGGGCACCAGGTTCAGCAGATGGGCTATGCGGGCCGGGCCCCACCGGCGGATGAGCCTGACCTTGATGATCCGCCGCTCGGTGCGGGTTGGGGTGCGGCGCGGGCTGGTGTGCGGGCGGCAGGAGCGGTCGGCCATGCCGGCCTCACCGAGGGTGCGGTAGCGGGCAGCCCACCGCTGGGCGGTGGTCGGTGAGACCTGGAAGCGTTCGGCGGCCCGCCTGCGATCTCTCGGGTTGGTGTCGGTGGTGGTGAGAGTCGGTCACGCTGGTCCAGGGGTTCGCGTTACGGGGCTGGTCAGTGGGTGTTTGCGGGTGGGGGGCCGCTGTCATGAGATGAGAGATTGATGGGTTGGATCGCTGTCGTGGGGCTTTATCGCATGGCAGCTGATGCTGTCTCAGGTTCGAGAGTTCTTATGCGGTGAGGTGGGCCCGGCCGGTGTGATCGTGGGGTGGACCAAGAGGTAAGGGCCGGTCGTGGGCCTGTGCTGCCCAGGGGGTTGGTGGTGCGTCGTCTGCTGGAGCGGCAGCAGGCGGGGGAGTTGTCGACGCGGCATGTGCGTGCGGTCGCTGAGACGGTGGGTGTCTCGGAGCGTACGGTGTGGCGCTGGCTGGAGCAGGCCAAGACGACCGGGCAGGTGGAGGCGCCGGTCCGGCAGGGGTATGCGGTGTCGGACGAGGTGTGGGCGTTGCTGGGCGAGGTGGGAGGGAGTGTCGCTGAGCTGAGGCGCCGGCTGGCCGCTGCCAGCGGCGGGGCCTCGGTTCCGTCGGCGTCGACACTGCACCGGGTGATCCGCAGGGACCGCCGGGCGGGCCGGGCGTTGATGGTCGAGCGGGAGCCCGTGGTGGCCGGGCCACGCAGGCCCGATCCGCTCAGCGAGCTCGGCCTGAACGTCGTGGCCGGCCAAGGTACAGGCGGGCAGGTGTTTCTGCGGGAGCAGAAGCACCTGGCGCAGGTTCCGGTCCTGGTGCCGGGCGCGCAGGTGGTGCACACACCTGCCGTTCGATCGGTGCTGCGGACGGTCGCACACGCGGCCGCGGTCGGGGCGGTGGTGTGTTTGTACGGCGACGCCGGCCAGGGCAAGACCGTCGCGTTGCAGTACGCCCTGTCCCAGCTGCCGCACCCGGCCCGGGTCCGCCGGGTCCACGTCGGTGTGCACCCGACGGTTCCCGAACTGCGCCGGGTGCTCGCGGACGCCCTGGAGCTGGGCAGGCGTCTACCGCGCGGGGCGGGGGAGGCCGACCTGACGCTGGTGAACGCGCTACGGCAGCCCCGCGTGCTGGTACTGGACGAGGCACAGCGCCTTCCGGGGCCGGCGCTGGAGTTTCTGCGCGGGCTGTGGGACCACCCGGACACGGACACGGCGCTCCTTCTGGCGGGCGCGGGCAGCGAACGGGCGCTGCGCCGGGTGCCCGCGCTGGCCTCTCGGGTGCTGACCTGGGAGTTGGTACCTCGTCTTCGCCCGGGCGAGGTGGCAGCGGCGATGGCGGCCTTCCACCCGCTGTGGGAGGACGTGAGCGAGGCCGATGTCGTGTGGGTGGACGAGCATGTGGGGCACGGCAATTTCCGGACGTGGGCGAAGCTGACCTCGCACCTGACCGCCGAGATCTACGGCAAGAGCCGTGCGGTAGTGGACCGCCGGTTGCTGGAGCGGGCCTGCGCACGGCTCATGGGGCCGCTGTGACCGGCGGCTCCGGGCCGGGAGAGGCCGGCGGCCACGAGGACGGTCCGCACGCGCGGGGAGGTTTGCCTTCTTCCTCCCTGTCGGCGCTGCGCGGCCCTGCCGTGCGCCGGCTGCTCGCCCTGCGGCAGGACCAGAAACTGACGATCCGTCATGTACGGCTGATGGCGGAGTCGTTGGAAGTGACTGAGCGCACGGTGTGGCGGTGGCTGGCCGCCGCCGAGCGCGACGAGTCCGCGGCCGCGGAGCCTGGGGCACGGGCCCAGAGCAGGGATCGCTTCACCGTAACCTCGGAGGTCCGGAGTCTGCTGGGGCTGTGGAAGGGGAACGTCGCGGCGGTCCATCGTGAGCTGACCGCTCGCGCGGCCAGGGGTGGGGGGCAGCCGCCTCCGTCGATTCCGACGCTGCACCGGGCGATCCAGCGGGACCTGACGCCGGGGGAGCGGGCCGGACTCGCGAAAGGCGAGCGGGCGGCGCGCAAACACGATGTGTTCCTGGCCCGGCCGCGGGGCTGGCGCAACCAGGCATGGGAGACCGACCACATGCAGGCCCCGGTGCTGGTCGACGTCGACGGCAAGCCCCGCAGGCCGTGGATCACGTGGTTCACCGACTGCGCCACCAACGCGATCACCGGCGTCGCCGTCACGCCGGTGCATCCGTCGCGGGAGTCGGTGCTGGCCGCGCTGCGCTCCGCGGTCCTGCGCGAGGACCCCTACGGCCCGTTCGGCGGCCTGCCCGAGAAAGTACGGGTGGACCGCGGCAAGGACTTCCTGTCCAGGACGGTGACCGCCGCGTTCGATCTCCTGGACGTCACCGTGGAGGACCTGCCCGCCTACACCCCCCACCTCAAGGGCACCGTGGAGGGCCTGAACCGGGCGGTGGAAAGCATGTTCCTGGCCGCGCTGCCCGGCTACGCCCGCCAGCCGCGCCCCGGCAAACGCCCCTCCCGGCCGAAGGACGAAGTACTGCTCAGCTTCGAGGACTTCACCGCCCGGCTGCTGGACTGGACACGGTGGTGGAACACCGAGCACCACCCCTCACCGCTGCGGGGCCAGACTCCGCTCGAGGCGTGGCAGGACGATCCCACCCCGCTGCGGGACGTGCCGGCCGCGGACCTGTGGACGTTCACCCTGGAAGACGCCGGCACCCGCACGCTGACCACCCGCGGCATCCGCTTCAGGAAACGTGACTATGTGGGGCCGTGGATGACCGGCCAGGCCGGGATCCAGGTCCGCATCCGCTTCATGCCCCACCACGACCACCGCATCGAGGTCTACCACGCCGCCACCGGCCGCTACCTCGGTCCCGCGGACCTGGCCGACCAGGCAACCGAAGAGCAGCTCAGCGCCGTACGGCGGGCACGGGCTGCCCGAAGCCGCCGCCTGAAAAAGGACCTCGAAGCTTCCCAGCGACAGCGCTACGCCGCCGTCACCCAGGCTGAGCCCCCTCGGCGGCTCGGCGCGCTGACCGGTGCGCAGGCCGATGCCGAACTCGCCCGGAGTGCCGGCACCAGCCTGTCGCAGCTCGCGCTGCCGGACGTCATCCCGCCCGCCGCGCCCCCGGCCGACTGGCGCACCCCAGCTTCCCTGGCTGCGCTGACCACGCCAGGCCCGCCCGCCCCGCTCCCGTCCGGCCGTAACTCCGCCCCTGCAGTCCCAGACGGCCCGGGCAGGCAGGCCGCACCTCCCACCCCCGACGAAGACGGAGACGCCTCGTGACTGCGGCCACCTACCAGTACGTCGACCTGCCGGACGCCTCCGTGGTCACCACCCGGGCCCTGCTCACCGCGCGGGAGAACATCACCGACACCGTCGCCGCGCGGGCCATGATGTGCATCCACGGCGGCGCCGGCTTCGGCAAGACCCTGGCTGTCAACACCTGCCTGCGCGCACTCGAACCCGGCGAGGACGTCCGAAAGATCACCTTCCGGGCCCGGCCCACCGCCCGCGCGGTGCGCTACGAACTGTTCACTGCGCTTGACCTGGCAGGTGAACCGCCGCGCCACCCCAGCGAGTTCGATCGACTGTTGAAGACCGCTCTGGCCGAGCGCCCCCGCACCTTCCTCGTCGACGAGGCCCAATGGCTCAACGGGGAGGCGTTCGAGTACTTCCGCTACCTGTGGGACGAGCCCTCCACCCAGCTCGCGATCATCTTCGTCGGCGGGGAGGGCTGCCACACCGTGCTGCGCCGCGAGCCGATGCTCTCCTCCCGCATCTTCATCTGGCAGCACTTCACCCGCCTCACCTCCAGCGAGGTCCTCGAGGCCATCCCTCTGTTCCACCCGATCTGGGCGGACGCCGATCCTGAGGACATTACCTTCGCCGACAGCCACGCCGCGCACGGCAACTTCCGTGCCTGGGCCCAGCTGACCGCCCACACCCGTACCGCCCTGGCCCGCACCGGCCGCCCCCGCGTCGACCAGGAACTGCTGCGCTGGGCCTTCAGCCGCCTCGCCTGACCACCACACCTCCATGCCCCTCGCCGCGCCACCGCCGCCCATCACCGTGGTCATCGACCGCCATGACGACGCGATCCACACGCATACCGCCCTGGCCGCCCACCACCCGTCGTCCGGCCGGATCACCCTGCACCCCGGCCCGGGCACCACCAGCGAAACCGGCCTCGCCCACGACCTTCTCGCCGCACTCGGTAAACCGCCCCTGCTCCCGGGGCGTTTCCCCGCCGGGCGTCAGCCGGCCTGGGAAGCCGCCACCGCCTGGATGACCGCCCTGCCCGTCACCCGGCTGACCGTCCTGCGTGCCCACCGCCTCACCGCCCGTCGCGCGATGCGCCTCCTGCAGCTACAAGCCCTCACCGGTATCCACCTGACCCTGGTCTGCCACCGCCCTCACCTTCCCGCCGCTCTGCACCAGGCCCTGCAGACGGTCGACTACTCCGTCACCGCCGACTTCGAGGCCGCCCGCCGCCACTACTACGGCACACCTATCGCCGCACCCCCGCCGGCAGACGAGCCCGCCGGGCCAGCCGGCCAGTGCCTCACCCTGCCCGCACTGGACCGCCTCGTCTCCTACGACAGCCCCCGCCCCTGCGCCGACCCGTGCACGCCGCCCCGATCGCCTGGCGGCACCGCCCACCGCCCGCTCCTCTCACCGCGCACACCGCCCAGCAAGTCGCCCACCGGCTTCACGCGGCAACCGCACACCCTCGCCTGGCAGCCACCGTTGCCACCGCGCTGTTCACCGGCGCCTCCCTTCAGCAACTCGCCACCGCCCGCCCTCGCGACTACGACGACACCGCGACCACGCTCGCCCTGCACGACCACGCCCGCTACACCGACGGCTGTGCCACCTACCCCGTACCCCCCTGGGCAGGCACCTTCTTACGGGCCGCGGCCTGCTTCACCCGGCTCGCATCCGGCGAAGACCAGGAACTGCTCGCCGCGCCAGGGGACCGTGCGCACCTGCTGCGCGTGGCGGAGACGGCCAGGCTGCGCCCGCCCCAGCCGCCCAAAGCCCGCCGCAAAGGCCCGGCCGGCCGTGTGGAGTGGGATTGGCGCGAGCGGCAGGAAGCCGAGAGATACGAAGCGATACCGGCCAGGCGCGCTAGGCCCTCGCGACGCTGACCCCTGACGCGGGCGCTCGACGAGGCAGGCTCAGCCGATCGAGAAGTCGGCGAACTCGACGTCGCTGAAAGCGATGTGCAGACCGTGGGCCCGGCGGCCCCACTCGCGAAAGTAGGAGTGCCCCAGCGCCCGGGCCAGGATCACCGTCTGCTGCTGCTCACCCGCGCCGGCATCCCGAGCGGCGAACAACTCCCGGGCCACCTCTCCCGGCAGGTCCTGGGTAATCCACCGCACCCGCGGATCATCTGAGGAGCCTGCAGGAGCCGCGAACCCGAATCGCGCACGGGTATGGAAGACGAACCCCTCCGCCTCTGCCTGGGCACGCCGACGGGCCCGTATCCGGGGCTGCCAGCGAGCCAGCACTGCTTCCTCGATCGCCCGGACCTGCATCGGACCTGGCGGACGACGCGCTCCTGGCTTCTTCGTTACCCACCGCTGCACGGTGCGCTGCGACACCCCCAGCACGGCGGCGACCCTCTGGGTGGAACCTCGGTGCGCCGCCAGCAAAAACCGCAGGCGTGCCTCGGTGCTTGAAGGAACAGGCCGGGTGCGCAATGCACGCTCCAAACCCTGCTCGATCTGTCCCACGTCCGCCCTCCAAGCGGCCAGCCGACAGGGCCAGCACCCTGCAGTCCGTAGCGTCAGTTCTCCCACGTCGTCTGCCCCCGCCTGCCAGTTTCTGCATTCTCGGGACAGCGCTGGCTGACGCACGCTACGAGCCCTTGGGCGAGACCGCTTCCAACCAATCATCGGAGGCACCGCTGTCAGTGGCGGGATTCATACTGGCTGATTAAGCCACATCGCGCGGTCGCACCTGTCCCATCTGGCACAGGCCCCACGCTGCGCGGAACAGACAAGGGCAACGTGGCCCTTGGAGGGGAGTGCCATGCTGGTGACGTCAGTGGAGATCGAGGCGTTCCGCAACATCACGAACAAGCAGACCATGGCTGTCGACCCCGAGGTCACGTGCCTGATCGGCAAGAATGAGTCGGGCAAGACGACGGTTCTCAAGGCTCTGCATCGGCTGAACCCGGCCAACAACGCGGACGACTTTCATGTCACCACCGACTATCCGCGGCGGAACCTGGCCAGGGACCGGCGCACGAAGGATCTCGACACGGTCGCTCCCGTGACGGCTGTCTTCGAGCTGGAGGACGCGGACCTCGAAGCGATTGAGGAGCTGGTCGGCGTACGGCCGCCGGCGAGGGCGTACGTCAAGGCGTCACGCCTCTACGACGGCAGCCTCCGAGCCGATGTGCACTGCGCCCTCGAGGACGTCCTGGCGGACGTTTTCGAAGAAGCCGGCGTCGACGATGAGGACGACCAGCAGGCCATCACTGGGGACCACACGACCATCGAGGCCGTGAGCGCCGCGGCGAAGGCCCGAGCTAGGGAAGTCGGCGGCGGCAAGAAGACGGCCCGGGTCAAAGCGATCGAGAAGGTCCCGGCCGAGCTGGACCGGCGCAAGCAGTACGTCGAAGGGGGCCTCGACGGCGAGGAGCACGAGCAGCTGATCGAACTGCTCCCGAAGTTCTTCTACTTCTCCACCTACGAGATGCTCCCCGGTGACTGCGACCTCCACGCACTCGCCGAACGCGCGAAGACCCGGCAGTGGCAGCGCGGGGACGAGACCATGATGTCCCTGCTCCGCCTCGCTGGTGAGGGGCCGGACGACTTCCTGGACGAGGACTACGCCAGCCGCAAGGCCGAGCTCCAGGCCGCCAGCCTGGACCTCAGCGCTCAGGTCTTCGAGTACTGGAAGCAGAACGAGGACCTCACGGTCGTCTTCGACACCGACCTGACCCCCATGCCCCCGGACACCAACGGTCAGCCGCAGCCCCACCACCGGCTGCTCAAGATCGAGCTGCGTGATGACAGGCACGGCGGGGTGGAGACCAACTTCTCCACCCGCTCCACCGGCTTCCAGTGGTTCTTCTCCTTCCTCGCCGCATTCAGCGCCTACCGCGACACCGATGAGCGCGTGGTCGTCCTGCTGGACGAACCGGGCACGAGCCTGCACGGCGAGGCCCAGGGCGACTTCCTGCGGTACGTCTACGGCGAGCTCGGGCCCAAGCAGCAGGTCCTCTACACCACCCACTCCCAGCACATGATCGACCCGACGCGGTACGAGACCATGCGCGCTATCCACGACCAGGCGACCCGTACAGACCCGAGCCTGGGTGTGGTCATCACCTCGGTCAGCCTGTCCGCGGACCCCAAGACGATCCTGCCGGTGGAAGCGGCGCTCGGATATTCCGTGGCGCAGCACCTGTTCCTCGGAGCTGGACCCCTCTTGGCCGTGGAAGGCAGCAGCGACTTCGTCTTCCTCATGCGCATGTCCGACTACCTGGTCAGCCAGGGCCGCACCGGCCTTGACCCGCGGCTGGCCATCATCCCGGTCGGCGGCATCGGCAACATGCCGGCCTTCATCGCTGTCATGGGACGCCGACTGTCCGTCCGGGCGCTCATTGACGGGGCCGAGACCACCAAGGTGACCGCCAAGGTACTCAGCGCTGCTGAGGCTGCCAACGTCGATGCCGCGCACATCACCGTCATCGGCCAGCTCGACGGGCTCCCGGAGACGGCCGACATCGAGGACCTGTTCTCCACCAGGGACTACCTCTGGCTGTACAACAGGGCTACTGAGGTCACCATCAACGAGGAAGACCTGATCACCCCCGACAAGCCCCTCCCGATCCTCAAGCGCATCGGGATGGCCCGGGAGAGGCAGCACAAGTCCCGGGACTTCGACCACGTCGGACCCGCTCACCAGCTCACCCGGGACAAGGACGCCTTCTTCGAGCAGGTCGACGACGACACCCTCGACCGCTTCGAGACGGTCTTCAAGAAACTCACGGCCTGAACCTGCAGACGCACGAGACCCCGGGCGCGGCCATGAACACCCGGGGCCTCGTGCGTGTCCGGCCAGCCGCCTGTGCGCCGCGCCTGTGGGATGTGGGTCCATTCCGCTGCCGCGCCGTGGACGCTAGAGCTCTTCCTGGCGCTGGAGGAGCTGGGGGACGGAGTATCCGTGGCCCGCGCACAGCCGGACCGCCATGGCGGTGGCGGCATCGCCTTCCGCAGCGGTGAAGGATCTCGGTTCGCTGGCCGATGCGACACTGATGGAGCCGGGGCCGAATAGAAGGCGCAGGTCGATGGCGAAGGCGACGGGCTCCAGATCACCGGTCCCCATACGCCGGGTCCAGCGGCGTGCCTCGCCGCCGACCAGGATGCTGACGGTGGCAGCCAGGCTCCTGACCGGGCTGCCGGGGCCGTCGGCCGTTCCGACGACGTAGGAGGCCTCGTCGCTCCAGGACGCGACCTCCATCATCCGCACCTGATACTCGAACCAGGCGGACTCCCATTCGACGAACGGATCCTCGTCGTCGAAGTCAACGACGGCGCCAGCGACCTGCTGCCCCTCCATCGACTCGACGATGAATGACCACAAGGCCTGCGTCGTTGTCGCCGCGGTTACGCACCCGGCCAGGCCCTTGTCGTCGTGGGCGAGGTCCTCGCGGCGGCTGATCCGACTGAGTGCTTCGTCGAGGTTGGTGAGGTATTCGACGCTCACGCCGGCGACGTTCACCTCGTTCGCCATGTCGGGGTAGAGCTTTCCGTTTGGGCCGAAGTCGTTCACGTTGCTGCTGACGAAGTACACAGGGCATGTGGGATCAACCTTCGCCTGCTCCAGCACGGTCATCCAGATCGCCGCATCCCTGCTGCCCGTTGCCGTCTTCCCGGACGCCCGGGCGGGACGCAGTCGGTGGGCCTCACGGCGCAGGCCCTCGACCGCAGCCTCCCGGGTCAGGGGTAGGACCTCCATGGTCTGGCGGTAGATGTCCTCCCACTTCTGCAGAGAATCCTCCGGGCTGTAGACGGCCGGCCAGACATGCGTCGCGTCCATGTCGACGAACTGCAGCTTCCACAGAGCCTGATGGGCGGCGGTGGCCTTGTCGAGCGCCGAGCTGTATTCCCGGCCCCTCTGCGCGAGCAGCTCGATCAGGACCATCTCCGAGATGGCGATCCGCCCGGTCCCGGCCGCGCGCACGGCACGGAACAACTCCCAGACCGTGCTGTTCCACGGCAGCGCAGTGACCACGCAGGTATCAAGGATGAGGGTGGGTACACAGGGCTCTTGAGACGGTTTACGACGCAGGTCTGCCATAAGGCCATGCTTCCATTCCGGCGGCCGGAGGATGGAGGAGTTGGCACCGACGGACCGCACCACACCCGCCCACCCCGGCCGGGGATGGTCCGTCCTGCCATTTGCCGTTTAGGGCGGAAACGCCGGTCTCACCGACACGGGGTTCTACACCCGCAGCGGCACAACAGACACGACGAACGTCTGTTGCTGGTGGTCGCGCTTACCTCTGGGCAGTGGAGGAAAGATCGGGCGCGGAGCGGCCAGTAGTCATCGTGGTCGGAGGGCGGCCCGTACTGCTCGATGAGGTCGCAGTACACGTGCCGCCCTCGTATAGCGTCTTCTCGCACTCATCGTGGTGGATACGCTGCGACGGGCGCGTCGGCGGGTCGGGGGCGGCGGCCGGCGCCGGGCCCGCCCAGTCCATGCCCAGCTTCGCGAGGGCGGCGAGCTGTTCGGCGTCCAGCCGGTCCCTCCTCGATTTCGTGTTGGAGACCCATACGCCCAGCTTCACGGTCACAGGCTCCGCCTCGCCGTCGACGGCGAGCTGCTCGCTGTGCCCCCTCGGTACGGCCCGGTCCGCGCCTTCCCGCTCCACCCACTGCGTGAGGGCGGCCAGGCCCCGCTGGAACGCCTGCTGCGCCTTGCTCGGACCCTTCGTCGTACGCCTGGCCGCTGGGGCGGGAGACGGCTCCTCCAGCAGCGGCTTGATGCCCAGCGCGGCCAGCCGTTCCTGCTGCCCGGTCGACAGCTGTGCCCAGGTACGGCGTTGCTGCTGGAGCCACCGCCCGATGTCGTCGCCGTCCATGAGTACGCCGGGTGCGATGTCGGGCAGGTGGCCGTCGGCGTCGACGAGGTCGGCGAGGACGCGGTAGTGGCGTTGCCAGTCCAGTGGCCACGGGCAGTTCCAGTCCGGGTCGATCGCGGCCAGCTGCGCCGCCCGTACGGCGGCCCGCTTGGGGTCCTTGCCCAGGCCGTTCTTCGCGCCCTTGCGCCGGAGGTTGGCCATGTCCTGCCCGATGGGCGCTATGGCCTCACCCTCGCCCCACACCGAGTCCTGACGCGGCGCGAGGTGCCCGGTGGCCCGCCGGTAGGAGCGGAGCGCGGCGAGCTTGGCCTCCCACGCTTCCTCGCCCGGCTCCCAGACCATCCCGGCCTCCGGCGCGTCCAGGAGGACCTTGCGCCGGTCCTCCAGCTCACCCGCCCGCAGCGCCTTGCGCTGCTGGTGCACCCACCGCCCGAGGGGGAAGTCCTTCGTGACGCCGACCTTGACCTCAACGTCATACGGGACGGCGTAGACGCCGGTGATCTCATTCTCCGCTCGCCAGCGGATGAGGGCCTGGTAGCCCTCCAGCCACACCAGCGACTCCGGCCGGTAGACCCGGGTGCGCAAGAACGCCGCGATCGTCGCCGCGTCGCGAGGAGAGGAGAAATGGAGCAGCGCCGCTTCGGCGGCGGCCTGCGTGTCGTCCTGCTCCTGGTCCTCGCCGCCGGCCCCGATGATCTGCCCGTCCTCGTCACGCCGGACGTGTACCTTGCGCTTGCCGCTGGTGAGCGCGCGAGAGGCGAGCTGCTCGACCAGGCGCTCATCGTGACTGCGCAGGCCCTGGAGCACGGCCACGAGCGGCTTGAAGCTCGCGGAGGCGACCATGTCGGTCGGGTCCTCGCCCGGCTCCAGGAACACCGGCACGATGATCCGCGCGACCTTCGTGGAGCCGTCCTTGTTGAGGCGGAGCGCCCGGCCGATGTTCTGCACGATCTCCACCTGCGAGCCGCGGGTGTCCGCGAAGCAGACGGCCTCGACTCCCCGCTCGCCGGTGATGTCCACGCCCTCCCCGAGCACGCGAACGCTGGCGAGGAAGGCGCGGTGGACCCGCTTGCCGGCCGCATCGATGCCGTTGGCGAACTGGCGCAGGACCTCGCGCCGCTCGCTGACGAGGTGGTCGCCGCACAGCCACGCCGACCACACCCGGTCCGGCGGGACGTGACGGCCGGCCTCCAGCTCGTAGAACTCCGCGTCGATCGATGACTTCGGCAGCTTCTCCGCCTGCGCCAGGTCGTCGGCGGAGGCGTCGTTGACATACAGCTCGGCAGCGGTTTCCGGCAGCTTCTCCGCGAACGCCGCGGCCTCCTCCACCTTCTGGTGGAACGTCATGACCGTACGCAGGTTGTACGCGGCGGCGTGCTCCAGGAGGGCTGTCTGCAGGAGCGCCAGGCGCCGGCCGCGCCGCGCCTCCTCCGACTCCCCGAGGACGGGGGAGGGGTCGCGGATCTCCAGCACGTCGATCTCGAACCCCGCGAGGATTTCGCTTTCGATCGCCTCGCTCAGACCGAGTTCTGCGAGCCACGCGCCGTACGTGCCCTCCGGGTCGTCGGCCATGGTCGCGATCTCCAGCTCCTGGCCGTCCGCGCCCTTCTGCGGCCGGGCCGCGGCCAGGATGCGCGGGGTCGCGGTCAGGTAGAGCCGAAAGTCGGCAGGGATGCGGGCGTTGTCGTGGATCGACGCCCACGGCTGCTGATTGTTGCCTCGTTGCCCAGATGGATTCTCAATGAGGTGTCCGTCTCGTGCAGACCCGGAAGGCCTGATGAAAGGAGTTTGCGGGCTTTCCGCAGATGGACTCTCTCTGAGAACTGTGAGCGCCCTTCAGTGAGAAACTCCTGTTCGCTGTGGTGAGAATCAGAAAACGACGGATGCCCTAACCTGTGTCGCGAGTGATCCGCTGACTCAGCGTGGCTCCACCACAGAAGCTGGGCCAGAGTCGGCGCACGGCTGCGACCTGCTCCTCGCCCGTGCGGGATGGTTCCTCTAGTCAGCGTGCGGCCAGGGTGTTGCTGCGGTTGCTCCCTGCCCACGCGGGGTTGGCTTCCTTGACCGCGTGGGTCGTTGTCAGCCCTGGTCGTGGCGGTCCTGCCGGAGAAGTGGATCTCCCGCTGGGGTGGGGCGATTCGCTGACAGACGCGGCGCCGTGTGATCAGAATGGTGAGCGATCCAACTGGTCGGCCTACGGGGGTTGTTGTGAGTACGTTTATGGAGTTCGGCACGGAGAATGGCGTGGTCCTGGTGGAGGCCGACGGCCTCGCGCCGGGGCAGCGGCCGGTGTCCCGTGGCGGCAACTCCCTGGTCCGGGCGGGCCAGACCCTCGACGAGGCCCTGGCGGGCATCCGCACGGCGGCAGAGTCCGCTCTCGCGGTGTTTCGTGGCGGGTCACTCCAGCCGGACGGCGTCGAGCTGGAGTTCGGGGTGAAGCTGACCGCCGAGGCGGGAGCGGTGATCGCCAGAACAGCGGTCGAGGGACACTTGACCGTGCGGCTCTCGTGGACTCCGGAGGGTCGTGGCGTAGAACACGCGGTCTCGGTTCCGGACCAGTCATTCGAGCCGCGGCCGGGCTCACGCGATGTCCCTCAGCGGGCCGGCTCCGGTCACGAGGTGGGTGACGAGGCGATGTCCGAGGCCCGGTGATGCCAGCCTCTCCAGCGTGGCACGCCCGCGTTGATCACGCGGGCACGGTCCTGGGGTCCGCTTTCCTGGTTGCCCCCGACATGCTCCTGACCTGCGCTCATGTCGTTCACCACGTCGACGAGGTCTCGGTCTGGTTCCCCGGTGCACAGGTCCTCGGCAGCGTTCCCGCACGGGTGGTCGCGCGGGGCCCGTGGGGCGGATCGCCCGCCGACGGCGGTGACATCGCAGTGCTCACACTCGACCGGTCGGTCGGAGTGGAGCCGATCGTCTTCGCCGAGCCCGAGGGCGCGGAGGACTTGGGCGATCCGCCCCGATTGGTGGCGTACGGATTCCCCGAGGGATACGGGCAGGAGGGCGCCCAGACCGAGCTGCGGATGACGGCTCCCGGGCAGCTGATCCACAACGAGTGGAACCAGGTCGAGTACTGGTCGGGGTACGGGCAGGAGCCTTCGTACGGCTTCAGCGGGGCCGCCGCGATGCGCGCCGGGGACGGCAGGGTTGTCGGGATGGTCGCCTCCTACGACCCCATCGCGCGTAATGCCCGGATGATTCCCGCTCGAGTGCTCGCCCAGTACGTCCCGGCCCTCGCGGACCTGGTGCCCACACCCGGCTGCACGGCCGAGGAGAAGCGCGAGCTGCGCGAATTGGTGCACCGGGTCGAGCGGTGCGGATCCTTGCCGGTGCAGATGGATCGGCTGGTACGTACCGCCGCCGGCCGTTTCGGGCTCGCCGCTCCGACGGTTCCCGACGGCCTCTGGCAGGGCGTCTGGTACTTACTCACCGAGAGCCGCCCGACCGGCGGTCATTTCCCCGCCGCCGAGCTGACGACCCTCCTCTCTGACCAGGTGACCGACGAGGAACTGCGCCGCGGGCTCCGCTCCTGGGCCCGGGCCTACCGCGCCCGCCACGCCGCGGAGTCCACGCCCCCGGCCCCAGGCGGGACACTCGGCGGGGCGGCCCGCCCCACCGCCGAGACGGTCCGGCCGCTGGAGCCCGTGGAGCCGGGGGCCCCGCTGCCCTGGGCTCCGATTCTGGTCGAGTTGCGACGCAGCGGCGCCGACAGCGGGACGGTCCTCGCGGAGGTCTCCGTCTACCGGGGCGGCGACCGGCTGCTGGTCAAGGCGGACCAGCTCACCGCGGGCCGCTTGCGCGGCTGGGTGGTCGACCGGATCGATGAGGCCTACGAGGACATCGTCGACGGGCGTCCGCTGGTGGCCTTCGCCCTGCCCAGGGGCTGGCTCAACAAGGACGTCGACCAGTGGACCCGCAAGCGCGACAAGGAGCCGCCGCTCGGATGCCGTGCGCCGGTCGTGGTACTTGACCACGACCGGCGGACGAGGGGCCGACACCAGTTCGAGCTGCGGCGCGTGTGGGACGAGCTTGACCGGCAGGATGGCTCTCCGCTGCACCGCATCGGCTGCGCCACCCGCCACCGGGCCCCTCAGCTCTCCGTCCTCCTCCAGGACGTGCGGGGACCGGTCGGCTTCGCCCGCCCGCCGACGGCAGCCCGGGAGCGCGGCCTGTACGGCGCCGCCCTGGACGCGCCGGCGCCGATCGTGCTGTGGCCGCGCAGCGGCTGCCCACCAGGCGAGCCATGCGCGGGGGACTGCACGGGGGCCGGGTTTCTGGACCGGATCGCGGAGCGGATCTCGCTCCTGCCGCCCTCGGAACTGCCGGAGATGATCTTCCGGCTGCGCAAGGAGGCGTTTCTCCACGAAGGCCCCGAACCACACTGGGCTGCGGCCGGCGTCTCGCTCGTCTGGGAGGACCCGCGCCGCTTCCCCGAAGCCCGGTTCCTGGCCCGCTCCCCGGTCTCCTGACCCGCTCCCGACCGCATCCCGCCCTTCAACCGACCCACCGCAGGAACCCTGGAGGCCGCGCATGACCCTCTGGCCCGTTTACACCGGATCGAACGAGCCTCACGATGGCGTCGATGCACTGCCCGACCCACCGCCATGGCGCACCTTCGACGGCGGTCCCGCGCTGCCCGCGGTGCCGGAGGAGGAGCGGGAGGGCGGGGCTCCGGGCCGGGTACACCGGGCCAGGACGTACCAGCCGACCCCGGAGACCGTGCAGCTCGTCAACGCTGCCCTGTACCTGCGGCGCCCCCTGCTCGTGACCGGACCGCCGGGCAGTGGGAAGTCGAGCCTCCCGTACGCGGTGGCGAGGGAGCTGAAGCTGGGCCGGGTCCTCCGCTGGAACATCACCAGCCGTACCACCCTCACCGACGGGCTGTACCGCTACGACCCGCTGTCGCGGCTGTACGCCGCCGGGCGGGTCGGCACGGGCGAACCGGACGCCGAGGAGACGGCGATCGAGGACCACCTGCGACTCGGCTCTCTGGGCACCGCACTGCTTCCGCGCCAGCGCCCTCGCGTGCTGCTCATCGACGAGATCGACAAGTCCGACCTGGACCTGCCCAACGATCTGCTGCACATCCTGGAGGAAGGCCAGTACGAGATCCCGGAGCTAGTTCGCGCTGCGCGCTCACGCCCGGTGGCCGACGTCATGGTCGCGGACTCGGAGAAACGTGTGCCGCTACGACACGGCGAAGTCCGCTGCCGGGCATTCCCGTTCGTGGTACTGACCAGCAACGGAGAACGCGAGTTCCCGCCCGCCTTCCTGCGCCGCTGCGTCCGCCTCGAACTCCGCCGCCCCTTGCGCGAGCAGCTGGAGGACATCGTGCGCGCCCACCTAGGAGACCTGAACGACCGGGACCTCACCCTCGTCGACACCTTCCTGCGCCGCGGCAGCGCTGGCGAGCTCGCCACTGACCAACTTCTCAATGCGATCTATCTGA
The DNA here is from genome assembly GCF_018614005.1 of Streptomyces sp. ISL-99. Lineage (NCBI taxonomy): Bacteria > Bacillati > Actinomycetota > Actinomycetes > Kitasatosporales > Streptomycetaceae > Streptomyces > Streptomyces sp. ISL-99. The sequence continues at coordinate 16,453 of NZ_JAGGPC010000094.1, forward strand.
CCAGGACATCGGGCCTGGCGGCACCGGCCAGAGAGGATCTGGCGGAGAAGCTGATGCCGTATCTGGGACGCGCCGCGGAAACATGGGACACGGATGACGTCTGAGCGGAGGCAGAGGCAGGCCCACCGCGCCGACCGCCCCACCCAGACGCTGGGTACCCTCGCCAGGCTCTTGGCCCAGGCGGGCGACGAGCCGCCGACCGGCCGTGAACTGGCCGAACTTCTTTGGCTTGCACGGCAGATGGACGACTTCCCCCAGCTCGAGGAAGCCGCGAGGGCCGCGACTGCGGAGGCGGGCGCCGCCCGACTGGACGAACGGACCGCCCGTGCCCCTACGGCCCCGCCACGGCGGGAGGAACCGCCGCCCGAGGCGCCGAGGCCCGCCCCACCCCGGCCGGCCGTCCAGCCGCCGCCGCGGGTCCCGTTGCGCACCCCGTTGCCCACACCCCGCACGCCCGAGCCAGCTGGGAGGCACGTTCCCCTTCTCGCGCCCGGACCGCCGATGCTCACGAGGCCGCTCGACCTGCAGCGTTCGCTGCGGCCGCTGCGGCGCATGGTCCCGAGCACAGCCGGCTGGGAGCTGAACGAAGCGGCGACGGCCGAACGCATCGCCACGCTGGGCAGGGGGTACTGGGTTCCCGTACTCCGCCCCCAGCAGGAGCGCTGGCTGCACCTGCGGATCGTGTACGACGCGGGGCCGACGATGACGATGTGGCGGCCGCTCGTGCGAGAACTGCACACCATGTTCGTGCAGACGGGAGCGTTCCGCACGCTCGATGTGCTGCGACTCGGCCCGGAAGGCAGACTGCCGCTGCGCCACAGGGAGCGGGGCCGCACCGCCGTCCTCGTCGTCAGCGACGCGATGGGCCCGCAGTGGCGCGAGGGCCCGGCCGGCGTGCGCTGGCGGGCCACGCTCGCCGCGCTCGGAGCGGAGATGCCGGTCGCGCTGCTTCAGCCTCTCCCCGAGAGACTCTGGCGGCACACCGCGATGCCCGTCGAGCCAGGCCGGTTCGTCGCCCCCGTTGCTGGAGCACCTAACGCGGCCCTGGACTTCATTCCCTACGACGGTGGTGGCCGTGCCCTCACAGGAGTGCCGCTCCCCGTGCTCGAACCTTCCCACGAGTGGCTCGGCCACTGGGCGGCACTGGTTTCCTCCCCGTCCGGCACGGAGGTGCCGGGCGCGGCGGCCTTCCTCACGTCGGGCCCGTCGGCACCCCCGAAAGATGCCCTCATCCCGGGGGAGGCAGACCCGGAGGAGCTGGTGATGCGGTTCCACGCGGTTGCCTCACCGCAGGCTTTCCGGCTCGCCGCGCATCTGGCTGTCGGCTCGGCCCACTTGCCCGTGATGCGACTGATCCAGGCGGCCGTCGAGGAACGTCCCGCACCGCAGCACCTTGCCGAGGTCGTACTCAGCGGCATGCTTCGCGCCGCGCCCAGCGCGGGCCCAGGCGCGTACGACTTCCGCCCTGGCGTCCGCGAACTCCTTCTCACTGCCCTGCCCCGTACGTCTCTGGTCAGCACCACCAAGCTCCTCGCCCGTATCAGCGCCGAGATCGACGCCCGAGCGGGCACGTTGCCAGGGGAGTTCTGCGCGCTCGTGGAGAGTCTGGAGGAGCAGAGCGGGGCACGGGCCGTGGGCGGCCCGTTCGCTCTGGTGAGCAAGGAGAGCCTGCGACTGCTGCGGGGCCCGGAGCAGCCGTTGCCGACCGGCGAGACCGCCGCAGTCGGCCCCGCGCACTCGACCGCCGTGGTCGCGAACGACGGGTGGGATTTCTGGTCGGGTCTGATCGCGGAACGCTTCCGGCCGCTAGGACGCAGGACCGACCGCTCCGGCGAGCACCTTCTCCTCGCAGATGACGAGATCATGGAACGCCGGGTCCTCCTGCGGGTCTACCCGTACCCGGCGCCCGCCGGCTTCCTGGCACGCGTGGACAGACTCCGGAACATCACCCACCCGCACGTCGTACCGGTCCTCAGCGGCCTGGAACTCGACGGTTGCTGCGCGGTGGTCATGGCGAACCTGCCAGGCACCACACTGCGTGACCTTCTCTTCGGTAGACCGGAGGGACTGGACACCGAACTCGCTACAAAGTGGGCCGCAGCGCTCTGCTCGGCGGTCGTCACCCTGCATGACACCGGGATCGTGCACGGACGGATCCACGCCGACCGCGTCCTCTTGTCCGAGGAGGGCGAGCCCCTCCTGACCGATGCCGCCCCGTACCTCGGCCTCCACCGTGTCGAGGACGACCTGTACGACTTAGGGCGGCTGCTTTACGAACTTGCGACTGGACGCCAGCTGCAAGACGGCGTCTCCCCACTGTCGCCCCGAGAGGTCAGGCAGGAGGTGTCCTTGACGCTGGAGCAGGCCGTGCTGGGTCTGCTGTCCGCCGTGGATGCGCACCGCCATGACGCCGTGCGCCACATGGCGGACCTGAACGCTGCGGGCTTCAGGGATCCCAAGACGACCGCCGTGTTCCGCCGCCCGAACTACCGGGTGTTCGGCCCCGTCAAAGCCTGGCTCGACGCGCTACCGGAAGCGGACGCGCTGATCCTGGCCCGGCTGCTGCTCGCTCGCGGCGACTGGATCTCGGCCGATGATCTCCGTCGAACTTCTCCGGATCCCCTCACGGAGGGGGACTTGCGCCATCGGCTCGCCCTGCTCATCGCCAAGGGCCATCCCATCGAAGAGTCCGTAGAAGGAGCCCGGATCATCCTCACCGGCGGACGCTTCGACCTGGCTCATGCCGAGAAGCTTCTGTCGGCGGCAACAACCGCCGGCAGGAACGGTGATCGTCCGATGAGCGCACGGCTCTACCGGGCCGCCCAAATCCTGCTGAGGGACGAACCTCTAGCAGGCCTGCGGGGTTCCTGGGCCGAGACCGAGCGGCGAAGACTTCTGGCACTGTACGAAAGCCGCAGGGGGGAGCTGCCCGGGCCTGAGGACCCGGATCTCGGGGGATCCCGGCTGCGAATCCTCGTCTCCGGGACAGGCGACGCATTGGACGCCGACGACTTCACGAACCACCTCCGGGCCCGTCGCACTGCACCCGGCCGGCTTCTCACCCCTCTCGACCCCGTCCGAGCCGTGGATCGGGTGGCGCAGGTGGCCGAGCGTCACTGGACGCTCCGTCGCGGTGGGACGCCCGCCACGATGCGCATCGTCCTGGCAGGCGAGGAGACTGACGAGGAACTCCTTGACGAGATCGCCTCGGCGCTGCCCCCGGCTCTCGCACAGGGACGACCACGACGGCGCGTGCTGCTCGCCTACCCCGACTGGGTCCACGGGCGAGGTGACCTGGGTCTGCCCACCCGAAAGGTGCCGGCGTACGACCGCTGGCTCTGGGTGGAAGTCTCCTCGATCCCCCCGCTGCCCCCGCCGCCCGCAGAAGGCCGCAGCAGCCTGTTCGGTCGATTGTTCGGCCGGCCGTCACCTCGTGACTCCGGGCCTGAGGAGCGGGGGTGAGTTTCGGCTCAGGGCTGCGGTGATCAGGCAGGCGGGCACGAACGTCCGCGGGCTGGCGCGGCGCATCGAGCTTGCGAGGGGTTGCAGCATGAAGCGTGAGCGGGCGACTGCAACCCTGCACGAGATGCTCGACCGCCTCGAGCAGAACACCTGGCCACTCGACCTCATCACCGAAGTCCACCTCTTCGGCTCCTACATTCGGGGCGCCTTGCCAGTCGGTGACATCGGCGTCGTGGTCCAGCACACCACCGACGAACGCTGGACCCAGCAAGTTGTCGATGCCCTCTTCAGTGTCCGCGACCACCAGACGCCCATGTGCAAGGCCCTGCGCGGCAACCGCCGAGGTGTCAGCCTCCATTTCCATGGACGCCTCCCTCCGGGAGGAGGGCATCGACCTGTTTCTGCTCTTGGAGCGGGGCGAGCCGATCACCCTCGCTCGGCAGAGGCTCGCCGCGATCGCCGTCGACTCGGCCGCCGGCCGCGCTCCACGCGACCACGTCCTGCTCGCCTGCGAGACGATTGCCGATCTGCTACCCAGCCCCGTTCGCATCGATATGCACCGCTGGAGCACTGGAGGCAGGATCGCCATCACCACATGCGCCCTCGCCGACGCACGCCCAGCCCTGTTCTAGCTCCGTTATGGAGCACGTGGACGATCGCTAGAGCACCAACAGCCCGCTGCGCCGCGCCGTCGGCGCCGCGCTCGCTCACCTGGAGAGCACGGGTCATGCCCCGGACCGCATCGTGTTCCGCGGTCAGCCTACGGGGCGAGCGATGACACGATCGGCCGCTTCATCGACCTGCACTGGCGCTACTGGAGAAGCGCGCACAGCTATCTTGAGGACGGTCATGCCTGGTTCGAAGTCCTGCCCGCCACGCCCCGCAAGCCCCTTCCCCATCCCTCCCAGCGACCGGCCGTCGCCCGGGCAGCCGCAGTCGCGCGGGGCGCAGTCTCTGTGTTCTCCTCAGCTCGTCGCCGGGCCTGACGAGGCAGCGATGCGCGCCGAGATCCCCGTACGTGTACCTGGTGGCCGAGATCGGGCCAACGTTGGCACCTTCGGGCGCTCCACCGAGCAGGCCCCGCATCGTAGAAACGGCGATCGTCCCTGCGATGGCCTTTTACGGCGATCTCGGCGGCTGCCGTAACGCGATTGGTCCCGTTCTTCCGCGCCGCGCAGGGCCAGGTGGCATACTGGCTCTGCGCTTGTGGGCGCGTACCACCCCGTAGGGCCACCGCCTTGGGTGAACCCGGCCGCCGCCAGGACCACGGTGATGTACTCCGGCTTGGATCTGACCCTTCACGTCCAAGGCCTGCTGGATGCAGAGTGCGGTGGGGTGTATCCGCTGTGGAGCGGGCCTGATGGGATCGTGATGTCCGGTCGTACTCACCGCACTCGTCTGGCCCGGGCCTTCGCCTCTGCCCAGTCCATGGCTTACCAGAAGGCCCTCCATCATGTGATTGCCTGCAGCGAGGCGGGACTTCTCCCGACCCGGCTCGACGGTGCGGGCATGGAAGAGGCCCTGGTCGTTCTGCAGCAGAACCTCAGTGCACCTGGCATGACGAGGCGGATTCATTCCAGTGCGGAGCCGAGCACCGCTGCAACGGCGACGACCGAGACCGTACCGGTCAAGCAGCCTGCGCTGTCTAAGGACCCGCGGTGTCTTGCTCTGGCCGAGGCGTTGAAGCCGGTGCTTCAGGCCAGTTGCCCTGAAGGGGCCGGCGGGTACGGTGGGGCTTTGCAGGCCAACCTCCACGCGGCGGACGCGGACAGGCTGGGAGGGATGGAACTCATCCGTGCCGCGATGCGCCGCGCGGCACGACAACTGGGATGGCGCGTACGGACCCTGGGCTACGCCCGAGACCGCCTTGTCATGGTGATTATTCAGGACGTTCGCGATGCGCCCGCCGAGTTCGCGGATGCTCTGGAGGCGGACTTCATGTCCACATGCGTTGAGGTGCGCCAGCGCATGGCGGCCGACAGGGATGAGGAAGCATCGAGCGCGTTGGGGCCGGCCCCTGTTGAGCGGCAGACTCAAGCCTTCCTGCAGGCTGCTCGAGCAGCGATCGCGGCGGATCCCGACGCGTGGCGTTAGATACGACTGACAGAGCTGATGGGGACGATCTTTAGTGCAGCCGCCATCCGCCGGAGGTCTGTTGGCCGATGGTGCCGGGGAGTCCGATCACGGGGTCGGTGAGGGCGGCTTAGAGGTCTTCAGGATGTGGGGCGGAGTCCCAGTGCAGGGTGCACTGGCTTGCGTCGACGGACAACCGGCGGTGGTGGCTGTGTGCGCGGATGAGACGGCCGGTGAGGTTGCTGAACCAGGTGCCGAGGTCCCAGCTGCCATCCGGGGCGTGAGCGCACAACCGCACGGTCAGCGCGGCAAGGAGAGTTTCGGTCTCGACGCAGAGAGGGGGAGCGCGTTCAGGACGGCGTGCTCCTCGGCGGTGAGGGGAACGTCGGTCGTCCAGAGTTGGGGCGTAATTGCTGTCCGGTGTGCCAGGTACTTACAGGCGGCCGTGCCGGTTGCTGGTCACGGTCAGGGCGGCGCCGGTGGGCAGATGCCGCAGGCGCCATCCTTCCGCGTGTGAGCTCTCCACCCCGTAGCCCCGGCAGCCCGATCTGCGGGAGGTTGTTGCGGCCGACCAGCCAGCAGGCCACGCTGTATGCCGTAGCGGTCGCCTTCTGGCGTTTGCTGACAGTGTGAAGGGGGTACGGCTGCGCGGGTCCCGGGCTTCGGACTCCCGTTCCTCACATCTGGGGGCTTGCCCTAAGGTCCCGAGAATGGATCAGGCGACAGTAGGACTCGTGGGCGCGGCTATCGGTGTCTCAGGAACGGCACTGACTGCATTCGTCACGGCTTGGGCAGCACGCTTCAACCATGATCGCCAGCGGCAGCAGGCGCACAGGCAGGAACAGCGAGAGGCCTTTGCAGCGCTCCTCGCCGCGGCCTACGCGATGCAGGCCACGAATCCCAGAAGGAAGAGCACCTACCGGCATGAGCAAGTCCCTCCTCCGCCGGGCCATCAAGGAATCTGGGTTCAACCGATCAACGAATCCCATCTCGACCAGGAGTGGGCTGATGCCGTTCACCGGGAAGCTGACCGTGTTGCCCTGCAGATGCCCCTGATTGCGTTGTCGGGGCTTCAGCTGTACTCCGAGGCTCGCAAGATCAACGACGTGGCGGATGACCTCACCAGGCAGGCCCGGCAGAACTCTGACGATGCCGGGCACACTGTTCGAAACCTCTATGCCAAGCTGGAAGGCGCTGTTAACCGCTTCACTGAATCGGCGGCGCGCCTCCTTGCCGACACATGACGATCGAGGAGTGGCTGCCCGGCCGTCGGCTATGTGAGGGCTGTGGTGATCGGCTTAGGCCGGATGTTGCAGGCGGTGTTCTGCTCGAGCAGGTGCCGTTCGAGGCAGTGGCAGTGCGGCGGCGGTGTCTGGCGGCTGGCCAGGGCGGCGTGGGCGAAATCGAGCGCCCGGAGTGCGGGGCTTGCTGGGTGGCCGGCGTCGACCGTCGCTCGGAGCTAGCACTCCGAGACCCTCATCGCCTTGCCGGCCATCACGCTCATAACGAGGAGGCTGGCCCGGAGACCAGGCCAGCCACCAGCGAAGCCGTCAGAGGACGGTGACGGTGAAGCTGCCTTCCGCCCAAGATGCCGATGCTGCCCCGCGTAGTGACGAGAATCGACCGACGGAGAGGGTATGACTGAAGTCGAGTCAACTGCCCGCAGCGAGCAGGGGCAGTTCCGACCAAGCAATATCGCCATTGCCCAGGTCCGTGTGCGGCTGCGCCCACGACCAGTCTCCGTGGTGAGCTGCCGGGCGGACCATAACCAAGTTCTGCGGAGCACCAGTTGCTTGCGCGGGGCTGAGCGCAGAACCGCGTGGTTCGGACCGCGAGTGAACGGAAAACACCCCCACTGGGCCGGGCTGAGGCGGACTTGCAGGAAGGCATCGCACCATGAACGGGATAGGACGGCCTGGACCGCCTCGATGCGCACGGTAGGACATTGCCCTGCCACATGAGCAACACACGATCGACTGCCCCAGTCGACCTGGTTGGCGTTAATTGAGGGTCGCGGAACGTACACAGCGCTGCTCGAACTTCCGTTGCGTAGACGTCAGGCTGAGGAGTCGATCGGGCGGCGTTCGGCATCTCAGTCACCCCCGCTAACGCAGGGCGAGAAGACGTCATCCACGAGAAGGATCGTGGCACCAGAATCACCCCCGCTTGCGCGGGGTCCGGCTGCTCTGAGCTCGGGCGTCTGGAAGGAGTTCGGGTCACCCCCGCTTGCGCTGGGTCCGGCTGCCGTCATAGTTACAGGCCTGGTGGATGACCGATTCATCCCCGCTTGCGCGGGGCCCGGGCTTTGTGACCTGGCCCGTTAGGAACGCCTTGCGACTTCTTGACTGTCGGCAAGTCTAATCTCATTGGATTTCTAAACGATAGCGCGGGAGATCAGCCAGCGGAGCACGGACGTAACTCGGTGGAGATCTCATCGTGCAGGGAAGTGCTGACCCCAGAGGATCCGCCCACCCGTTACCGGCCGGTCAGGGCGACAGGGCCGCCTCCGCGCAGGTCTTGTGGCAGGGCACACCGTAGTCGTCGAGCAGGAACGCCGGCGCTCCGCAGTGCCGGCACGGCTCTCCCACCGGCAGGCTCCGCGACGGATCGCTCCAGTCCAGGACCACCCCCTGGCCGGGAACTGTGACGGTTGCCGCTGACGCCGACCGCCGAGTGGGCTGGTCGACAGTGATCGACAACGCCGCGCGTCCTCGCCGCTGCAGCGGAGGACTCGGAACCCAGGTCTGCTTCCCGAACTCGCAGGCGAGATCGGCGTTCCGTCCGGAGAAGTGCAGCCTGTCGTCCACGTCGTCCTCGTAGACGCTCTGATCGACGTGGCAGTACTCGGACCACGTCGCCAGGTCGCTGGCCGGCACCCACAGGTGACTGCCCGAGCGGCCGCCGGAGCTGGAAGGTACGAAGAGCGACGCGACGCTTCCGGTAGCTGCGCCGATGAGGACCTGGCCGACGGTCACCCCCTGTGTGTTGCCCTCGTGGCCGGTCCAGCCGGTGCCTTCGTCGTCAAGCCTGCGGGGGGTGTCCCACTGCAGGTGGATCCGATGACAACCGGTCTTCGACAGGCCGTTCAAGCAGGGGCGTTCGGCGGACTCTGTACACCTCCACTCCGCGAGAACGCGGTACCCGCCGACGAGCGGGAGGTCGGCTGCATCGCTGATCCCGCGCCAGGTCACCCTGCGGGTCAGCATCCAGTTGGCTCGGTCGACCAGGTGGAATGAGCCGTCATGAGTGATCCAGTTGGCGGTGAGCCCTGCGGCCGCGTGGCCCGAGACCGGCGAAGGACATTGCCCGCGCTGGCGTTGTAGTACTGCGCTTCACAACCCAGGCTGAGCCCGCCGACACCGATGATCGTCACGTCAGGCCGAGAGGTGCGAACCTTCGTCGCCTTCTCCACGAGCGCTTCGAGACCAGCGGCCTGCGCCGTACGCCCGGCGATGCCCGCCCCGACGAGAAGCAGGGCCAGCGCCCAGAAGGGGAAACGCCTCCCACATTTCGCAGGGAAACACCCAGTGTCTGCCTCAGCTCTGCAGGTACACGCAGAGGCGGGGCCGTTCCCAGTACCCGTTCGCCGCATTGCGGCAGAAGCGGGTGGGCGGGGGCGGTGGACGCCCGAGGGTGCCTCGGTGCCCTGCCTGTCGGGCCGGGGTGCGGCCGGCCCAAGGCGCCGTCGTCATATCGAGATCGGATGGACGGATCTAGCGGCTGAACAGACGCCGTACGCGGTGCAGCAGGCGGTGAAGCAGCGACGTGTCCTCAGCCGCGGGCTGGCTGAGGCTGCCTCGTGCAGCTGCGATCTGTTCGGGCTTCCAGTGCGCGGCCCAGCGGACGGCGTTGCGACGAATCCAGTAGTGGGACTGGCAGGGGTAGCTCCAGTTCCCGATCGACGGGTGGAGGCTGATCGATTCGCCGTCGAAGGTCAGCTGCCAGTCGGCCGGGCTGAGGGGGGTGACGACCTTGCTGCCGCACCCACAGCAGCACAGGTGCATCGCGGTGGCGTACTCCGTGGAGATGTACAGGACGCCCGGACTCAACCGTTCGGGGATGTACCGCACGAACTCGTGAGTGAGTCGGCTGGTCCTCACGGCGTGTCCTCGTTGGTCAGGATGTTGCCGTCGATCTGGTAGATGCTGTGGAACTCCTGCTCCAGGTCCAGGTAGAAGCCGCACAGCTTCTTCCACTTGATGACGGCCAGGGTGGCGTTGAGGGCGTTGAGGTCGGCGATCTGGATGTTGTTCTGGTACTCGTTGGGCATCTCGCCCTCAGCCAGCGGTACGCGCTGGTGGTCGTGCACGTGCCGGCGCTGGGCCGGGGTGCTGGCCGTGACCCGGACCAGACCGGAGAGCTGCCCTTGGGCCTCGTACACACCCATGCCGACGTCGATGAACGAGACTTGGTAGTCCTCGAGCTTTTCGGTGATCAGGCGCCGGGCGGAGTTGCTGTCCAGCGCGAGGAAGACGAAGTCCGCCGTCCGCAGGGCCTCGGCGTTCGACTCGTCGACGTAAAAGGGGTGGGGCGTGATGCCGCGGCGCATCCGGCTGTAGAGCGCGGCGAAGTGGTCGGCCTTGTAGGGCGCTTGCTCGAGATCTTCGCGGGATGCCGCGCCGGGGGAGCGGAAGGCGTTGTGCTGCAGGAAGGTGTCACCGTCGTAGAGATGGATCTCTTCGACGGGGCTCTTGGCGACGAGGTCGAGGATGTAGCTGCCGGTCCCGCCGAGGCCCACGATGGCGATGCTGAGCCCTTGCAGCCGCTCGGCGGTCGCGCCGATCCCGGCCCTGCTGGTGGCCGTGTCCTCGTAGCAGAAGACGGAGTCCTCGGCGTCGGCGTCGATGAGGGGGAAGGTGAGGGCGGTGGCCGTGGGATCCAGGGCTTGTGCGGGGGAGGAGAGGATGGTGGCGTACGTGGTCATCTTCTCGTGGTAGTCCCGGTAACCGGCGGCGGGTTTGCTGGAGAAGGTGAAGTCGATCTCGACGCCCGCACCCGGGGTCTGGCGCGTGCGGTCGTTGATGAGGGCATCCAGCGGCTGTCCCAGGTGATCGCACGGTTCCGCGCCGCTGAACATGGCCACATGCGTGCCCGGGGTCACGGTCACGTCGCCTGCCAGGGAAAGCTGCGACACCAGGACGCCGTAGCGGACCTTGCGTTGCCTGTCGACGTAGGGCACGTGATGCATGAGCAGCAGGCCCGAGCGCACCTCGATGGCGTAGCCCTCGTCGCGCAGCCGCTTGAGGTCGGCGCTACGACTTGTCAGTTGCGGTGACATTGAGAACCGTCCTGTTCTTGATCTTCACGCTGTTTCCGGCGGTGAGCGTTCCCTGGGCGGGCTTCTGGTCGGCGTGCCTGAAGCCGACGGTGATCAGGACGTACGGCCCGGTAGGGACCGGGTCGAAGGCGAGCCGGACGACCTCGTCGAACGACAGGGTGCCCGAATCCACGGTCCGTTCCTGGCCGTTGACGACGATCTTGTAGAGGCGGACACGTCCGGGCGATGCCGGATCGAGAGGACGGTTCATGACCCACTCCTTTCACTACGGTTTCACTGACGGCAATGAAACCGTAGCACGTATGTCGCGCCGACACGCCCGAACGGGTGACCCTGTGCGTACCGAGCGACTCCTGGCATGCTGATCAGTCGTGCTACTGGAACTCGCCGGACGTCACCCGCTGCTGCGCGACAACATCACCACGCGGAGCACCACGCACGACCAACTCATCCTCGACGCCCGCCGCCTGCTGTTCGCCAGCCCACTCGACCTGGCCGTCGCGGCCGCCACCGCACACACCCACGCCGGACTCGCGGCCACCGTGCTCCTGCCGGAATCCCCAGACGTCACCTCCTACATGCAGCGGATGGACCTCATCGCAGCGCTGCCGCCCGACACGCGGGTCGTAGGAAGCTCCCCGGGAGAAGCGCGCAGCGACCGCTCCGAAACGCTCCTCGAACTCGCACTCCTGCATCCGGACACGGCCGACGACATCAGCGAGCGGCTCGGCCGCGTCGCTACCCGACACCTCGGCCCCCGCGACGGAGTCAGAGCCTTCAAAGGCATCGGCGAACTGCTCGACAACGCCATCAGCCACGGCGCCAGCCCCAGCGGAGCATTCATCGCCGCCCAGGCCTACAGTGGCAAAACCACCGGCTACCGGCGCCTCGAAATAGCCATATGCGACACGGGCGTCGGCGTCCTCGAACACCTGCGCCGCAACCCCGCCCACTCAAGCATCGCCACCAGCGCTCAAGCCCTCGAGCGCGCCCTGCAACCCGGCGTCAGCGGCACGCCGGAACAACGCGGCAACGGCCTGCCCGACCTGCTCAAAGGCACCAGCGACACCGCGGCGACCCGCCTCGTGCTACGCAGCGGCAATGGCCTGCTGCGCGCCGGACGACACCGACACGCCTCGGTCACGCGCAGCATGCTCACCGCCGCTCCCGTACGGGGAACCTGGTCGTGGCTGAGAGTCTCGTATCGCTCCTGAATGAGCTGTGCTTCAATGAACTAAATGAAACCGAAGAAGCGCGAAGCGTCATTCACCTACCCCGTGAAAGAGCACGGCACGTTTCTCGCCACCAGGACGAAGGGCGCCGACGCCCGCCGCACCCTGGAAGAGGAACTGAGAGCCGCCGCTCCCGTCGTCATGCTGACCATCGACTTCAGCGGCGTGCAGGCGATGACCAACAGCTTCATCGACGAGTTCCTCGGCAAGTTCTACCTCCTCCTTACTGCCGGCGACAGCACCCTCGAGGGTGTGCAGCTCACCGGACTGGACGACGAGACCCGTGAAGGAGTCGCTGTCTGCCTGGAGCGACGCAAGTCGATCGCAGTCGACGGCGACACCCACGGCTTGCTCGGTGACACAGCCATCCTGGCCGACACCTACGCCCAGGCCCGCCGACTGCGTCTCTTTCGAGCGGCACAGCTGGCGGAGGCTCTAGAGATCTCGCTGCCCAACGCCAACAACCGGCTCAAGAAACTCGTCGAAGCCGGGGCCCTGCACCGCGAACGCTCTGGTGGACCCGAGCGAGGCGGGAAAGAGTTCAGCTATCGACTGCCTCAAGGCTAGCCTTCGGCCGCGGCGGGTCTTTGAGTCGTTGGCGGCGGACCAGCAGCGCGCGCTGTGAGCGCAGGTGTCGGGTCTAAGGCATGCAGATCGGGCGCTGCTAGCCTCCGGGCTGATCGCAGCGCGAGCAGCCCGGGGCAGGCGGGAAACCTGAAGGGTCAAGAAGCCGATTCAGCCAGCCGTCAGCCGAATTACCTGGCGTCAGTGCAAAGGAAGGGTCGCCATCCTTGTCGTGCCCGTCCACGGCCACCCTGCTGACGCAGGACTGGCCGCGGACGGTCGTAGCCAACTGAGGACATCGAGTCATCCTCGCGCAGGGGGTGGCGGGAGGCAATCGAGCGAAGCATCCACGCCGGGGAGTCATCCCCGCTTGCGCGGGGCCGAGCGCAGAACCGTGTGGTTCGGACCGCGAGCGACGGAGCACCCCCGCGGCGCGGGGCTGAGGCATCTTCAGGCGGCTTTCCAGGAAGGTACCGCAGGAGAAGGGGAGACAGGAAGAAGGTCACCGCTTCACCTCGCCCGCGGCCCGTTATCTCGCACACAACTTGTACCGAGGCGGGGCCGAATCACCCCCACTACCGTGCGGGCCGATCCCTCAACCACGGGGGGAGACAAGGTGGCCCATCCTGCTTCAGCTTGCACCGCCCGACCGCGCTGGATCCCTTCCACACTCCCCGGCCGCCGGACGCAGTCCGCAGGCCGTGAAACGTGAAGAGGACCCGCTGCGCGCGGCGACCGTAAGGGCCCCTCGCCCCCGCAGCCGTCGGACACGCAGCGCAGGACGACGCCCCGGACCGGACATCACGGTGCGAGGAAGACCACCCCGCTGCGGTCTTCCTGCATCCGGGCCACCCGGACAGCAGTGTCGAAGGCGATGCCGCGGAAGTACTCCGCCTTCACTTGTTCGACCGGAATGATGTCCTCCTCCGCGGCAGCACTCAAGTGCGCCTTGAGGCAGTCCTCCCACACGACGGCCGACACGCAGGGACGGGAGATCCACGCGTCGAATAGGACGGCCTGGGCGATCTTGGCCTCGCCCTCATGCGCCATGATCCGCCACCGGACCTGTGCTTTGTCCTTCTTCTCCGTCCGGCCGATCTTGACGTACGACAGCTGCGAGCACATGGAACGGAAGAACAGGACGTACAGCCGGTCTCCGACGCCGTCGAGCGAACCCCCCTTGTACTCCAGGTCCCTCCACGACTGGTGCCGTACCGCCGCGACGATCTCCGCGGGCGGCAGACGCCCGGTGTCGAAGTAGTCGCACAGCAGTACCTTCGCCGTCATGGAGTCCAGGTACGGGTTCCTGTACTGCACGTTCAGCCTCGTCGTCGGCAACGCCTGCTGCTCCCACTGCGGCGCATTGCTGCTCGTCGCCGAAGTACTGCTCGGTGTAGAGATCCTCTTCTCGCATGTCCGAGATTGTGATGCGGCAGCGCCGCCAGCAGAAGAGCACCTCAGCCAAGGGGCACCTGCCGGATACCCCGTCCCGGCAAAGGCGATGCCCCCTACAGTGCTCCCATGGCCTATGACGAAGAGATCGGGACCATCCGAGACGTGTTCGTGGTGGAACGCCCGACTGGGACGAGCCTCTCGGATTCGAGCAGTCCCGGGGGGATCAGCGCCCTCCTGCGGGACGCCGCTAACGTGCTCGCTGGACACGCCGTGCTCTACCCGGCCGACGCCGAACTCGACGAGATCAGGGCTGAGGCGAGGGAAGAAGGCCGTCAGGAAGGCGTCGCGAACGGCGTAGTGATCGGCGTCGCCGCCACCGTCGTCGCCGCCGCCCTCGGGGCCGTCGCCGTGAAGGCCGCGCCGCACCTCAAGAGCAAGCTCACCGGCCTCAGGTCGAAGCTGAACCGCAAGCCCGAGGACACCGCCGAGACGGGCCCCCTCCAGGCCGTGCCGGAACCGCCCGCCACGAAGGACGAGGAATCCCCGCGCCGAGGTCGGCACCTGCACGTGGCGTGATGCCCCCTGCGGACCACCTGCCGCATGTGCCCTTGCGAGGGCGTACTTACTGGGCGGCGTTGCGGCTGCCCGAGGCAGAGCTGCCGGCCGGTGCCGGAGAGATCCCGGAGCCCCGTCATCGATCCCGCGGCACATGGGCCGAGGGTGTGGTTTCAGTGGGTTCCGGAGCCGAAGGTCGCCAAGGACCGGCGGCATCTCGACCCAGAGGGTGTGGCCGTGACGTCCGCCTGGACGTCCGCACACAGCAGGTCAAGGCTGGTCGCACGGCGCTGCGGATCAAGAATGAGCCGGATGCAGGTCTCTACGCCGCCGAGGTGCAGGACCCTTAGGGCAACGGATGCGACGTTGCCTGAGGGCCGTTGCGATGGTCCTGGTCACGGCCGCTCGTTCATGGCTGCGACCGCCACCGTCGCCTGGTGCCGTGTGCCCGGCGCTGCCCTCCGTGAAAGGAGGCCCCCGGGCAGCACGGGGACTGTGGATGGAGACGCAGTGTACGTACTGACGCTTCACGCCACGAGCGATCGGGCTCTTGGGGGTTGGGGCGCGCAGAGAGCCAGTAGAGCTGAGCGGGGGCGTAGTGGGAATAGCGGTTGGTGGTTTCGGTCGTGGCGCTCGTGTGGTCAGGCATGGCGTCGTGGCGGCAACTGAGGCTGGCGCAGCATGCCCAACCCACTTCCGGACCGCTTGCTGCCTGCTACGTTGTCGGACGACTGGCGGACGCTGAGTGACATCGCCGTTACCCTGTGGCTGGTCGATGCGGCGAGTATGGGGAGCGAAGCCGGTGAAGATTACGACGTTGCGGCTGAGCAACTTCCAGTCCTTCAGTTCGAACGCGACAACAATCGACCTTGATGACCTGACGTATGTCCTCGGTCCAAACGGCTCAGGCAAGACCACCGTCCTTGAGGCGCTGTCCAGGCTGTTCAGCCCGCTGGAAGCTCAGCGCAAGATCCGCCTTGAGGACTTCCATGTGAGCGTCGACCAGCCGGCAGGTGAGTTGCAAGCCGGGGAGCCGACATTGTGGCTGGAGGTGGATGTAGAACTCCCGGAAGCAGGAGCCGACGGGCAGCATGCGTCGGTTCCACCCAGTTTCTCGCATATGGTGATCGACTCCGCGAATGGGGTTCCGCGGACCCGTGTCCGGTTGACAGCGTCACTGGCCCCTGACGGCGTCATCGACGAGAAGATTGAGTATGTGCTGGCGGTGAATGAGGCGGGTGATCCGACTCGTTGTGCTGACATGTCGCGGTATGACCGTGGGCATATCGAGGTGCACTATCTTCCGGCTCGTCGGGACCCTGCTGACCATGTTTCGTACACGGCGGCATCGCTCATTGGACGCACCCTGCGAGCCGCTGACTGGGCGACGGAACGCGAAACGCTGAGCAACCTCACTGCTCAGATCACCGCATCGCTCGGCAAAAACGCTGCAGTAGCGAGCATCGGTGATCGACTAACCGACGAATGGCGCGGGCTGCACCGTGGAGCGTTCTTCAAGGATCCGTCGATTGCCTTCGGACGGGGCGAACTGGAGGGCGTGCTGCGCCTCCTCACTGTGACCTTCTCGCCCACGCACGACGGGGCGCCGCTGCCTTACGAGCGGCTGAGCGATGGACAGAAGTCCTTGCTCTATATCTCGCTCGTGCTTGCCTGGCATTCCCTCGCTCGGCGAGTCCTCAACGGCGAGGAAACCTCCATCGACGCCGACCGCCTGCGCCCGCCCGTGCACACCGTCATCGCGCTCGAGGAGCCCGAGAACAGCCTCGCGCCGCAGTATCTTGGCAGAATCATCCGCCAGCTACGCAATGCATGCGCGGGCGGTGACGTCCAGTCCCTCATTGCCACTCATGCGCCCACCCTGCTGCGTCGCGTCGATCCCCGCACCATCTGCTTCCTGAGGTTGAACGCTGCTCGAGAGACGACCGTCCACCGCATCGTCCTGCCCGAGGGGGGGAGTCGGCCGCCAAGTATGTGCGGGAGGCGGTGCAGTCCTACCCCGAGCTGTACTTTTCTCGGCTCGTCGTGCTCGGCGAGGGCGACAGCGAACAGGTGGTCCTGCCACGTGTCCTAGCGGCCGTCGGCCTCACGGAGGACGATGCATCCGTTTCGGTGGTTCCCCTAGAAGGCTCGTGAAGATCT
>NZ_JAGGPC010000095.1:0-31674 GCF_018614005.1 Streptomyces sp. ISL-99
GCAGCGCCAGAGCGACGACCGCGGCCGCGGCGGCCAGCGGCGCCCGGCCGCGGCGCGGTCGTGTGGTGGTAACCGTCGGCAGCGCGTGCGGTGTGGGCGGTGCGGTCGCGGCGGGCCGCGGGGTGTCGATCCGCGTCGGCGAGGGCGGTACGGGTACGTGCGGCGGCGCCGGGAAGTGCCCCGCCTCGGCGGCCGCGAGCAGCGCGTCGAGCCGGTCGGCGTCAGGGCGCGCGGCCGGATCCCGTACCAGCAACTCCGCCAGGACCGGACCGAGCGGCCCGGCCTGCCGGGGCGGCGGAACCGGGTCGTCGAGCACGGCGGCCAGCGTGGCGAGGGTGCTGCCGCGGCGCATCGGGCTCACGCCCTCCACGCAGACGTACAGCGTCAGGCCGAGCGACCAGAAGTCGGACGCCGGGATGTCCGCCGAGCCACGGACGCGTTCCGGCGCCATGTACTCGGGGGAGCCGATCACCTCGCCGGTCATGGTCAGGGACACCGATCCCTGGACGGCGGCGATGCCGAAGTCGGTGAGGACGGCGCTGCCGTCGGCCCGCAGCAGGACGTTGGCGGGTTTGACGTCCCGGTGGTGGATCCCGGCGGCGTGGGCGGCGCGCAGGGCGGCGAGGATCTCGCGGCCGGTGCGCGCCGCCTCCCGGGGCGGCAACGGGCCCTCCTCCAAGCGGTGCTGGAGGGTGCGGCCCGGCAGGAGTTCCATCACGAGCCAGGGGTGCGGCTCGTCGTCGATGATGTGATGGATGGTCACCACGTGCGGGTGGCTGATCCTGGCCAGCGCTCTGGCCTCGCGCATCACCCGCTCCCGCAGGATGCGCGAGGCCTCGGCGTCACCGGCCGCCGCCGGGCCGTAGGACCGGACTTCCTTCAGGGCGACCTCGCGGTGGAGGGCGGAATCGCGGGCACGCCACACGGTGCCCATGCCTCCGCTGCCGAGCCGCTCCAGCAGCTCGAAACGCCCGTCGACGATGTCCCCGATGTCCCCCGGCCCGTTCATGGCGTCAGGGTAGAGGACCGTGCGACCGGCGTCAGTGTCAGCCGGCGCGGTAGGCGGTCCAGTTGTCCGTCATCCGCGCGGTCTGGCCGGCGGTGAACTGGTACATGCAGTTGTCGTACGTGTAGTCCATGAAGTTGTGGACGGGGTCGACGCCGGTCTTGCTGGCGCAGGAGTCACGGCCGGTCGGGCACTGGTACGCGGCGCTCTTCTCGGCCGGGGTGTCGCTGACGTAGTCGCCGTTGCCGTTACAGCCGCCCTGGAAGGTGTGGTAGAGCCCCAGCCAGTGGCCGACCTCGTGGGTGGCGGTGTCGCCCTCGTTGTAGTTCGCGGCGCTGCCGCCCGGGAGCGAGGTGTCGAGGACGACGACGCCGTCCATCGTCGGGTTGGAGTTGTACGAGCTCGGGAAGGTCGCCCAGCCGAGCAGGCCGCCGCTGAGGTTGGCGGTGTAGAAGTTGAGCGCGCCCGCGCCGCCCTTGCGCAGGGCCGCCTTCATCTCCTTCTCGGCGGTCGAACCGGACGCCAGGTTGTACCAGGAGGCGTTGTCCGTGTAGTCCGTACCGGCCAGCGTGAACTGGAAGTTGGAGTTGACGTTGCCGGTGCCCTGGCCGCCGAAGGCCGAGTTGAGGACCGCCATCTGGTTGTTGATGTCGGTCGTCGTCAGCTTGCCGGTGGTGCCGCTGTGCACGACGTGGAAGTACACCGGGATGTTCGTCACGGCGGTGGCGGAGAAGTCCCGGGCGCCGGCGCCCGAGGAGCGCAGCTTGTCGAGTCTCTCGCGCAGGTCCGCGTCCATGGCCTTGGCCTTGGCCGCCGTCACCTCGTTGGGTTCATGGGCGTGCTGGTCGCCCGACGGACGCGCCTCGCGGGCGGCGCTCGTGTGGGCCTCCTCGACGCACTTCTCGGCCGGCGCCTTGGCGACGGCGGTGCCGGCGGGTGCGGACAGGGTGGACAGGGCCAGGGTTCCGGCCATCACTGCCGTACCGATGAACCGCTTGCGCAGAAGGGGGGATATACGAGCAAGAGCACGCACGTTGACTCCTCGCGGGGGTGGACGAGGGTGGGTTGTTCCTCGTCGCTGACCGGAGGTTATGTGTGCATGTCAGATCTTGATTAGAAGCGATCAAGCCCAATCAATCCTCAGATCAATTGGGGCATCGGGGCGAAAAGTTTCGGCCTGGTCCGGACTTTGAGATACGCAGGTAAGGCCGGGAGCTACCGAGGCGGGTGGTGTGTCCGCATTCGGATGGCGGATTAACACCACCCGCCTCCTTGACGTGATCTGCTCGTAACAGGTCGCCTGATGGCTGAAAATCGCCTATCAGCGGACCGGCTGGTTCACCCGCTCGACCTTCTGCGTTCCGCTGAGCGTGCGGTACGAGCGCGCCCACCGCGCGGTCGCGTCCTGCCGCGTCTTGTCGGAGATGACGTAGTAGTCCATCTGCGAGCGCTCGGTCGTGACATCGAGGACGCCGTAGCCGTGCGAGTCCATGTCGAGCCACTTCACATGGCGGTTGGCGGCCTTGACGGCCGTCGACGCGACCAGCGAGACGGTCTGGGGCGCGACGTGCAGGATGTCGTCGAGGTTGTCCGAGGAAACCGACGTGACCACGAACTCGGTCGCCGCCGACGGCGACAGCGGATACGTCGATGCCTTGACCGGCACGTCGTTGGCCCATGCCATGTGGATGTCACCGGTCAGGAAGACCGTGTTCGTGACCGCCCGGTCCCTGAGGTGGGTGATCAGCTCCTTGCGGTCGTCGGTGTAACCGTCCCACTGGTCCACATTGACCGCGAGCCCCTCCTTGGGCAGACCCATCA
Organism: Streptomyces sp. ISL-99; assembly: GCF_018614005.1. Classification (NCBI taxonomy): domain Bacteria; kingdom Bacillati; phylum Actinomycetota; class Actinomycetes; order Kitasatosporales; family Streptomycetaceae; genus Streptomyces; species Streptomyces sp. ISL-99. The sequence continues at coordinate 2,828 of NZ_JAGGPC010000095.1, forward strand.
ACTCGGCCAGCGGCTCCAGCAGATGGGCCGGTACGGAGCCGAAGGCCACCGGCGAGATCATCACCGACGTCCCGACGAGCTTCCAGGCGGCGTCGGAGGAGGCGAGCCCCGACTTCAGCCAGTCCAGCTGGGCGCGGCCCGTGAGCGTACGCTCCGGGTCGTCCACCGAGCCGCTGCCGGTCTTCGCCTGCTGCGAGCGGAACGATCTGAGGTCGAGCAGGTGCAGATCGGCCAGCCTGCCGAAGCGCAGCCGGCGGTAGACGGTGCCCTCGGTGGACGCGCGGACCGGCATCCACTCGAAGTACGCCTGCTTCGCGGCGGCCACGCGCGCGGACCACTCGCCCTCCGCTCCGGGCGTGTGGTTCTCCGCGCCGCCGGACCAGGCGTCGTTGGCCATCTCGTGGTCGTCCCAGATGGCTATGACCGGGTGCGTGGCGTGCAGGGCCTGGAGGTCGGCGTCGGTCTTGTACTTGCCGTGGCGGGTTCGGTAGTCGGCGAGCGTGAGGATCTCGTGGGCCGGCTCGTGCTGCCGTACGACGTACGGAGGCTTGGGGTAGCCACCGGTCGCGTACTCGTAGAGGTAGTCGCCGAGGTGCAGGACCGCGTCCAGGTCGGTGCGGGCGGCGAGATGCCGGTACGCCGAGAAGTAACCCGACTCCCAGTTGGCGCAGGAGACCACGCCGAACCGCACGCCGGGCGTGGCGGCGTCGGCGGCGGGGGCCGTGCGGGTGCGGGCGGCGGGCGACACCGCTTCACCGGCGGTGAAGCGGAAGTAATAGGCGGTCGCCTGGTCGAGGCCCCTTACGTCGACCTTGACGGTGTGGTCGGTCGCCGCCCGCGCGGTCGTGGTGCCGCGGGCGACGGTCTTCGAGAATCCCCTGTCCTCGGCGACCTCCCAGTTCACCGTCACATCGGGCCCCTTGCCGGAGCCCGGCACGGCCTCAGGGATGGGGGTTATCCGGGTCCACAGCAGGACGCCGTCGGGCAGCGGGTCGCCGGAGGCGACTCCATGGAGGAATTCGGGTCCCTGTGCGGCGACGGCGGCAGCGGCGGCGCCGGCACTCGTACCGGCGACGACAGGGACGGAAACAGCGGTCGCGGCAACGGCCTTGACGACCGTACGGCGGCTGGGAGATGAAGCGAATCGACTGGTCACGGCCGTACATTACTGATCAGTACGGCTCAAGGGTGGGCAAACGCGCAAACGTTCGCCCACCCTTCAGGTGAAGTGCCGTGCCCCCGTCAGCTCTTGAGGGCCTTTTCGATCGCGGTCTTGAACTCCTCCGGCGTCATGGGCGGGTTCTCGCCGTCCGATCCGGTGAGCGTCTTGCCGTCCATCTTGAGCGCCGGGGTGCCCTTCACGTCGCCCTTGTCGAAGGTGGCCGCCATCTTCAGCGCCCAGGCGTCGAAGGTGCCGTCCTGCACATTCTGCTGGAACTCCTTGTTGCCCTTGAGGGCGTCCACCTCGCCGGCCACCTTGATCAGGTAGTCGTCCTTGGCGAACTTGTCGTCCTGCTCCGCCGGGTGGTTCTTCTGCGAGTACATAGCGCCCTTGTACTCGAGGAACGCCTCGGGGCTGACGTCGAGAGCGGCGCCCAGCGCGCTCAGCGCGTTCCGCGAGCCCTCGCCGGGGATGGACCTGTCGATGAAGGCGGCGCCGACGTACTTGAGCTTGTACTTGCCCGCGTCGACGTCCTTCAGGATCGTCTCACCGTTCGCCTGCTCGAAGGACGCGCAGACCGGGCAGCGCGCGTCCTCGTACAGCTCCAGCGTCTTCTTGGCGTCCTTCTTGCCGATGACGACGGTCGTGCCGTCCTTGCCCGCGGTGTTCGCGGGCGTGACGACCTGCTTGGCGTTCTTGGCGGCCTCCCAGGCGGACGGCTCGTTCGCCCGCATGACGCCGTATCCGACGCCGCCGGCCACCGCGAGGACGGCGACGATCGAAAGGGCGACGATCACCTGGCGGCGCGTCCTGTCCTTCTTGGCCTGGCGTTCGCGCTCGGCGCGCAGCCGCTCGCGGGCCGCCGCCTTGTTGGCCTGGTTGTTGCGTGCACTCATGGTCGTGTTCTCCGTACGGGAAGAGGGGTACTGGGCCGGGCTCAGGCGAAAACGCGTGCCGGGCGCGGCGGACCCCTGCGTCCTACGGAGTGCACGAAAAGACGGCCGGGAGAGGCGGTACGGGCCCGGCGGGCGGGCCGCACCGTGCGGCGTACGGGCCGCTGGGCCCCGCCCGTGACGGCGACCGCGATCAGCAGCGGCCGGAAGGCGAACGCGGCCACGGTCCGCACCAGACCGGCGAGCGCCGCCTCACCGCGCCGCAGCCAGGCCGCCGCGAGGATGCCCACCGACACATGGGCGGCGAGGAGCAACCAGGGGAGGGCGGGATCGGGGGAGTTGAGGAGGGCGGCGACGCTCTCCTGGGTCTCCGTGACCCGTACGAGCGGGGCGCCGAGCCCACTGTCGGCTCCGCCGTCGCCGCACAGTACGTCGAACCCGACCGAGCGCAGGGAGCCCGCCACCGGGCCGCCCGCAGCTCCGTAACACAGGTGCTGTCCGGTGGTGAAGACGGTGTCGGCGGCCAGCTCCAGCGGTACGAGCAGACCGGCGATGGCGCCGAAGCCGCGCTCCCGCCCGGCCAGCGCGTACGCGACGGCGAACACGACGGCCGCGATCCCGGCCACCACGGTCAGCGGCAGCGGGACCCGGGAGAGCAGCACGTGGGACGCGGCGGAGAGCGTGACGACGAGCGCGGTGAACAGCGCCGCACGCACCACCCTCAGCTGCGTCCCCGATACGTCCATAGAACGTGAGTTTGCCACGGCTTCCTGTAAGAGAGCCCTAAAGCCGTGGCGGGCCGGCCGCTCAGAGGCCGGGGATCCGGCCATTCCTGAACAGGTCCACGAAGATCTGGTGGTCGGCCCGCGCCCGCGCCCCGTAGGAGTGCGCGAAGTCCACCAGCAGGTCGCCGAAGCTGTCCTCGTCGGCCGCGATCGCCGCGTCGATCGCCCGCTCCGTGGAGAACGGCACCAGCGAGTGGCCGCTCTCGTCGTCCGCCGCCGAGTGCATCGTGGCCGTCGCCCGGCCGAGATCGGCGACGACCGCCGCGATCTCGTCCAGGTCGTCGATGTCCGACCAGTCCAGGTCCACGGCGTACGGCGAGACCTCGGCCACGAGCTGCCCTGTCCCGTCCAGCTCGGTCCAGCCCAGCCACGGGTCCGCGTGCGCCTGGAGGGCGCGCTGCGAGATCACCGTGCGGTGGCCCTCGTGCTGGAAGTAGTCACGGACGGCGCCGTCGGTGATGTGCCGGGAGACCGCCGGGGTCTGCGCCTGCTTCATGTAGATCACGACGTCGTTCTCCAGGGCGTCGCTGTTGCCTTCGAGCAGGATGTTGTACGACGGCAGGCCGGCGGAGCCGATGCCGATGCCGCGCCGCCCGACGACGTCCTTCACGCGGTAGGAGTCGGGGCGGGTCAGGCTGGCCTCGGGCAGCGTCTCCAGATAGCCGTCGAAGGCCGCGAGGACCTTGTAGCGGGTGGCGGCGTCGAGGTCGATGGAGCCGCCGTCCGACGAGAAGCGGCGTTCGAAGTCGCGGATCTCGGTCATCGAGTCGAGCAGCCCGAAGCGGGTCAGCGAACGGGCCGAGCGCAGCGCGCCGAGCAGCGGGCCCTCGGCCGTGTCCAGCGTGAAGGGGGGCACCTCGTCGTTCTTGGCGCCGGTGGCCAGGGCGTGGATGCGCTCGCGGTAGGCGGCGGCGTACGTCCGTACCAGCTCGGTGATCTGCTCGTCACCCAGCGCCTTCGTGTAGCCGATGAGCGCGACGGAGGCCGCGAAGCGCTTGAGGTCCCAGGTGAAGGGGCCGACGTACGCCTCGTCGAAGTCGTTGACGTTGAAGATCAGCCGGCCCTGGGAGTCCATGTACGTGCCGAAGTTCTCGGCGTGCAGATCGCCGTGGATCCACACCCGCCCGGTCCGCTCGTCCAGGTAGGGGCCGCCGTGCTGCTCGCGCTCCAGGTCGGCGTAGAACAGGCAGGCCGTGCCCCGGTAGAAGGCGAACGCGGACGCTGCCATCTTGCGGAACTTCACCCGGAAGGCGGCAGGGTCGGCGGCGAGGAGCCTGCCGAACGCGGTCTCGAAGACGGCGAGGATCTGCTCGCCGCGCTGAGCGGCGTCTGTCTGCTGGACCGACATCGCCGGTTGCCTCCTGGTGCATGACGTTTTTGACAAAATGGACAGGGCGTTCCCCGAGTCCAACGCCTGACCGTACTCGTGAGTGCCCCCTCGTTGTCAGTCGGCCGACGTAGACTTCCGAGCTGTCCCTCAACCTGTCACCGACCGTTCTGCCGGAGGCCTTCGCCGTGACCAAGCCGCCTTTCACGCACCTTCACGTACACACCCAGTACTCGCTGCTGGACGGTGCTGCGCGGCTCAAGGACATGTTCGAGGCCTGCAACGAGATGGGCATGTCGCACATCGCGATGACCGACCACGGCAACCTGCACGGGGCGTACGACTTCTTCCATTCGGCGAAGAAGGCGGGGGTGACGCCGATCATCGGCATCGAGGCGTACGTCGCCCCCGAGTCGCGGCGCAACAAGCGGCGCATCCAGTGGGGACAGCCGCACCAGAAGCGCGACGACGTGTCCGGTTCCGGTGGTTATACGCACAAGACGATCTGGGCGGCGAACAAGACCGGCCTGCACAACCTCTTCCGGCTGTCCTCCGACGCGTACGCCGAGGGCTGGCTGACGAAGTGGCCGCGTATGGACAAGGAGACCATCTCCCAGTGGTCGGAGGGCCTGATCGCCTCCACCGGGTGCCCGTCGGGCGAGGTGCAGACACGGCTGCGGCTCGGCCAGTTCGACGAGGCAGTACAGGCCGCGTCCGACTACAAGGACATCTTCGGCGAGGGCCGGTACTTCCTGGAGCTGATGGACCACGGCATCGAGATCGAGCGCCGGGTCCGTGACGGGCTGCTCGAAATCGGCAAGAAGCTGAACATCCCGCCGCTCGTCACGAACGACTCGCACTACACCTACGCCAACGAGGCGAGTGCGCACGACGCCCTGCTGTGCATCCAGACCGGCAAGAACCTCTCCGACCCGGACCGCTTCCGCTTCGACGGCACGGGCTACTACCTCAAGTCGACCGACGAGATGTACGCCGTCGACTCCTCCGACGCCTGGCAGGAAGGCTGCGCGAACACGCTCCTGGTCGCGCAGCAGATCGACACGGAGGGCTGGTTCAAGGAGCGGAACCTGATGCCCAAGTTCGATGTGCCCGAGGGCTACACCGAGGTGACGTGGTTCCGCGAGGAGACCATGCGCGGCATGGCCCGGCGCTTCCCGAACGGCATCCCGGAAGACCGGCTCAAGCAGGTCGAGTACGAGATGAAGATCATCATCGACATGGGCTTCCCGGCGTACTTCCTCGTGGTCGCCGACTTCATCATGTGGGCCAAGAACAACGGCATCGCGGTCGGACCGGGGCGTGGCTCGGCGGCCGGCTCGATCGTCGCGTACGCCATGGGCATCACCGACCTCGACCCGATCGAGCACGGTCTGATCTTCGAGCGGTTCCTCAACCCCGAGCGCATCTCGATGCCCGATGTCGACATCGACTTCGACGAGCGCAGGCGCGGTGAGGTGATCAGGTACGTCACCGAGAAGTACGGCGCCGACAAGGTCGCCATGATCGGTACGTACGGAAAGATCAAGGCCAAGAACGCGATCAAGGACTCCGCGCGCGTCCTCGGCTACCCGTACGCGATGGGCGACCGGCTCACCAAGGCCATGCCCGCCGACGTCCTCGGCAAGGGCATCGACCTCAACGGCATCACCGATCCCAAGCACCCGCGCTACAGCGAGGCGGGCGAGATCCGGTCGATGTACGAGAACGAGCCGGACGTGAAGAAGGTCATCGACACCGCGAAGGGCGTCGAGGGCCTGGTCCGGCAGATGGGTGTGCACGCGGCCGGCGTGATCATGTCCAGCGAGACGATCACCGACCACGTGCCCGTCTGGGTGCGCCACACCGACGGCGTGACCATCACGCAGTGGGACTACCCGAGCTGCGAGTCGCTCGGCCTGCTGAAGATGGACTTCCTCGGCCTGCGCAACCTCACGATCATGGACGACGCCGTCAAGATGGTGAAGTCCAACAAGGGCATCGACCTGGAGCTGCTCAGCCTCCCGCTCGACGACCCGGCGACGTACGAACTGCTCTGCCGCGGTGACACGCTCGGCGTCTTCCAGTTCGACGGCGGCCCGATGCGGTCCCTGCTGCGGCTGATGAAGCCCGACAACTTCGAGGACATTTCCGCCGTCTCGGCCCTGTACCGGCCGGGCCCGATGGGCATGAACTCGCACACGAACTACGCGCTGCGCAAGAACGGCCAGCAGGAGATCACGCCGATCCACCCGGAGCTGGAGGAGCCTCTCAAGGAGGTCCTCGGCCTCACCCACGGCCTGATCGTGTACCAGGAGCAGGTGCAGAAGGCCGCGCAGATCATCGCCGGCTACTCGCTCGGCGAGGCCGACATCCTGCGCCGCGTCATGGGCAAGAAGAAGCCCGACGAGCTCCAGAAGAACTTCGTGCTCTTCCAGGCGGGCGCGAAGAAGAAGGGGTACTCCGACGCGGCGATCCAGGCGCTGTGGGACGTGCTGGTCCCCTTCGCCGGATACGCGTTCAACAAGGCGCACTCCTCGGCGTACGGACTGGTCACCTACTGGACGGCGTACCTCAAGGCGAACTATCCCGCCGAGTACATGGCGGCGCTGCTGACCTCGGTCAAGGACGACAAGGACAAGTCGGCCGTCTACCTGAACGAGTGCCGGCGCATGGGCATCAAGGTGCTCCCGCCGAACGTGAACGAGTCCGAGTCGAACTTCGCCGCGCAGGGCGACGACGTGATCCTGTTCGGCCTGACCGCCATTCGAAACGTCGGTCAGAACGTTGTGGACTCGATCATCCGGTGCCGGAAGGGGAAGGGGAAGTACAGCTCGTTCCCCGACTTCCTCGACAAGGTCGAGGCGGTCGTCTGCAACAAGCGGACCGTCGAATCGCTCATCAAGGCCGGTGCCTTCGACGAGATGGGGCACACCCGCAAGGGCCTCGTCGCGCACCACGAGCCGATGATCGACAACGTGGTGCAGGTCAAGCGCAAGGAGGCGGAGGGGCAGTTCGACCTCTTCGGCGGCATGGGCGAGGAGGAGAGCGACGAGCCGGGCTTCGGCCTCGACGTGGAGTTCTCCGACATCGAGTGGGAGAAGTCGTACCTGCTCGCGCAGGAGCGCGAGATGCTCGGCCTGTACGTCTCCGACCACCCGCTCTTCGGTCTTGAGCACGTCCTGTCGGACAAGGCCGACGCCTCGATCTCCCAGCTCACCGGCGGCGAGCACTCCGACGGCGCGATCGTCACCGTCGGCGGCATCATCTCCGGCCTCCAGCGCAAGATGACCAAGCAGGGCAACGCCTGGGCGATCGCGACGGTCGAGGATCTGGCCGGCTCCATCGAGTGCATGTTCTTCCCGGCGACGTACCAGCTCGTCTCGACCCAGCTCGTCGAGGACACCGTGGTCTTCGTCAAGGGCCGCCTCGACAAGCGCGAGGACGTTCCGCGGCTCGTCGCGATGGAGTTGATGGTCCCCGACGTGTCGTCGGCCGGGACGAACGCGCCGGTGGTCCTGACCATCCCGACGGTGAAGGTGACGCCGCCGATGGTGACCAAGCTCGGCGAGATCCTCAAGCACCACCGGGGCAACACGGAGGTCCGGATCAAGCTCCAGGGGGCCCGCAAGACGACGGTGCTGCGGCTCGACCGGCACCGGGTGCAGCCGGATCCGGCGCTCTTCGGGGACTTGAAGGTGCTGCTCGGCCCGTCCTGCCTGGCGGGATAAGTACGCGAAAGAAGAAAGGGGGCGTACCCGTCGTCACGGGTACGCCCCCTTCTTCTTTCGCGTACTTACACAGCGTGATCAGCGTGATCAGTTGTGGCCGAAGCGCCGCTGGTGCTTACGGGCAACATCAGCAGGGCTGCCCTGGGCGTGCGTCTGCGGCTGGGCGTGGGACTCGTAGGCGCTGTCCTTGGCCTGCTCGGTTCCACGCGCCGCCGTGGACGCGCGGTCCTGCGTGGCGCCCTGCTTGCGGTTCTTGTTCTTGGCCATGGTGCTGCCTCCTGTGGGGGTTCTGGGGGCCAGGGCCGGGACCAGATTCACACAGAGCGACATAACTCGCATTTTGGATCATTACCGTGCGTAATTGGGGCTGTCGCGGAGCAACTTCGGCATCCGCCACGCCGATGATCGAGTTCCGGCCGTTAACCCTCACGCAGTCGGGCAGACTCGAAGGAAGCCCGAAGCACTCCTGAACTCCCGAAGCACCTTTCGATCCCGAGGTTCCCGAAAGAGGGTGGAACGCGTGGACCGCTGCGTCGTCCTGGTGGACGCCGGCTATTTGCTGGGCGCCGCCGCGAGCCTGCTCGCCGGAGAACCGGCCCGCTCCCGCATCACCGTGGATCACGCGGCTCTCATCCAGGGACTGCGAGAACGGGCCGAAGCGGATACGGAACAGCCGCTGCTGCGCATCTACTGGTTCGACGGCGCACCCGACCGCGTACCGCAGCCCGAGCACCGGCGGCTGCGAGTCATGCCCCGCGTGACGGTCAGGCTCGGCGCGCTGACCCGAAGTGACGGGCGGTGGGCGCAGAAAGGCGTCGACGCGGCGATGCACGCGGAGCTGACCGAGCTGGCCAGAAATCGCGCTTGCTCGGACATCGTGCTGGTGACCGGGGACGGGGATCTGCTACCCGGGCTGATGTCCGCCAAGGAACACGGCGTAGCGGTGCACCTGTGGGCCGTGCAGGCGGCCGACGGGGATTACAACCAGTCGGAGGACCTGGTCGCCGAGGCCGACGAGCGGCGCGTCCTGGACCGGGCGTGGATCACCAAGGCCGTACGGGCGAAGGACCTCACCGGAATCTGTGCGCCGCCGCCGGTGCCGCGGCCGGAAATCGCCGCGATCCTGTCGGCTCCGCTGCCGGAGTCGGCGCTCGCGGCGTCGGCGGAGCGTGCCGAGCGGGCCGCGCAGACGCAGGCGCAGGCACGGGCCGAGGCCGAAGCGGGGGGTGATGCCGTACGGAACGGATCCGCGAGGGCGGTGGATTCCGCGGCCCCGTCGCCGGCTCCCACGCCCGCGGCTGCCGCGAGCGGGTCCGCGGAGACGCACCCGGCGCACGGGACCAGGGGCGTGCCGACGCCGAAGGACCTTGCGTGCCTGCGCGGTCCGGGCCCGCAGACGGCGCAGCATCCGCACGCCAACGGGACCGCGCAGCCGGCGGCGGCCGCCGCTGCCGGGGCGACGCTGCGGTGGTCGTCCGACAAGGGCTGGGCGGAGCGTCCGGGCAACGGCGGTCAGCTCGGCGAGCCGCCCGAGACCGCCTCCCTGCCGACGCTGGCGCAGCTGACCAGCGCGGAGCAGCGCTGGGCGGACCGGGAGGAGGACATCACCACGGTCGGCGGCGACCCCTTCGAGGTCGGCCAGGTCTTCGCCCGCCGGTGGATGGAACGGCTGCCGGACCCGGGCCACACCCAGAAGCTTTCGACGATGTACCCGAGGATTCCGCACCGGATCGACGGTGAGCTGCTGCGGTACGCGGCGCGCTTCGGTCTGCTGGCGCACAAGGACGACCAGATCGACGAGCACGACCGGTACGCGATCCGGGCGGGCTTCTGGCGGGAGATCGACGTGCGGGCGGCGGCGGAGCACGTGACGGCGGGGGAGTAGGGGACGCGGGTGGCCCTGGGCAACTCCAGCCCCTCCGGCGTTTGAGGAGCGGGGTCCGGGGCGGAGCCCCGGTTCGGGAAGGGGCGGGTAGGGGAAGAACGTTCTACCCGGCGCCCGCGCCTGCGCGCCCCCGGGGACGGCGCGTGGCCCGGAACCCCGTAGGCTCGTCCCTCGTGAGTACGGGCACAGCACAGGCGGGGCGCGGCACGGGAGTCGTGTGCGCCGTGCGGGATCTGGTCAAGACGTATCCCGCCGCCCGCGGCCGCCGCGGAGTGCCCGCGACGCCGGCCGTACGGGCCACCGACGGCATCTCCCTCGACGTACACCGCGGCGAGATCTTCGGGCTGCTCGGGCCCAACGGAGCCGGAAAGTCCACCCTCGTACGCCAGCTAACCGGGCTCATGCGGCCGGACTCCGGAAGCGTCGAGCTGCTGGGGCACGACCTCGTGCGGCATCCCGAGCGCGCCTCGCGGCTCGTCGGGTACCTCGGGCAGGAATCCACCGCGCTGGACGAGCTGACCGTGTCGCTCGCCGCCGAAACCACCGGACGGCTGCGCGGGCTCACCGCGAAGGCCGCGCGTGCCGAGCGGGACGACGTACTGGAAGAACTCGGTCTCGGCGAGATCGCCGGGAGGCCGCTCAAGAAGCTGTCCGGCGGCCAGCGCCGCCTCGCCTGCTTCGCGGCCGTGCTGGTGGGCGAGCGGCCCGTACTCGTACTGGACGAACCGACCACCGGCATGGACCCCGTCGCGCGCCGCGCGGTGTGGGCGGCCGTCGACCGGCGGCGGGCCGAGAACGGCGCGACCGTGCTGCTCGTCACGCACAATGTCATCGAGGCCGAGACGGTACTGGACCGTGTCGCGGTGCTGGAGAGCGGCCGGGTGATCGCGTGCGACAGCCCCGCCGGGCTCAAGTCGCGCGTCGCCGGTGAGGTACGGCTCGACCTCGTGTGGCGGGAGCGGGCACCGCTGGACGTGCCCGAGGTCGCGGCGCTGCGGGAATCCGCTCAGGAGTCCGGGCGGCGCTGGGTGCTGCGGCTCGCCCCCGACGAGGCGCGTGCGGCCGTCGCCGCCGTGACCGGGGGCAAGGCGTTCGCGGCACTGGACGACTTCACGCTGGCGACGCCGAGCCTCGAAGACGTCTACCTTGCGCTCGGTGGGAGCACGAACGGTACGAAGGGGCTGGTCAAGGCGTGAGTGTCGTGCCTGCGGAGGCCGAGACCGGCTCCGTGCGGATCCGGGTGGCGAGGGACAAGGACGCCGGTGCGGCCGGTGACGCGCCCGCGCCCCTCGCGCCCCGCGCGCGCCTGCTGCCGTCGCTCGCCGCCGTCTACCGGGCGCAGTTGTCCCGGGCGCGGGTGGCGCGCATTCCGCTGCTCTTCGTGGCGACGTTCCAGTCCGTCGGGATCATGGTCCTGATGCGGGGGGTCGTCGACGGGGGCGACGAGGCGCGGGCTGTCGTCGCCGGGTCGAGTGTGCTGGTCGTCGCCTTCGTCGCGCTGAATCTCCTCGCCCAGTACTTCGGGCAGCTGAGGGCGAGCGGCGGCCTCGACCACTACGCCACGCTGCCGGTGCCGCCGGCCGCGGTGGTGCTGGGTGCGGCGGCCGCGTACGCCTCCTTCACGGTGCCGGGCACGTTCGTCACGGCCGTCGTGGGGTGCGTGCTGTTCCAGCTGCCGCTCACCCATCTGTGGGTGCTGGCGGCCGTCGTGCCGCTCGCCGGGGCGGCGCTCGCCGGTCTCGGCGCGGCGCTCGGGCTGCTCGCACCGCGCCAGGAACTCGCGACGCTGCTCGGGCAGCTGGGCATGTCCGCGGCGCTGCTGCTCGGGGTGCTGCCCGCCGAGCGGCTGCCCGTACCGATCTTGTACGCCCGGGATCTGTTGCCTTCGACGTACGGCGTCGAGGCCTTCGCCCGCACCTTCGACGCGCACCCGGACTGGCCCGCGGTCGTGCTCGACCTGGCCGTGTGCGCGGTCGTCGGGGTCGTCTCGCTGGCGGTCGCCACCTGGGCGTACCGCCGGGCGGCGGTCCGCTGAGCGGCGGTCCGCTGAACGGCGGTCCGGTGACGCGTGGGACGGGGACGCCTGGCACGATGGCAGGGTGACCGCTCCTCTGACGCCGCCTCACCAGCAGCCGCCGAACGACCCCTGGCAGAAGTCCGAAGCCGGGGCCGCTCCGCAGGCCCCCTCCCACCCGCACGCCGGTCCCGGCGCGGAGGGGGCACAGGACGACACCAGCCCGTCCATGGAGGTGGTCAGGGCCGCTGTGGTGGCCCTGGCGCTGACGGTCCTGGGCATCGGGCTCGGGCTGCTGTGGATGTGGCTGGCGCCGCGAGTGCCGCTGATCTCCACCGACAAGGCGGTCTTCCTCAAGGACACCGAGGGTGAGGAAGCGATCGGGGCGGACGGCACGTTCGTACTGCTGGCGCTCGCGTTCGGCGCGGTCAGCGCTGCCCTGGTCTTCTGGTTCAACCGGCGTGGCGGTGTCCCGCTGGTGATCGGTCTCGCACTGGGCGGGCTGCTCGGATCGCTGCTGGCGTGGGGGACCGGCGTCTGGTCCGGGCCGACCGGCGACGTGGTCGAACGCGCGCGGGAGGTCGGTCAGGGCGTGGAGTTCGACGCGCCGCTCAGGCTCGGGGCGAAGGGGGCGCTGCTGGCGTGGCCGATGGCCGCGATGCTGGTCCACCTGGGGCTGACGGCCCTTTTCGGACCACGGGATCCGGAGCCGGAGTGGACGGCGGGGTACTGGCCTCCGACGCCGGCACCGGGCACGCAGGACGGTACGCCGACCTGACGCCACGAGGCTTGGGCGTAGCAGCAGGGGGCTGCGTCGGGTTGGAGACGTGCCGGTCGCCGGTTACGCGCGCCCGATCGGGGCGATGGTCGCGTCCGTCAGGGCCGCCAGGTCCGCCGGGGACAGTTCGACCTCCAGGCCGCGGCGCCCCGCCGAGATGCACACCGTGTCGTACGACGACGCCGACGCGTCCAGGACCGTACGGAGCTTCTTGCGCTGGCCCAGGGGCGAGATGCCGCCCCGCACATAGCCCGTGGTGCGTTCTGCCACCACCGGGTCCGCCATCGCCGCGCGCTTTCCGCCGACCGCCGCCGCCAGCGCCTTGAGGTCGAGCGAGCCCGCCACCGGCACGACCGCCACCGTCAACGTGCCGTCGATGTCGGCCACCAGGGTCTTGAAGACGCGGTCCGGCGGAACGCCCAGCGCCTGCGCCGCCTCCTCGCCGTACGAGGGGGACGCCGGGTCGTGCTCGTACGCGTGGAGGATGTACGCCGTCCCCGCCGCGGTCAGGGCGACAGTCGCGGGAGTGCCTCCGGCCTGGCGATTCTTCTTGGCCACTGGGGCTCTGCCTCCGGTCGGTCGTCAGTTGGGGCTGGTGGGCGCCACGGTCAGGTCGACGGCGGGCACCGAGGGGAGGTGGCGGATCACGGCCGTTTCGGCGCGCAGCAGCCTCAGCTCTTCGCGCAGCCGGCTCGCGGTGTCCGGCGCCTGCAGCAGGCGCTGCCTCGCCGGGATGTCCAGTACCGTCGCGGCGGCCACGAGGTACGAGACGACGGACGGCTCGTCCGGCAGCTCCGCGCCAGAGGTCAACGAGCGCTCACGCGCGCCCGCCAGCCGCTTCTGGTAGCTGCGGAACGCCCGCAGCACGCCCTCGGCCAGCGCACCCGCGTCGTCGCCCGGCTCCTCGGGCAGTTCCTCCACCTCGGCGGTGAGGTACGGGCCGCTCGCGTCGACGGAGAGGATCTTGACGCGGGTCGTCCCGGTGGCCAGTACCTCGTAACTGCCGTCCTCGCGCTCACGGATCGTCGCCGCGTCCGCGATGCAGCCCACCCGGTGGAAGGCCTGGACCGGGTCCGGGCCGAAGCCCGCCGCCGGGCCCCGCTCGGCCATCGTCGTGGAGTCCGGCATGCCGGGCGCCGTGGCGGCGACCTCGTGGCCGTCGCGGATCGCTACGGCCACGAAGCGGCGCGGCTCGTCCTCCGAGGGAGAGGAGGGGGAGGACGCGGAGGTGGACGAGGAGGACGCGGACTGGTCGGGGGACGGTGCAGATTCGCCGGAGTCCGCGCCCTTCGACAAGTCGCGCATCATGGCGCGATAACGCTCCTCGAAGATGTTCAGCGGCAGCACCAGACCGGGGAACAGCACCGAGTTCAGCGGGAAGAGGGGAAGACGAGCGGTGGTCACAGCGGTCAAGCGTAATGGCCGTCCGACCCGACCCTGCGGGCCGTCCTGCGCAAAGGCCGCAAAGGCGTCGCCGACGCCACCTGGATCCTCGCCGTGTCGCGCAGCTCCAGGAACTGGCCCAGCACGTCGTCGCTCAGATACGCCCAGGGGAACGAGGTCGCGTACGGCCCGATCAGCCGGAACTGTTCGAGGGCGTCGGCCCACCGCCCCCTCGTGATCAGCACGTACGCCAGCAGGTTGCGGACCTCGGCCGGCCACGGGTCGCCCGCCGCGTACTCGGCGGACAGTGCGATCGCCAGATCGGCCGCCGCGTCGACGCGCTCGGGCGGAATCACCGTGGCCGCCGCCCCGGCGCCCTCGCGGCTCAGCAGGTGCGCGAAGGCCGCTCGTACGGGCAGGGCCTGCACCAGCGATCCGGGCAGGGCGTCTTCCGCGGCCTGTTCGGCGAAGTCGAAGCACTCGCGGTGCGAGCCGTACCACTGGGCGGAGAGGTACTGGAGTGCGGAGACGTGGCACCCGTAGTGGTGCGAGGAGCGGCCCACCGCCTCCGCCCACAGTTCCTCGAAGGCGGAATGCGCCGCATGCGTGCCGCGCGCGTGGTCCAGGGCGATGCGCCACGGCACCGGGTCGCGCGGAGCGGCTTCGGCCGCCGCGTCGATCAGCGGTCCGACGTCACGCAGCCGCTCGGCGCGGGCCGGCGACTCCCATGCCCTGCGCACGGACAGTTCGGCCTTCACGAGCAGGGCGTCGGGGTCGCACGGGGAGGCGGCCAGCCAGTCGCTCAGCCAGTCCTCGCGATGGTGCGCGAAGGTGGCGAGGCGGGTGGCGTACCGGTCACGGTTCTCCCACTCGGCGCCCTCCCGGGTGACGGCCAGGAGCTTGGCCGCGGGCCCGTGGTCGCCGAGGGCGGCGGCGACGAGGGCCGGTCCCAGGCGCTCGTCGGGTACGTCGAGCAGCACCTCGTCGTCGTCGAGCAGACCGGCGCCCAGGTGCTGGGTGTGGCGGATCATGCGCGCGGTGCTGATCAGAGCGCGAAGGAATGACATGGTGCGAACCATTGAAAACCGCAGGTCGGAGCGGCGCCAGAGGGCGTCGGTGAAGCTTTTGCATCAGCTGAAAGGTTGTGCCCGCGTAGGTCAAGGCACAGTAAAGGTCGCGGGGGCGGCCGGGGCGGCGGGGCCACCGTACCTCCCGGTCGGCCCCGTCGCCTCCCCTCGGATCAGCCTCGCCGCAGCAGCCGTGACGCCCCGGCCGCGACCGTCGTCGCCAGGACCCAGCCGAGCAGGATCAGCCCCGCCGCCGCCCACTGCCAGCCGGTGGTCAGACGCCAGTGCCCGTCCTGCCCCAGGTTGATCACCGGCAGCAGCAGGTCGAGGGCGTAGAGGGACGCGTTCCACTCCGGGTGCTGCTCGGAGTTGATCGCGGGCGGGTCGAGCTGCGCGAACGCCGCCGCGCCGGCCGCCCACAGCACGGCCATCCACACGGCGGCCCGCCCCGGCCGGTAGCCGTACGCCACCGTCCAGTCCTGCAGGTAGCCCCACAGCTTCCCGGCGAGCGGCAGCGTCTCGCGCCGTCTTCGCTGCTTGGCCAGGAGCACCTCGCGGGCGTCGGCGTCCTCCCCGCTGTTGCGCAGGACGGCCGCCAGCCGCTCGTACGGCTCCGGGGCGTACTCCGGCGTCGCGGCCGTCACCCACTCCAGCCGCCGCGAGAGCGGGAACAGCCCGCGCGGTACCAGGCAGTCGTACGTGAAGCCGTTCATGGTCAGGCCGCCGGGCCGCGGCCAGCTGTCCGCCTTGTCCACCAGATTGCCGACCTTCGCGCCGGACAGTACGACCTTCCCCTCCTCGGGCCGGTCGCAGAGAAACCGCAGCTCGGGCGCCTGGACCCGGCGCAGCGACAGCTCGTGCCCGAGCGGCATGCTGAACCGCGCGCCGTCGAAGTCCACGGCGTCCCCGAACCGCCCGTCGTCGAGCCGCAGCCCGCCCTCGCACTCGAACCGCTGCACGCGCGTGCCGCGCACCGGCGTGTTCCCGATGCCGTACGGCGGAGTAGTCCCCGGGGCCGCGCCCCTCGGCCCGATGCCCGCGGGCGTCAGGTAGAGCGTGCGCTCCACGGTCAGCTGCGGGGCGTTCAGCGCCCGCCGCCCCTCCACGCCGTACGGCCGCCGCAGCCGGCTGCCGCGCAGGCTCAGCGAGACCCCGACCTTCGCGCCGCGCAGGCTGAACTCGCCGTTCGACTCGATCATTTCGGCCTGGAGATCCTGGGCAACGGACAGACCGTCGGCGGCGATCGAACGGCCGTTGCGGTCCTGGTGCACGACGATCTGGTTGATCAGCAGATCGGTGCCGATCTGGGCATCGGTGAGCCGGATGCCGCCGGGGACACTGCAGCGCGGCAGATGCAGGTCGCCCTCGGTGTGCAGCCGGGCCGCCTCCAGGCGGGGGATGGCGCAGCCCACCATGCGCAGCGTGGTGAAGCGGCACTCGGGCAGCAGCACCTCCTTCTCGAAGCGGCAGTTGTTCAGCTCGACGTACGGCTCGACGCGGCCGCCCGCGAGCTTGAGCGTGCCGGTGATCTGTACGCCGCTGAGCTTGAGAGCCGCGACCCGCCCGGGCAGCGCGGGCGGCCCGCTGAGCAGCAGCAGCGCGACGACGCGCGCGCGGACGCTGCGTTCGGGGGACCATGGCCTGGTCGTCATCGGATCGTCGAGTACGGGATTGCGGGTGCGGAGGTCGTACGTACTGCCGTTGCGGAACGCCTGCCACATGCCGATTTCCGCGGCACTGAGCCAGTCGGGCGCTTCGACGTCTTGCTGCGGCTCGGTCAAGGCCGCCCCTTTCGCCGATTCGTACAGCCGTTCTTCCCTCTGAGTGACGGGCTGAACGCTAGTGGTCACGAAAGACTCCTGGGGTGTGTATCAGCCAGTGATACGGAGGCTCGGCTGCCGGATGGGGTCTGAGAGAATTGGCAGCGTGATCTCTCGAATCGATCTGCGCGGTGACGCCCTCCCCGAGGGCGCCGACCTGCGCGACCTGCTGCCCCGTGCCGACTTCGACGTACAGGCCGCCCTCGAAAAGGTGCGGCCCATCTGCGAGGACGTGCATCATCGGGGCACGGCGGCGCTGATCGAGTACGCGGAGAAATTCGACGGCGTGAAGCTGGAGCGCGTACGGGTTCCGGCCGAAGCGCTCGCCACAGCCTTGGCGCAGCTCGACCCCAAGGTCAGGGCCGCTCTGGAGGAATCCATCCGGCGCGCCCGCATCGTGCACCGCGAGCAGCGGCGCGGCGAGCACACCACCCAGGTCGTACCCGGCGGCACCGTCACCGAGCGGTGGGTGCCGGTCGGGCGGGTGGGCCTCTACGCGCCCGGTGGCCGGTCCGTCTACCCCTCCTCCGTGATCATGAACGTGGTCCCGGCGCAGGAGGCCGGCGTCGAGTCCATCGCGCTCGCCTCTCCCGCGCAGAAGGAGTTCGGCGGCCTGCCGCACCCGACGATCCTGGCGGCCTGCGCGCTGCTCGGCATCGACGAGGTGTACGCCGCGGGCGGCGCCACCGCCGTCGCGATGTTCGCGTACGGCACCGACGAGTGCGCGCCCGTCAACATGGTCACCGGCCCCGGCAACATCTGGGTCGCCGCAGCCAAGCGCTACTTCACCGGCCTCATCGGCATCGACACCGAGGCCGGACCGACCGAGATCGCCGTCCTCGCGGACGAGACGGCCGACCCGGTGCACGTCGCCGCCGACCTGATCAGCCAGGCCGAGCACGACCCGCTGGCCGCCGCCGTCCTGGTGACGGACTCGGAGGAACTCGCGGACGCGGTCGAGAAGGAACTGGAGCCGCAGGTCGCGGCCACCAAGCACAGCGATGACCGGATCATCCCGGCGCTCGGCGGCAAGCAGTCGTCCATCGTCCTGGTCGACTCCATGGAGGAGGGCCTCAAGGTCGTCGACGCGTACGGCGCCGAGCACCTGGAGATCCAGACCGCCGACGCCGCCGCGCTCGCCCGGCGCGTACGCAACGCCGGCGCGATCTTCGTCGGCCCGTACGCCCCGGTCTCGCTCGGGGACTACTGCGCCGGGTCCAACCACGTCCTGCCGACCGGCGGCTGCGCCTGCCACTCGTCGGGTCTGTCGGTCCAGTCGTTCCTGCGCGGAATCCACATCGTGGACTACACGCGCGACGCGCTCGCCGAGGTCACGCACCACGTGGTGACGCTGGCGGAAGCGGAGGACCTTCCGGCGCACGGCGCAGCCCTGAAGGCGCGCTTCGGATGGAAGGTGCCGACCGAATGACGCGTACGACGACCCGTATCGACGACCTCCCCATCCGCGACGAGCTGCGCGGCAAGTCCCCGTACGGCGCGCCGCAGCTGGACGTGCCCGTACGCCTCAACACCAACGAGAACCCGTACCCGCTGCCCGAGGCGCTCGTCGAGCGCATCGCCGAGCGGGTGCGCGACGCGGCCCGCGAGCTCAACCGCTATCCGGACCGGGACGCGGTCGAGCTGCGCACCGAGCTGGCCCGCTACCTCACCCGCACCGCCGGGCACCAGGTCGCCATGGAAAACGTCTGGGCGGCCAACGGCTCCAACGAGGTCATCCAGCAGCTCCTCCAGACCTTCGGCGGCCCCGGCCGTACCGCGATCGGCTTCGAGCCGTCGTACTCCATGCACGGCCTCATCTCGCGCGGCACCGGCACCGGCTGGATCTCCGGTCCGCGCAACGAGGACTTCACCATCGACGTCGCGGCGGCCGAGAAGGCCATCGCCGAGCACCGCCCCGACGTCGTCTTCATCACCTCGCCCAACAACCCCACGGGCACCGCGGTCGGAGCGGACACCGTCCTCGCGCTGTACGAGGCCGCCCAGGCGGCCAAGCCGTCCCTGGTCGTCGTCGACGAGGCGTACGGCGAATTCAGCCACCACCCGTCCCTGCTGCCGCTGATCGAGGGCCGCCCCAACATGGTGCTGTCCCGCACCATGTCGAAGGCCTTCGGCGCCGCCGGCCTGCGCCTCGGCTACCTCGCGGCCGACCCCGCCGTGGTCGACGCCGTACAGCTGGTGCGCCTGCCGTACCACCTGTCGTCCGTCACCCAGGCCACCGCGCTCGCCGCGCTGGAGCACACCGATACGCTGCTGGGGTACGTCGAGCAGCTCAAGACCGAGCGGGACCGCCTGGTCAACGAGCTGCGCGCCATCGGATACGAGGTCACGGACTCGGACGCGAACTTCGTCCAGTTCGGCCGGTTCGACGGCGCGGCCGGCTCCCACGAGGCGTGGCAGCGGATCCTCGACCAGGGAGTCCTGGTCCGGGACAACGGCGTACCGGGCTGGCTGCGGGTCACCGCCGGCACCCCCGAAGAGAACGACGCGTTCCTGGATGCGGTACGCGAACTCAAGAAGGAGCAGAGCTCATGACTCGCGTCGGCCGCATCGGCAGGATCGAGCGCACCACCAAGGAGACCTCGGTCGTCGTCGAGATAAACCTCGACGGCACCGGCAAGGTCGATGTGTCGACAGGCGTCGGCTTCTACGACCACATGCTCGACCAGCTCGGCCGCCACGGCCTCTTCGACCTCACCGTGAAGACCGACGGCGACCTGCACATCGACTCGCACCACACGATCGAGGACACCGCCCTCGCGCTCGGCGCCGCCTTCAAGCAGGCGCTCGGCGACAAGGTCGGCATCTACCGCTTCGGCAACTGCACGGTGCCGCTGGACGAGTCGCTCGCCCAGGTCACCGTGGACCTCTCCGGCCGCCCGTACCTCGTACACACCGAGCCGGAGAAGATGGCGCCGATGATCGGCGAGTACGACACGACGATGACCCGGCACATCCTGGAGTCCTTCGTCGCGCAGGCCCAGATCGCCCTGCACGTGCACGTCCCGTACGGGCGCAACGCGCACCACATCGTGGAGTGCCAGTTCAAGGCCCTGGCCCGTGCCCTGCGGTACGCCTCGGAGCACGACCCGCGCGCCGCCGGCATCCTCCCGTCGACCAAGGGCGCACTGTGACAGGCCTCTCGACCGTCCTGATCGTCGTCGGCCTCTTCCTCCTGGGGGGCGTGTACTCCTTCTGGAAGCAGCAGCTGCCCAAGGGCGTCATCGTGCTTCTCGGTATCGGCGCAGTGATGTGCCTGGTCGCCGGTGTCATGCGAATTCAAGGACTCTGGGAATGAGCGACAAGAAGAAGATCGTCGTCTTCGACTACGGCTTCGGCAACGTCCGGTCCGCCGAGCGGGCGCTGGCCCACGTCGGCGCGGACGTCGAGATCACCCGCGACTTCGACAAGGCCATGAACGCCGACGGGCTCCTCGTCCCCGGCGTCGGTGCCTTCTCCGCCTGTATGACGGGGCTGCGCGAGGCGCGCGGCGACTGGATCGTCGGCCGCAGGCTGGCCGGTGGCCGCCCGGTCATGGGCATCTGCGTGGGCATGCAGATCCTCTTCGAGCGCGGCATCGAGCACGGCGTGGAGACCGAAGGCCTCGACGAGTGGCCCGGCACCGTCGGCCCGCTCAAGGCACCCGTCGTCCCCCACATGGGCTGGAACACGGTCCAGGCGCCCGAGGACAGCGAACTGTTCGCCGGCCTCGACGCCGACACGCGCTACTACTTCGTGCACTCGTACGCCGTGCACGACTGGAGCCTGGAAGTCACCAACGCCAAGATCCGCGCGCCGAAGGTCACCTGGAGCACGCACGGTGAGACCTTCGTGGCGGCCGTCGAGAACGGCGCGCTGTGGGCGACCCAGTTCCACCCCGAGAAGTCCGGCGACGCCGGCGCCCAGCTGCTGACCAACTGGATCGGAACCCTCTGATGCCTTCCGCGAAGCTTGAACTCCTCCCCGCCGTCGACGTCCGCGACGGCCAGGCCGTGCGCCTGGTCCATGGCGAGTCCGGCTCGGAGACGTCGTACGGCGATCCGCTCCAGGCCGCCCTCGCCTGGCAGCAGGCGGGCGCCGAGTGGCTGCACCTCGTCGACCTCGACGCGGCATTCGGCACCGGTGACAACCGGGATCAGATCGCCGAGGTCGCCCGCTCCATGGACATCAAGGTCGAGCTGTCCGGCGGCATCCGCGACGACGCCTCGCTCGCCGCCGCGCTCGCCACCGGCTGTAAGCGCGTCAACCTCGGCACGGCCGCGCTGGAGACCCCCGAGTGGGTCGCCAAGGTCATCGCGGAGTACGGCGACAAGATCGCGGTCGGCCTCGACGTACGCGGCACGACCCTGCGCGGCCGTGGCTGGACCCGCGACGGCGGCGACCTCTACGAGACGCTGGCGCGCCTCGACTCCGAGGGCTGCGCGCGGTACGTCGTGACCGACATCGCCAAGGACGGCACGCTCCAGGGCCCGAACCTGGAACTCCTGAAGAACGTCTGCGCCGCGACCGACAAGCCCGTCGTCGCCTCCGGCGGCGTCTCGTCCCTCGACGACCTGCGCGCGATCGCGTCGCTCGTCCCCGAGGGCGTCGAGGGCGCGATCGTCGGCAAGGCGCTGTACGCGAAGGCGTTCACGCTGGAAGAGGCGCTGGCGGCGGTGTCCGCATGACGGTTTCCTCTTCCGGTTCCGTACGCAAGGTCTCGACCGGCGCCCCGTGGGAGGAGCAGTTCGGCTACTCCCGCGCGGTGGAGCTGCCGAACGGGCTCGTCCTGGTGTCGGGCTGCACGTCGGTCGTGGACGGCGTCATCGACGCCGGTACGCCGTACGAGCAGACCATCACCGCCTTCGGCGTCGCCTTCGGCGCGCTGGAGCAGGTCGGCCTGGGCCGTGACGATGTGGTCCGCACCCGCATGTACATCACGCACGCGCGGGACGTCGACGACGTGGGCCGCGCCCACAAGGAGCTGTTCGACGACGTCCGCCCGGCGGCGTCGCTGATCATCGTCTCGGGTTTTGTGGACCCGAGCCTGGTCGTCGAGATCGAGCTCGAGGCCTACCGGGGAGGTGGGGCGGCATGACCCTCGCGGTCCGAGTGATCCCCTGCCTGGACGTCGACAACGGCCGGGTCGTCAAGGGCGTCAACTTCCAGAACCTGCGCGACGCCGGTGACCCCGTCGAGATGGCCAAGCTGTACGACGCGGAGGGCGCCGACGAGCTGACGTTCCTCGACATCACCGCGTCCTCCGGCAACCGGGAGACGACGTACGACGTGGTGCGGCGCACCGCCGAGCAGGTCTTCATCCCGCTGACGGTCGGCGGCGGCGTACGCACCACCGAGGACGTCGACAAGCTGCTGCGGGCCGGCGCGGACAAGGTCGGCGTCAACACCGCCGCCATCGCCCGCCCCGACCTGATCCGCGAGATCGCGGAACGCTTCGGGCGCCAGGTTCTCGTCCTGTCGGTCGACGCACGCCGTACGGAATCCGGCTCCTTCGAGGTCACGACGCACGGAGGGCGCAAGTCCGCCGGCATCGACGCGGTCGAGTGGGCGCACCGGGCGGCGGAGCTGGGCGCGGGCGAGATCCTGCTCAACTCGATGGACGCCGACGGCACGAAGGACGGCTACGACACGGAGATGATCGCGGCGGTGCGCAAGCACGTGACGGTGCCGGTGATCGCGTCGGGCGGCGCGGGCCGCCTCGACCACTTCCCGCCGGCGATCGAGGCGGGGGCGGACGCGGTGCTGGCGGCGTCGGTGTTCCACTTCGGCGACCTGCGGATCTCCCAGGTCAAGGACACCCTGCGCGAGGCGGGCCACCCGGTCCGCTAGCGGGGGCAGAGGGCGGGAGCCGCTGCGCGGGGCTTTCCCCGACCCGCCCCTTCCCGAACTGGGGCGCTGCCCCAGGCCCCGGTCCTCAAGCGCCGGACGGGCTGGGGTGGGCCGGGGGTTGCTGGGGCTCCGCCCCCGACCCCGCTCCTCAAACGCAGGAGGGGCTGAGAGTTGCCGCTGCGCGGCACATCCAGCCCGTCCGGCGTTTGAGGACACGCCCGTAGGGCGTCCCGGGGGTCTGGGGGCCTGCCCCCAGTTCGGGAAGGGGCGGGGTGGGGAAAAGGCCCCGCGCAGCGGTCGGCCAGTAGCTCGCTACATCGCGATGCCCAGCTTCGCGTCGCGCAGGCGCTCGATCGCGTCCTTGTCGCCTTCCATCTGCACCTGCGCCGCGTCCTGCCGCCCGAAGGCGAACAGCACCAGCTCACCCGGCTCACCCGTGACCGTCACCACCGGCGTCCCGCGATGCGCCACCGCCGTCTGCCCGTCCGGGCGCCGCAGCACCACACCCACCGGCGCCTTCCGGCCCAGCACACGCGCCGCCTTCTCGATCCGCGACCACAGGGCGTTCGCGAAGACCGCGTCGAGCTCGCGCGGCGTCCAGTCGGGCTGCGCCCGCCGGACATCCTCGGCATGGACGTAGAACTCGACGGTGTTGGCGGCCTCGTCGAGCTGTTTGAGGGCGTACGGAGACATCCGTGGCGGACCCGTACGGATGAGCTGGATCAATTCCTCGTACGGCTTCGCGGCGAACTCCGCCTGCACCCGTTCGAGCCGGCTCTTCAGCGCCCCGAGGATTATCCCGCCCGCCGCGTCGGCGCGGCGCTCGCGCACCACCACATGGGCGGCGAGCTCACGGGTGTTCCAGCCGTCGCACAGCGTCGGGGCATCGGGTCCGGCCGCCTCCAGCAGGTCGGCGAGGAGGAGTCGTTCACGCTTGGCATGGGTCGACATGACGGCCAGCGTACGGCCGTTGCCCCCGCCAGTGCCACGGCGCCGCGCGTTCGATGAGTCCAATGCGTCCAATGACCGGACGGCGTCCGGGGCACGGCACAATGGCGGACATGACCAGTACGCCCCCTCCCAGCAGTCTCGACCCCGCCATCGCCGCCCGCCTCAAGCGCGGCGCCGACGGCCTGGTCCCGGCCATCGCCCAGCAGTACGACACCGGTGAGGTGCTGATGCTCGGGTGGATGGACGACGAGGCGCTCCACCGGACCCTGACCACCGGCCGCTGCACGTACTGGTCGCGCAGCCGCCAGGAGTACTGGGTCAAGGGCGACACGTCCGGGCACTTCCAGCACGTCAAGTCCGTCGCCCTGGACTGCGACGCCGACACCGTGCTCGTACGGGTCGACCAGGTCGGCGCCGCCTGCCACACCGGCGACCGCACCTGCTTCGACTCCGACGTACTGCTCCCCCTCGCGAAGTAAGGTCACCGGCCATGGACATCGAGACCTTCCGCAAGCTGGCCGTCGACCGGCGTGTCATCCCCGTCAGCCGCAGGCTGCTCGCGGACGGCGACACGCCCGTGGGCCTGTACCGCAAGCTCGCCGCCGAGCGCCCCGGGACTTTTCTGCTGGAGTCCGCCGAGAACGGGCGCTCCTGGTCCCGGTACTCCTTCGTCGGCGTACGCAGCGCCGCCACCCTCACCGTCCGCGACGGTCAGGCGCACTGGCTCGGGACCCCGCCCGTCGGCGTACCCGTGGGCGGCGATCCGCTCGACGCGCTGCGCGCCACCATCGAGGCCCTGCACACCCCGCGCGACCTCGCGGGCGGCCTGCCGCCGTTCACCGGCGGCATGGTCGGTTACCTCGGGTACGACGTCGTACGCCGCCTGGAGAAGATCGGCGAGCACGGGCGGGACGATCTCCGGCTGCCCGAACTGACCATGCTGCTGACCTCGGACCTCGCCGTACTCGACCACTGGGACGGCTCGGTGCTGCTGATCGCCAACGCGATCAACCACAACGACCTCGACACGGGCGTCGACGAGGCGTACGCCGACGCCGTCGCCCGGCTCGACGCGATGGAGGCCGACCTCAGCCGGGCCGTGCCGACCGCGCCCACCACCCTGCCGCCGTCCGAGCTGCCGCCGTACACCGCGCTGTGGGGCGGCGAGGCCTACCAGGCCGCCGTCGACGACATCAAGGAGCGCATCCGCGCGGGCGAGGCCTTCCAGGTCGTACCGTCCCAGCGCTTCGAGACACCGTGCACGGCGAGCGCGCTCGACGTCTACCGGGTGCTGCGCGCCACCAACCCGTCGCCGTACATGTACCTCTTCCGCTTCGACGGCTTCGACGTCGTCGGCTCCAGCCCCGAGGCGCTGGTCAAGGTCGAGGACGGGCGCGCCATGGTGCACCCCATCGCCGGGACCCGGCACCGGGGCGCCACGCCGCAGGAGGACCAGGCCCTCGCCGACGAGCTGCTCGCCGACCCCAAGGAGCGCGCCGAACACCTGATGCTCGTCGACCTCGGCCGCAATGACCTCGGGCGGGTCTGCGAGCCCGGCAGCGTCGAGGTCGTCGACTTCATGTCCGTCGAGCGGTACTCGCACGTCATGCACATCGTGTCGACCGTGACGGGGCGGGTCGCGCCGGGCCGCAGCGCCTTCGACGTACTGACCGCCTGTTTCCCGGCCGGGACGCTGTCCGGCGCTCCGAAGCCGCGCGCCATGCAGATCATCGAGGAGCTGGAGCCGTCGCGCCGCGGCCTGTACGGCGGCTGCGTCGGCTACCTCGACTTCGCCGGCGACTCCGACACCGCCATCGCCATCCGCACCGCCCTGCTGCGGGACGGCACGGCGTACGTGCAGGCCGGAGCGGGTGTGGTGGCCGATTCCGACCCCGTCGCCGAGGACACCGAGTGCCGGAACAAGGCGGCCGCTGTGCTGCGCGCGGTGCACACGGCGAACCGCCTCTGAGCCCCCTCCTGGGCGCGGAACGGGCGTAAGGGATAGTGGAGTACGTGAGTGCCGCAACCCCCGTACCTCTTCCGCTTCCGCGCAGCGAGACCGCGCCGGCCGCCTCCACGGGCCGCCGCAGTCTCGCCGCCGCGCTGCTGCTCGGTGCCCTCGGCGCCGCCGTCGTGCTCCTCGCCTCCGGCCGCACCTGGGCCGAGGGCGCGGCCGTGGTCCCGGGCGGGGCGCTGCCGCTCGACGTCGAGGGGCAGGACGTCACCGGCGCCCCCGCGGCGCTGGCCATCGTCGGCCTCGCCGCGCTGGTCGCCGTATTCGCCGTCCGCAGGGCGGGCCGCCTGCTGGTCGCGGGGCTGCTCGCGCTGAGCGGCGCGGGCGCCGCCGTCACCGCTCTCCTCGGCGCGTCCGGCGGCGCGGCGCTCGACGAGAAGGCCGCGGAGATGACCGGCGACGCCGCGGCGACGGCCGGCTCCCTGACCCACACCGCGTGGCCGTACGTGACCGCGGCCGGTGGCCTGCTGATCCTGGCCGCCGGGCTGCTCGCGCTGTGGTGCGGCCGGAAGTGGCCCGCCATGTCGGGCCGTTACGAGCGCGACGGCAGCCCACGGGCCCGCAAGGCGCCCGCCGCCCCGGACCCGGACCGGCCCGAGGACCTCTGGAAGGCACTCGACCGCGGCGAGGACCCGACGCGCGACGCATGACCCCCGAGATCACGTCGCCTGTCATCGTGCGGGACAATGAGCGACGAGCGTACGACTCACGGACTCACCCCTCACCACAGAGCAACAGCAACGAGGAGCAACTCATGGCGGGCAGCAGCCACGGACACACCCCGGCCGCCTGGACCGGTGTCACCATCGCCTTCATCGGTTTCTGCATTTCGGGCGCCTTCACGGTGCTGGCCAATCCGCTCGGCTTCTGGGCGGGAATCGTCGTGATACTGCTCGGTGGTGTCGTCGGAATGGCCATGAAGGCCGCGGGTCTCGGCATGGCCAAGGAGTCCGAGGAGATGCGCCGGGCCCGTGAAGAGGCCGGCCGGGCGCAGCCCAGCAGCCAGATCCAGACCCACTGACGGCTTTCCCCGGCCCGGCCCTTCGCCGGTGCTGATGCGGCGCCGATGCGGTGCTGACGCGAGGCGCAGTCCTGACGGGCTGCGCCTTTCCTCATGAGCGGGGACAATCGGCGGGTGGATACCGTGCCTTCGCCTGCCCCGGCCCCTTCGCCGCCGCCCTCACCGGCCCCCGTGCGACCCGCTCCCGCGTCCCTCGCCCGGCGGCTCGCCGCACCGGCCGCCGCGATGGCGGGCGTACTGGCTGCCTTCACGTACGTCGGCACGGTCGACCCCAACGAGCCGGGCCACTATCCCGTGTGCCCGCTCCTCCAGCTCACCGGCATCTACTGCCCCGGCTGCGGCGGACTGCGCAGCGCGCACGCCGTCGCCACCGGCGATCTGGCGGCTGCCTTCGGCGCCAACGCCATGGCCGTCGTCGGCTACGGAGTCTTCGCCGTGCTGTGGGCCGTCTGGGTGGTACGCGCCGGCCGGGGAATCCCCGTGCGGATCACGCTCAAGCCCGTCCACTGGTGGGCGATCGGCGCCGTGGCAGCGGTCTTCAGCGTCGTCCGGAACCTGCCGTTCGGCTCGGCGCTCGCCCCCTGAAGTCCCAGGTGGTGGGACTGGTCGCCACTCGATGCGAGACCTGAGGCCTCCTGCGGATAGCATTGGTATGGCTGATCCTGGTCCACCATCACCCTCCCGGAAGGGGGCCGCTCGCGTGAGTGTGCTCGACGAGATCATCGAAGGCGTGCTCGCCGACCTTGCGGAGCGGCAGGCAAGCGTAAGTCTCGACGAGCTCAAAGACCGCGCGGCGAAGGCGGCCCCGGCCAAGGACGGAGTCGCCGCCCTGCGCGGCGACGGCGTCAAGGTCATCTGCGAGGTCAAGCGCTCCAGCCCCTCCAAGGGCGCGCTCGCCGCGATCGCCGACCCGGCCGGACTCGCCGCCGACTACGAGGCGGGCGGCGCGGCCGTCATCTCCGTACTGACCGAGCAGCGGCGCTTCGGCGGTTCGCTGGCCGACCTGGAGGCCGTACGCGCCAAGGTCGACATCCCGCTGCTGCGCAAGGACTTCATCGTCACGGCCTACCAGCTGTGGGAGGCGCGGGCGTACGGCGCCGACCTGGCGCTGCTGATCGTCGCCGCCCTGGAGCAGGAGGCCCTCGTCTCCCTGATCGAGCGGGCCGAGTCCATCGGGCTCACGCCGCTGGTCGAGGCGCACGACGAGGAAGAGGTCGAGCGCGCGGTCGAGGCCGGCGCGAAGATCATCGGTATCAACGCGCGCAACCTCAAGACGCTCAAGGTCGACCGCGGCACGTTCGAGCGCGTCGCCCCCGAGATCCCGGCCGGCATCGTCACGGTCGCCGAGTCCGGCGTCCGCGGCCCGCACGACCTCATCGCGTACGCCAACGCGGGCGCCGACGCGGTGCTCGTGGGCGAGTCGCTGGTCACCGGCCGCGACCCGAAGGGCGCCGTTGCCGACCTGGTCGCCGCGGGCGCCCACCCCGCCCTGCGCCACGGCCGGAGCTGACTGCCACCCCGATGACCGCTGTCCGCCGTACCGTCGCACTCACCCGGCCGGGCCTTCGCCCGCTCGCCGGGGCGCGGGCGCGCGACCCGCACGCGCCGCTGGCACGCGGGTGCCGTCCGCGCGGGTGCCGGGCTCCGGCGCGGCGGGTGCGGGGACGCCGGGTGCGGTACCACATCGGTTCCGAGCCGGGCCAGATCAACGGCATGCGATGGCGCACCGAAGGCGCGCTGTAGCGATCCGCGGTCTGTCATGCCCGTACGCCCGAATGCCTTGAGGCGTAGCGGGGCGGATTCGCGCGCAGCGCATACGGTCCAGTCAACCCGTTGATCTTTCATGGGGCGCGAGCCCCTTCTGAGGAGTACGTCGGATGTCTTCTGACTTCTTCATTCCGGACCCCGAGGGCACCGTCCCCAGCGCCGAGGGCTACTTCGGCGCGTACGGCGGCAAGTTCATCCCCGAGGCGCTCGTCGCCGCGGTCGACGAGGTCGCCGTCGAGTACGACAAGGCCAAGTCCGACCCGGCGTTCGCGGCCGAGCTGAACGAGCTGATGGTCAACTACACGGGCCGGCCCAGCTCGCTGACCGAGGTACGGCGGTTCGCCGAACATGCGGGCGGCGCGCGGATCTTCCTCAAGCGCGAAGACCTCAACCACACCGGCTCGC
>NZ_JAGGPC010000096.1:0-5440 GCF_018614005.1 Streptomyces sp. ISL-99
CGAAAGCGGAATCCAGCACTAGGTCCCGTCTCTCCGATCATGCTGGTAGCCCGGGAATGCAGCGATCACGATGGGGTCCCGGAGGACATTGCTTCCAGGACCCCACGCGATCAGCGCAGATCGCGGTCCGGGATCGCGATTCTGAACTTGGCTACGTTCTCCCCGGCCGCCCAGCGGTGGAAGCCGGCCTTCTCCAAGACTCGGACTGAGGCCGGGTTCGACAGTTCCACGTCGGCGGACACGGTGTGGACTTCTGGCGCGGTGAGGGCGAAGTCGGCGAGGGCCTGGGCGGCCTCGGGGGCATAACCTCGGCCACGTCGGGAGGCCACGATGCCGTAGCCGATCTCAAGGACCCCCTCGGTGGGCGGCCAGAACAGGCCGATGGAGCCCACCACCAGGCCGCTGTCGCGCTCGATGACCAGACGGTGGCCGTAGGCGCCGAGCCAGTCGGGGTACTGGTCGAAGAGGCCCGCGACCACGCGATCGCCTTCGGCGGGAAAGTCGTCCGCCCAGTGCGGGGGCCGGGTGCCGTCGAGGACCGCGGTGGCCTCGCTCCTGGTCCAGGGCCGCAGGACGAGGCGCTTGGTGACCACGTCGGCGTGGACGGGTGAAGAAGAGGAAGACATGTGTCTCTCCTGGTCGTTGGAACGACCGGCCGTGCTTTGTTATCGCACGGGCCGGACGAGGGCAGGCTGATGACGGCCAACGGCAGCCATATTCATCAACCTCCTCATCCCGAGATCACACGTCTGTCGCGCTGGCGTGAGCGTAGTAACCCCTCCTGGCCAGGGCAACTCATTTCCGGGCTGCTGACCGGGGCCTCCGCTCGATGAAGGTCGTATCCCTTCGCATGGCGGCTCGTTGCTCTGATCATGCTCAGCAGAGGGGATCTCAGCGACGACGAGTGGGCGGTCCTGGAACCGCTGCTGCCCAAGGGCAACAACCGGTGCGGCCGGTGGCGGGATCACCGCCAGGTGATCAACGGGATCATCCACCGGCTCGGCACCGGCTGCCAGTGGCGCGAGCTACCCGAACGCTTCGGCCCGTGGCAGACCGTCCACAAACGCCACATGCTGTGGTCGGCCGACGGCACCTGGGAGAAGCTGCTTCAACACGTCCAGGCCGTCGCCGACGGGAAACATCGACTGGAATATCAACATCGACTCCACCTCGATCCGCGCCCACCAGCACGCCGCCGGGGCCCCGAAAGACCCGCCGCCGGCAACGCCTGGTGGCTCAAAAAGGGCCGCACAAAGATCAGTTCACGTGCAGGCGCACATGCGCCCGCGCCCGTTCCCGGCGGGGGCGGTGCTCCAGGCGAAGCCCTCGGACGCTCGCGCGGCGGCCTGACCTGCAAGCTCCACCTGAGTGCGGACGGCAAGTGCCGGCCGCTCTCCTTGGTCATCACTCCGGGGCAGCGGGCGGACTGCACCCAATTCGAGCGGGTCATGGACATCCGCGTCCCCCGGCTCGGCGTCGACAGGCCACAACGGGTACCGGACAGCGTCGGCGTCGACAAGGCAAACAGCAACGGCGTGATCCGCGCCTACCTGCGGCGACGCGGTATCCGACACGTGATCCCGGAGAAGAGCGACACCAAGAAGGCACGCCGGCGCAGAGGTTCACGTGGCGGCCGACCCGCCTACTTCGACAAGATCCGGTACAAAGCCAGGAACACCGTCGAGCGGGCGATCAACAGAATCAAGCACTTCCGGGCCGTCGCCACCCGCTACGACAAGCGCGGATACGTCTTCCTCGGCACCGTCACCGCCGCCGCACTTCTCATCTGGCTCCGCTCGTGACCGAAGACAGCCTCGGGGTTCTGGTCGAGCCAGCAGCGGAGGTTGAACCACTGCGCCCCCTGGTACCGGTCCCAGCTGTCCTGGTCGGCCAGCACCATCTCCACGACGTCGTACCCGAGGTCGACGAAGTGCCCGATCAGCTCCGGCCGCATCCGCAAGTCGGCTCTGCTGCTGGCGTGGCAGCCCTCGACGACGTCCTGGTTCGGTGGTGCCCACAGCCAGTACGGCCCACCGACCAACATGAGGCCGCCTAAGCGGAGGCTGCGGCCCAGCAGCTCGACGGTGCAGGCCACGCCGCCCCCGATCCAGGTCGCGCCGATACACGCGGCGAGATCGACCGGCTCGTCCGCGACGTATCCGGGGTCGAGTGCCTGCGGGTAGCCCCTCAGACCTCGGGGTCGCGCAGGCCGACGCAGTCAAAGGCCCAAAAGACCTCGGAGTAGACGAAGGTGCCCGTCATCCACGGCTCGTGGGCGGACAACCGGGCGACCTGGAAGGCGGCTTCAGGAATACGCAGCGATGGCGGCCGGAAGCCCAGCGCGCCGGCACCTTCGAAGCCGCGCTTGCCGTAGTAGTGCGGTGAACCCTCCAGGAACACCAACGGCACGCCCTGGCTGTCGGCCGCCGAGAGGGCATGCGCGACGAGCTGAGTACCGATGCCCTGACGCTGGAACTCCGGGACCACGCTCAGCGGTGACAAGGACAGGACGTCCACGATCCGGCGTGGAGCGTCCAACCGCGTCGCGCTCAGCAGAACATGCCCGACGACCCGGTCATCAACGGTGGCAACGAAGGACATCGGCGCCAACGCGGCCTCCGCCACGCGAAGTGCCTCCACGAGCCCGGGAACCCGCTCGTTGTCACTGAAGGCGCGCGTATGAACCTCGCGCACCTCTCGGTGATCGTCAGCGGTCTCCTGCCGGATCACCGGCCAGGCACCACCGGGAGCGGTCCGGGAGCCTTCAGGCGCATCGTGTGACGTCATGGCCGCGAGGGTAGATCGCGAGGCGGCACGTACGCGAGGCAATTTCGCACCAGGCCGTTACCGCTGCCTCGTCTCGTACGACACCCGGCTTCATCGCCGTACGGGGGAGTAGTGCTGCCAGGTGCCAGGTATGGCTGCGGTGTTATCCGCACATGAGGCAGCGGACGCCACGTCGACGGCATGTCCCTCTGATCGTGATCGGAGAGACAGAACCTAGTGGTTATCGCCGGACTCGTGGTCTGCGCGGTGCAGCACCTTCCAGCTACGGCCCCCGTCCTTGGACTCGTACACCGTGTCGACGGCGTCGGCAGCCAGCAGATGCATGGGGCTCACGGCGGTCAGCAGGGTGGGCTTCGCCCCGCTGGGGAGGCTGCCTCGGGGCCCCCAAGCACGGCCGTCACGGCTGCCCAGGACCTTCCCATCCGGCCCGAGGGCAACCCATGCGTCGGAAGCCGGGCGTTCAATCACGGCCAGGTCTGGCGCTCCTGGCGCCGAACGGAAGGTACGGCCACCGTCACCGCTGAACACCAGGCCGTTCGCTGTGGTGGCCCACACCTCCTGAGGTGCACTCGCGTGGGCGGCCAGATCACCGATGGGCAGACGGGCGCGGCGGTCCCAGGTGCGGCCTTGGTCGCTGCTGGCCCACACCTTCGAGGTCTGGCTGTCAAAGCCGTAAAGCACCTGGCCGGCTTGTTGGAGGGAATGGAAGTCAGCCTCGCCCTCGGCCGACACGGTCGTCCAAGTCTTGGCGGCATCGGTGCTGCGGATCAGCCCCAGGTGCGGCGAGGTGGCAGTGCGGTCGGCGAGCGAGGGATGTCCGCTGGGCCAGGAAGGTGCCAGGGCCGCTGATGATGAAGCCCATGGTGTCCTGGTAGCGGTCGGCGACGCGTATCGCTTCGATCCCTGTCAGACGGAAGACGCCCATGTGCCCGGCGGCGTAGACGGTCCCGTCAGCCGGGTCGACACCCAGCCCATGCAGGTGCCCGGTCCCCGGGTCAGGCGCCGCGGAGGTTTCACTGGTCGAGTCGTCGCTGGTAGAGCTGCCGCCGCATGCCGTCAGAAGCAGCACACCGCAGGCGAGGAGGGCCGCGGCTGCCCGCCGAGGCCGGCAAGAAGACAGCACAAAGAAACGTGTGATCATCACGAGGTCCAAGCTGATCGTCGAAGAGGCCGGGCCACGGAACGCAGCACAGCGTGCCAGAGCCACATCGCGGGGGCGGCTGGTAGCCGCGCCCGCGATGTGGCTCGTACGGTCAGCTCTTGCCGAGCAGCTTGTTCATGCGCTCAATCTCGGCGCTCTGCGAGGCGATGATGGTGCCGGCCATGTCCTTGGCGGGCTTGTAGGCACCGTCGGACTGCTCGGTCTTCGCCATCGCGACCGCGCCTTCGTGATGCTTGACCATCATCTCGAGGAACGCGGTATCGAACGCCTTGCCGGAGGACTTCTCCAGCTTGTCCATCTCTTCGGGCGTCATCATCCCGGACATGGAGTGCCCCGCGTGCTCTCCCGACGCGTCCTCCTTGGGGACTTCCTCGCCCCAGGAGGTCAGCCACCCGGACAGGGTCTTGATCTCCGGGTCCTGCGCCTTCTTGATCTCCGCGGCCAGCTTCTTGACCTCGGCGGACGCGGCCCGCGTCTCCGCCAGCTCGGCCATCTCCACCGCCTGCCGGTGGTGTGGGATCATCCCCTTCGCGAAGGCGACGTCGGCGGTGTTCTGCGTGCCTTCCTTGGCAGAGGCTGAGGCGCTGGGCGAGGAGGTCTTGTCGTGGCCGTCGTGGCCGGCCGAGCTGTCATTTCCCCCACCGCAGGCGGCGAGGACGACGGCAGCGGTGGCCGCGGCTGCCACAGCGGCTGCACGGCGGACGAGGGAACGGTGTGCGGTCATGGTGGTGCAACTCCTGTAAGTGCGCGCAATCAGACATGGCTCTCAACGGCGACACGACCAAAGGAGTCGGGCCAACCGGGTTCGCCTATATGCGCAGGAGTTGCAATTCGCTCAAGGCGGGCGGATCCCGCCCGCTCAGCGTCGCCGCAGGGAGGAGTGCGGGTACGTCGTCCGCAGTTGAGCAGGGGCCCCTCGCGGTCAGAGCCAGCGCAGGGAGTACGGGCGCTCCGCTCGTACCGCTGGCAGCACACGTGGCGTCGGCATGCTCGGCGTGTCGGCCGGCGCCACCCTCGTCATGGCCGATGTGGACGCAGTCCTCACACGTGGCTGCGCCCGCATGTGACGGGGCCGCGACCGTGATCGCATGATGGGCATCCACATCCGGCTCCGGGACAATAGGCCCCAGACCGTGCATGGCCACTACACCCGCGAGCACGGCCAGCACGAGCAGCACGTACGCCCGCACCCCATGGGGCCGGGTCGCGCGCCACACCTGCTGACTCATGCCCGCATCCTAATCGGCGCCCTGCGGATCCGCTGACGCGCCGGTCACATCCGGCAGGCACGATCCGGCGAAGAGCTCAGCCACGCGACTCCGGCACGGGCGGAGTGCCAGAAGAACGAGAGCCCTGCCGGTGCTTCCTTGTCCTCGAAGACCCCCCTGAGCCGCCGCGGCGGACAACGGTGCCCACGCCGGACGCTGCACGCCGCCGTAGCGCGCCGGGCGACGAAGCCCCGCCGGAGCGCTTCGGTTCTAGTGGTCGTCG
>NZ_JAGGPC010000097.1:0-11323 GCF_018614005.1 Streptomyces sp. ISL-99
CCGACCCAACGTCCTGGCTGACTGGCTACCGCCGGCTCAACCACCGCTACGAACGACAACCCGGCAACTACCTGGCCTTTCTCGGCCTCGCGGCCGCACTCTGCTGCTACAAACGCTTCCACAACCTCACCATGTAGGACACCGTCTAAGCACCTGGTCCATCTCAAGCACGAGCCGTGCTGTACGTGCTCGCAAAGAAGCGGACGCCGAGCGCCTTCTCCAGGTGCGACTCGGCGAAGCCCAGCGCGTCCAACGCGGCACAACCTCGGCAGTGCCACCGCTTCTCAGACGGAATTCCTTTTCAGTTGCGACGCAGCGGAGCCGTCGGGCTGATGCCGGCGACCAGCTCGCGCTCCTCCGAGCGTCATAGGCTGCATTCGGTGGGGCCAAGCCTGATGCCACTGATGTCCGCGTATGCCTGTGCATTTCACTCAAGAGCCACTCCAGGTCGCCATGCGGTTCATACGAGCGTGCCTCACTGGGGTGAGTGCCACGCAGCACACAAAGCCGTTGATGCTCAAGCCGAGCCAGTTCCCGCATTGGGGACTGTAAATCGTTCGGCTCTATTCCGTAGTCGGTGGTGACGGTGCGTTCTCCTTATTGCAGGAGGATGCGGTGACGGAGGAGGTCGAATCCTGCTCGGCCGTGCATCTGCCGCATGATCCTCTTGGTTCGGGTGTTGACGCCCTCTGTCCGGCCGTTGTGGTGGGGCAGGGTGAGGCCGGCGTTCACGGCGGCGCGATCGATATCGAGGCCGTTGCAGAAGCTGTGCAGGTGGGGCAGGTCAGCGGTGCGGACTGTGGCTATCCACTGGGTGAGCTTGCCGTCGTTGGCCTGGGCCGGGGTCAGGAGCGCGGCGAAGTCGCCGGTGAGCCGGGCGAGTGCGGTCATCTCCGGGCAGGCCGCAGTCAGGAGGCCGAGCAGGTCGGTGTCCCTGGTCCACAGGTGCTCGGGGTGGGTGAGCAGGAGCCGGGCGAAGCGGCGGGGGGTTGTCACGGGGCGCTCTCCTTCGGCGCGACCCTGGTTGAGGTAGCGGACCAGCAGGTTGGCACTGCCGGTATAGCCCAGTTCCCTGATCTCATGCAGGAGGTGCGTGACGGGAACGGCCGGGTTGTCGGACCGGCGCCGGCGCAGGTGGTCGCGGTAGGGGTCGACCAGGGTGGGCCGGTAGCGGGGGGCGATGCGATCCGCTGGCGGTTCGGGGATGCGGGCGTAGCGCTTGACGGTGTTCAGGGTGAAGTTCAGTCTGCGGGAGCAGTCGAGCAGGCCGACGCCGGCGTCGAGGAGGGCGTGGACTTTGTTCCAGCGCTCGCGGGTGGTCTGCTCGCGAACGCCGCCGGGCCGGGGCGGGTTGACGGTGGCCCAGCAGGGGGCGTGGGCGCGGACCTCGGCCAGGACTTTGTCGCAGAGGTTCCGCCACAGATGCCAGCGGTCGCTGACCTGCACCGCGTCGGGCAGGGCCCGGCGGATCGCCTCGGCGTAGGTGGCCGAGCCGTCCCGGCACACGACTTCGATCCCTTTCTTCCCGCGCAGCCATGTCTCCAAGGTGGCGGCTTCGCGGTCGGGCAGGACATCGACGCGTTCCCCGGTCTCGGCATCGATGATGATCGTGGCGTAGCGGTGCCGGCGGCGCAGGGCGAAGTCATCGACCCCGATCACCCTCGGGATCCGCACCGCCGGCGGGGGGATTCCCCGCAGCACCCGCAGGGCGGTGGCAAACGATACGGGCACGGCCAGTAACCGGGTGAGCCGGGCGGCCGCCCGGCCGCATAACTCCTTGACCACCCCCGAGACCTGGCTGGTCAGACGCGTGGTGCGGCGCTGAAGGCGTTCGATCAGCCCAGGGACTTGCTCGCGGAAGGTCTGCCGCCGGCAGCCCAGGCCGGGCAGACCAGACGTCGTACCCGGACGTTGACCACGACCCGGCGGCCATCGACTGGCACATCCGCAACGGTCCGGACGTGGTATCCGTGCACCTTCCCCGTCGGGACCCCGCACATCGGGCAGGGAAAGGGGACATCCCGGGTCCGGGCCAAGACCCGGATCACCTCGCCGTCGTCCGCCACATCCTCGATGACCAGCGCCGAAAGCCCTGAGAACACCGTAGCCACAAGGGAGTTGATATCTCGCACACCCCGTCAACGACGCCCGTCACCTGCCGTCACCACCGACTAGGGGCCAGAGCCGCTCGTTTGACAGACCCGTGACCGTCCCGTCAGGCGTGCTGACCGACGGCAAGACCTACAAGTTCCGCACCTCGCCGTACGACGGCGCGCACTACAACGCGGGCTGGTCGGCGTGGAAGACGTTCACGGTCGACAGCAAGGCCCCGCCCGCGCCTACGGAGATCGTCTCCGACCGCCGAAGCAACTACATGTCAGCGGAGTTCGCCATGGAGTTGAAACGGATCGGACTCCGCAGATCTGCCGGCCGTACCGGAATCTGTTTCGACAACGCCATGACCGAATCGTTCCTCAGCGTCCTGAAGAACGAGCGTGTATCGCGGGTTACTTACCTGACCCGGGAGGCAGCCCGGCGGGACATCACCCACTACATCGAGTTCTGGTATAATCGTAAACGCCTTCACTCGGCGGTAGGTTATCGACCCCCACACGAAGCTCACGCCGAATATCAGAAGTTGCGAATCGCCGCGTGAAATCAACGGCCGACGCCTGTCCGGAAGACGCGAGGCCCCTCAGCGTGTGCGACGCATGCGGACCTGTTTCCTTGAATGGGCCGGCGAGCCTGTCGGTCACGCTGGCGGTGGGCCCATCGGTGCCGTTGCCAGTGCGTCGGCGACCGCGTGCAGGTTCGCTGCCATGGCCCGTCCGGTCTTGGCCGACCACTCGTGGCCCTCACCGGTCTCGGTGTAACTCGGTCCTGGGCCCGGGCCCCGGTTCCAGTACGTCCACGCCTGCCCGGGGATTGTGTAGCCGATGTCCATCAACCCACCGGCGATTTCGGAGATCACGTGGTGGGCGCCGTCCTCGTTACCGGTCACCACCACACCTGCGACCCGGTTATAGGCGACGGGGCGGCCTTCCTCGTCGGTTTCGCTGAGCATCGCGTCCATGCGCTCCAGCATCCGCTGGGCGATCGAGGAGGGGTGCCCCACCCAGGTGGGCGTGGCCACGACCAGGATCTCCGAGGCCAACAGTCGCTCGTGCACCTGCGGCCACTGGTCGCCCTGCCCCATGTCCGTCGCCACTCCCGGCGGGATGGCGAGGTCGGCCAGGCGGAGCGTCGAGACCTCCACGTCACGCTCCCGCAGCGCCTGGACCACGACTTGGGCGAGACGGTCGGTGTTCGACGGCTCCGGTGAAGCCTTCAAGGTGCAGTTGAGTACCAGTGCGCGCACAGTGCTCCAGACATGCCTCAAGGGGGGACGGGCCGGTCGGCCCGTACGCAGGACGGTAGTCACACAGACTGCGTGTTGAGGCTGCGGCACGCCGGTCTCTGGAGCGACCGGCCTTCACCGTGCCGGTACCACTTACGCTTTCGTGTCGACCGACGACTGGGGTTGGTCCGCATTCGGGCATCAAGGGCCCTGGTAAGACGCTGACCAGGCCGAATGCACCGTCGTGCAATGGGCCGGCTGGTACAGCACTGAGCGACTCCGCTATGCGCGCTGGTCCGCCTGCGACGGGAGGAGTCCGAAGTTCTGCACCGCCGTTCCCAGGTGACACCGAACGCCGCCTGAATCACACAGGATCGGCCTCTGCGCAACCCGGTCCAGCCCCTTTTGCATGTGACGCCTCCGGGTAGCAGGCTCGATACAGAGAAGCCTACGCGCAAGACCAAGAAGGTGGCCTCCATGGCAGGAGCGGTACCGGCAGGCGAGGCAGGCGACATTTCCGGTGTGAACGCCGACGGACGAGCCGGGGAGGTGAGGGACCCGGCGCTGTCCAGGCGGAAACGGACCTCACTGCTGGTGATCGACCCGGTGAACGACTTTCTCTCCGAAGGAGGCGCTGCCTGGGATCTGACGAAGTCCACCGTCAAGAAGAACGACGTCGTACAGAACCTGGCAAGGGTGATCGATGGTGCGCGGGCCGGCGGCGTTCCCGTTCTGTTCGGACCGATGGCATACACGGCCGAGGACTACGAGAACGCCCACCTGCAGCGGCGCAGCGGTATCAATCGGATCATGTTCGAGCGCAAGATGTTCCTCGCCGGCAGCTGGGGCGCGGATTTCCACCCCGCCCTTCAGCCGCGGGCGGACGAGATCGTCCTCCAGCCGCACAAAGGCTGCGACCTGTTCCATACGGATCTGCCTCATCATCTGGAACGGCTCGGGATCACGCACCTGGTCATCTGCGGTATGACGGCCAACCTGTGCTGTGAGTCCACCGGGCGCACTGCCGGTGAGTACGGCTACGACATCACGTTCCTGTCCGACGCCATCGGAGCGGAGAACATCCCTGCCTACGAAGCGTCGATCCGGGTGAACTACCCACTCATCGCCAATGCGGTCATGACCGTCGAGGAGTTCCTCGCCGGGCTGGGTGATGCCCGCGAGACGACGGCAAAGCCAGAGCCTGGCGATGAGGTGCGCTGCTCCGACCACGGCAAGATCGGCACTGCTGCCGAGGTGGCCGAGGCGGACGAGGAGCACGAGGGCTACCTGCGGATCCGACGGGGCCTGGTGTTCAGCAAGGACATATTCATCCCGCTCGATGCCATCGTGCGACGCACCGGCCAGGAAGTTTTCGTCAATGTCCCCAAACTCGTCGTCGGCAAGATGGGCTGGGAGACGCTCCCCAGCCACCGAGACCACCAGGCCAAGGTGGGCCCCACCCAGCGGGAAGTCAGGCACCTGTACCACTCCCGCTCGCCCTCGATGAACAGCCGGTGACCAAGCGGCCCCCACGCGCCAGGACTGTTCCGCCACACGAGCTCGATCTGTGCGTGGAACCCACCGCCAGACGCCGGACGGGTGAGGGGGCGCGGCGGTTTTGCGAGAAGACGGCCGCAGCCTTCGTCGTGGGCCGCTCTGCCCCTTACTCGGGGAAGTTGCTGTTCACCCCGCCGGGTCAGGAGACCGTCGACGCGGATGGCCAGTCGCTCGACCGTGGGCATGATCCGCCGAGCATACGAAAGGGTTGAAATGCCGGTATTGGGTACTGCGGGAGACGGCGGCACGCGGAGAGTGCCGACCTAGCTGCTGAGCCGCATGCGGCCGGCTGCTCGCTGGAGGGCTGACCAGGAGGTAGACATGGGGTCCGAGGATGACAATCTGAGCATGCCGACGCACGAGCGGCAGGGCTCGCTGGCCACCAGCCAGGCCAGTGCGCGGCGCTTGAAGGCACAGGACCGCGCGGGCTCGGAACTGGGTCGGCGGCAATCGGTGCCGCTGGCCCAGGCGCAGGCGATCGTCGAGCAGTGGCCCGAGGCTCCGAAGAAGGTGGCGGAGAAGATTCTGGACCACTACGGTGCGCCGAACGAGGCGACACCGACGAAACTGCTGTGGTACCGGACCGGTCCGTGGAGCCGGATGGAACTGACCGCCGACGAAGTGGCGCACAACTTCCCCACCCCGCACACCGACCTCCTGCTCCAGTACGTCGACTACCCCGTCCCCGCGGAGCGGGCTTCGGACCTGGTGGCGTTCGACGGCAGCGTGCTGCTGGACCGGACCGCCGGTCAGATCGGTGCCCGTTGCGATCATGAGGCGTACAACACTCTCACCCTCAACCTCGCGGTCGAGATCATCGAGGGGCGCCGGACGGTGGAGGATGCCAGGCGGCTGTACGGGGAGACCGCCGCCGCCTTCGTCATGGGCCGCTCAGCGCCCTACGCGGAGAAACTGCTGTTCACCCCGCCGGAGAACACCACCGATCCGGATGAGTCGGTGATTCCGCAGAGCATGGCTCACCAGGCCGTCGAGAAGGTCAAGGACGTGTTCGGCGCCGGCGAGACACCGAAGTAGCAGCGCACCCCCGCGTCGGTGCGCCGCCCTGAGCTTCTTCGCTACGCGCCGGCCTTTCCCAAAGGAGATTCCATGCAGTCGACCAAGCGGGCGAGTCTGGCAGCGAACATCGGGTGCGGCGTCCTTGCCGGCGTCGCCGGGACCGTGGTGATGACCGCTTTCCAGAAGTTTGTCGAGATGCCGGTCACCGGCCGTGACGACAGTTACGCTCCCGCGGATTTCGCCGAGCGGATCCTGCCCGTGCACCCCAACGGTCCAGAGGGCCGCGAGCGGCTGAACTATGCCACCCACTTCTCTCTCGGCGGCATGTGGGGCACCGCGTATGGGATTGCCGCCGCCGCGGGGCTGAGCGGCCAGAAGGCGGTCAACACAGTGTTCGCGACCGTCTACACCGGCGATGTGCTCCTCAACGTCGCTCTCGGGCTCTACCAGCCGACGCAGTGGTCGAAGCAGGACTGGATCGTCGACCTCGTCGAGAAGTATGTGCAGGCCCAAGCGACCGGCGCTGTCTTCGACCACTTCCTCGACCCCGCCCGGCGGTCATGACCTTATGGCCAGCGATCCCCGGCCGAGCCGCCAGGGCACAGCAGATCCGGAAGACGCCATGAATCGGCCGGTCCGGCAGGTGGTGGTCATCACCGGCGCCTCCAGCGGCATCGGCCGCGGGACAGCACAAGCCTTCGCCGCCCGCGGGGCCGACGTCGTCCTGGCGGCCCGCAGCGAGCAGGCCCTCACCGAGGTTGCCCGCGAGTGCGAGTGCTACCGCCATGCCGCGAACTACGTCGGCCGCCAGATTCGTCCCCTGCCGCCTGTGACGTCCCCGGAGCGGGTGGTGTCCGCGGTGCTGCGCGCGGCCGACCGACCCCGGCGCGAGATCGTCGTCGGGCAGACACACCGCATCGGTGCCTGGGTACACCGGCTCGCCCCCCGGCTCTACGACCGCCTCATCGGACCCGTCGTGAACACCTGCGCCCTGCGGGACATCCCTGTTCCCTCGCACGACGGCACCGTATTCGCCCCCGACTCCCCGACCCACACCGTCGACGACGGATGGCGCCGACACGACCACCGCCTCATCGGCAAAGCGCTGGTGGCGACCGCAGGCGCGACGGTCCTCGCGGCCGCAGCCAGAGCCATCAACAGACGGCGGGGACAGACCGACGTCCATCACCATCTCCGGCACTGCGATTCAACCCGCGGCGCGGTACGGGCGAAGGGTAGTGAAGCTTCCCCTTGATCGTGGACACCTGGAGACTGGGATTTGAGGTTCCAGAGGAAGCAGTGCCAGGTGGGAAGCAAGTACACGAAGCGGTACTCAGACGAGTACAAGCGGGACGCGATCGAGCTCGTGCGGTCGTCGGGCCGGACGGTGACCGAGGTCGCCCGGGAGCTCGGGATCAGTTCGGAGTCCCTGCGGGGCTGGGTGAAGAAGGCCCGCACCACCCAGGAGACCGAGCCCGGTGCTGTGCGGGCAGGACAGGGTGTCGACGATCGGGACGAGGAGCTGAAGCGGCTGCGGAAGCTGACCGCCGAGCAGGCGAAGACGATCGAGATCTTGAAAAAATCAGGTCGAACCTCAGATCCGGGACATGGACGATCTCGCTCGCGCTTTCGCCCCCTTCCCGCCGCAGGAGCCTGACGAGGTCGAGATTGTCCGAGATGTACCAGAGCTGGTAGACGTCGAAGTGCGGCAGCGGCTGCATCTCCTGCGGCGGTTCTCCCTCGGGAGGTACGCGCAGGGGGACCCGGAATGTCGACCAGGTGGACGGCCTGGAGCGCGAGTCGCCGATCTGCACGCGCTCGCAGTGGACTGCCTCGATACCCAGTGCGACCTTCGGATCCAGCGGATCCTCGGGGTTGGGCTCGGTTGCGTCGATGGTGAAATCGTCCGGGACGAGGGGGTCGATATTGCTGAGCGGCACCAGCGGATTGGCAACCACGGCGGTGCAGTCGTCCGTTCGAACCGGCGTCGGATCGTCGCCCCGGTCTTCAGGCCGCCCGGCAACGCGTTCGCGCCTGTCCCTGTCCGGGGGAGGCTGGCTCGGGGCCGGCCAGTGGCACATCGAGCGCACCCACGCCTGGCAGAACGCCTTCCACCGCCTGGCCCGCTGCTACGAACGCCGAGCCACCGTCATCGACGCCTTCTTCGACCTCGCCGACACGATCATCACCGTCCGTAGCCTGATCCGCCGGGCGTGGGCGACCCACCCCTGGGACGACCGCGCAAACCGCCCGTGAACCCCCGCCTACCTGCCCGAGTTCTTAGCGAGCCGCTACGCGGTTGTTCATGTAGTGACCATTTGTCAGGCTAAATCCAAACTCTGATAGAGATCAGACTGATTGGAACCTAAACAGGTTTCTTGCCGTCATTACCGTACTGTTGAGTATCTTTTATGTCGACCTTTACTCTGCTACCTTCTCACCGCACACGTGTTGCCAGTCGATTTCCTAAGAGAGGTCTCGCAGTGCATTCATCACGCAGGAGAGCCGCCAGGCTTGCCATGATAGCGATTAGCGCATTTTTTTTTACCATCACCTCAGCCACCGGAGCGCACGCCCACTTCAGCGGAAGTGATTCGGTGGATGGCTTCTGGTTTGCCTACGAGATAAAGTATGACGAATTCACCCGGTACGACGATGCAAGAAATTGGGGAATAAGTGAATGGGATAAGCTAGGAAGCGTAGACATCGCACCTGATGATGGCGTGAGCATTGCAGACCTGGAGTACGGCGACTACTACGATTCGACGACCACGGTCATCGGCTACTATCAGGAACGACTAA
The DNA here is from genome assembly GCF_018614005.1 of Streptomyces sp. ISL-99. Classification (NCBI taxonomy): domain Bacteria; kingdom Bacillati; phylum Actinomycetota; class Actinomycetes; order Kitasatosporales; family Streptomycetaceae; genus Streptomyces; species Streptomyces sp. ISL-99. The sequence goes on from NZ_JAGGPC010000097.1 coordinate 8,714, forward strand.
CAACCGATGTGATCAACTTCAATCGATACCAAATGGATAAGCTAGCGACCTTCGATAAGCGCATGGTAGGTGGCCATGAACTGGGGCATGCACTGGGACTTGGCCATTCCTATACCACTCAGCTCATGAGCTCAAGTTGCTGTCACGGGATCAATACGCCGCAGAGCCACGATAAATCGGACTATGCCGAACTGTGGGGCTAAGAAAAGGAGTGGAAATGGGCGCCCGAAAGGTAGGAGTGGGTACATTGCCAAGGGGAAAGAACCTGAAAATGGGAAGGCGAAGACTCTCCATAGTAGCCATATCGTCCGCACTTGCCGTCGGAATCGGCGTACTGGTGTACGGATTTATGGATGACCAAAAGGAGAGGCCAACGCACAACGCGGAAGCCGTTTACTCTCTCGACGTAAAAGACAAGCGCAAGTTGGTGGGATTCGCCGAGCAAGTTTTCCTGGGGCGCGTTGTCGAGAAAGTAGGGTCAGAAAGCAAGGAGACCACGAATCCAGGCACGGTTATTCCGCAAACCCAGTTCAGTGTCGATGTGCTGAAGGTTCTCAAGAGTGAGATAAGCGGCGACATTATAGTTAATCAACAGGGAGGCTACGACCCGGAGGATGAGAGCACGGTTCTCCTGGAGGGTGACCCTCTGTTGAAGCCTGGCAACACCTATCTCTTTACGACCAAGCGCGACTCTCAAAAGGGTTGGCTGTCGATCGTTGCGCCTGGATACGCTGATATCATGATTACCAGCCCGGAGCAGCAAGTGGACGCCATCAGAGAATTTGAAGAAGCGGTTCGAAACCAAGAACTTCCTCGCAAGCCATAGGCTTCCGTAACTGGCCTTTCAGCTCCAGCTGAAAGGCCAGTTGAGTTCATGGTCAAATGTCCGCCCAGCAGCTCGGCCATCCCGTCGGGCAGGCAGCCCGCACTGGAGTGTCTGACTGAGTGACGAGCAGGCCGCGCAGACCAGCCCGCCCAAAGCTGTTGAACCAGGCGCAAAAGAGATGCGCAGGAGCCCCGGGCCACCTGCCCCGGGGCTTCGTACTACGGCTCAGCTGTCGTCGTCGGTTGTGGCCGCTTGAAGCCGCGGGCGGATGCCGCGGCTGGTGTACCTCCCTATGGAGAAGGCGGAACTGCTGCGGCGCATTGACCAGCGCAATCAGCCGCGAGGACGCCAAGGCGCGGATGTCAACGCAGCTCGATGACGTCCTCGAAAAGCTCTCGCTGGAGGACAAGCTGGAACTGGTCCGGCGCGTCCGGGTCAACTCCCTTACGCTGCAGGAGGGTGACCGGGTAGAGGCGAGCCGCCGACTGCGGGGCTCGTACCCGGACGACGGCCTGGAGGCGGAGGAGGGACGGGGCGCGGAGTCGGCCGACTACTGCGTCCCCTTCCATGTGCCCCCGGGGACGCTCGGTCGGGTGACGCTGGTGCGGCAGTACGTCGCGCCGTTCCCCTACCGCGTTCTCTTCGACAACGCCGCCCAGTTGAGCCTTGCCGAGGGGGATGTCGTCCGTGTCGCCGAGCAGCCGTCCGAGAGGGAGCGGGAGCGGGACGATGCGCTCTGGCGCATCCCGCCGGACGGGATGTTCACCATCTACTGCGCGCGGTGGATCGACCGGGTCGGCCGGCCCTGCCCACAGCTCAACCGCCACCCGGGCCCGTGCGGGCTGCCACCGAGGTGACGACGGGCGGCAAATGAAGCTATCCGGGTTCCAGAGCCTGTGCCCGTATATAGGGGACAAGGCTCCCGAAGCTGCTGCCAGGTCCCAATTGGCACCTGGCAGCAGCTTCGGGAGCACCGGGCCGAGCGGGATCTACCGCTCGCGTAGGTCGTACGGGTTGATCTCCTCGTATCGATCGTCGGACTCGTCCCGGCCGAAGCTCTCTTCCCAGCGTTCCGGCCAGTTCGCGGGGCCGCCAACCTGGAACCGGTCGTCGGCCCAACGGGGTTCGCCCACGCAGAAGGCGTGCACCTGGGGTTGGTCGTCACCGCTCTGGCGGACGAACTGCTCGTCGTAGATCAGGAAGTGGCCCATGTCGTCGCGGTCCTCGCGGACCTCCTCCGGCAGCGTGACTACACGGGTCACCTTGTCGTCGTCGACATCGACCTCGACCATCACCGGCACCACGTATCGGACCCACCGCTTCGCCACCCGCTCCGCCCCTCCTGCCAGGTCTTTTCCGGCAGCAAGCTGTCGGGGTCAGCCTCAACAAGGGAATCGGACCCCAAAGCATCACTATCGGCTACTTGTCACTTCGCGGCAGCTTCGGGAGGACGGGCCGTGACGAGTGGTCCGTCCACGAGCGGAGCATCCACCCCGCCGACACATGGCAGAACATCGCCGTTCCGCCGCCCGATGACGACCCCAAGGGCTCAAACCCCGGCCAACAGCCCATCTCTCCGGACGAATGTGACCCGGCGCCGTGCCCGCCCGGAATCCAGCACGGACGCCTCTGGGACATCCACTTCTGGCTCGACGAGCGCGACGGTATCCCCGCCGTGTCGATCCTCAACCGCCGCGAAGAGATCCCCGGATGGGACCCCGGGGTCGGCATCAGCTTCTTCTTCCCCGAGGGCTAACTAGGACTAGTGCTGGATTCCGCTTTCG
>NZ_JAGGPC010000098.1:0-7604 GCF_018614005.1 Streptomyces sp. ISL-99
CGACGACCACTAGAACCGAAGCCACCGGCGGGGGCCTTCTCGCTGACCGGAACGGTCCGGTCGCCCAGCGCCCGGCTCCGGACGGCGCTGACGGCGACACTGCCTGACGGCTCGAACACTCCGACACCACGACGACCGGCTGGACGGCGAGCCCTCGGGGCCCCGGCCAGGAGCCGAGCAGAGGACCACGTCGAGGCGCCGGCCGGTCCGTCCGTACGACGACTACTGAATCTCGCCCAGCACCCGCAGAATCGCCGTCTCGTCCGGCGCGGCCGAAAGCCGCTCCCGGAAACCGGTGTCCATGAGCTTGCGCGAGAGCAGCGCCAGAATCCGCAGGTGCTCGTCGCCCGCGGCCGCCTCTGGTACGGAGATCATGAAGACGAGCTTGGCCTTCGTACCGTCCAGCGAACCCCACTCAATGCCTTCGGCGGACCGGGCGAACCCCACGACGGGTTCGCTGACCGCATCGGTCTTGGCATGCGGAATGGCGATCTCCTCACCGAGCCCGGTGGTTCCCTGCTTCTCCCGGGCGAGTGCGACCCGTACTAGCTCGTCTACGTCTCGTACGTTGCCGGAGGCGGCCAGCATCTCGGCCATCTCCCGGATCGCGGCTTCCTTGTCGCGGGAATCCAGCAGCACCTTGACGGTCTGCCCGGTGAGGTACCCGGACAGCACGCCCCCCTGCTCCGCAACCGCAACCGGAGCCCCCACAGCCCCAGCCACAGCCCCAGCCCCCGCACCCACACCCGCACCCACGGCACCATCACCAGCGCCCGCACTCATCCCCACGCCGGCGAACGAGGACCCAGCCGCCATCGCCCCGGCACCCGCCCCACTACCGACCGCGACCGCCACGCCGCTCCGCCGCCCCCGCTCCTTGATGCCGATGAGCGCATTGGTGGTCACCGCGGTGACCACCACCCCGATCGCCACCGCCACAAAGAACATCGGCACGCCGCCCACCGCGCCCAGCACGGCGACGATCGGCCCACCGTGCGGTACGGCGTCCGGTAACCCCGGCCATGCCGGCAATCGCGCCGGCGACCGCCCCACCGAGCATGTTCGCCGGAATCACCTGCGCGGGCCGCGCCGCCGCGAACGGGATCGCACCCTCCGAAATCCCGAAGAGCCCCATGAAGAGCGCGGCCATTCCCGTCTCGCGCTCCTGCTCCGAGTAGAGCTTGTGCCGGATCAGCGTGGCCAGTCCCTGCCCCAGCGGCATCACCGGAATCGCGGCAGCGCACATCCCCATCACCGTCTGGTTGCCCGTGGCGATGAGCCCGGCGCCGAACAGGAAAGCGGTCTTGTTGACCGGTCCACCCATGTCGAACGCGATCATGAGCCCCAGAACCGCGCCCAGCAGAATCGCACTCGTGCCGGTCATCCCGCTGAGCCAGCTCGTCAGATGCTCGAACACCCAGGCGATGGGACTCCCGATCACGTACACGAAGAAGAGCCCCAGCGCCGTAGTCGCCAGGATCGGAATCACGATGATCGGCATGATTGGCCGGGCGAACTTCGGGACCTCGACCTTCTTGATCCACAGCACCAGGTATCCGGCGAGGAACCCCGTCACGATCGCGCCGATGAACCCGGCCCCCGCCTCCGAGTCGTACAGCGAGCCGTCATTGGCGATCCAGCCGCCGATCATGCCCGGCACCAACGCGGGACGGTCCCCGATGGCGTACGCGATATAGCCGGACAGGACCGGCACCATCAACTTGAAGCCGATGACCCCGACGTTGTTGACGTCCATCCAAAAGGAATCCTTCGGGATGATCAGCCCCTCCGGCGTCGCATGCCCGCCCAGAGCGAGCGAGACGGCGATCAGCAGCCCGCCGACCACCACGAACGGGATCATGTACGAGACGCCGTTCATCAGCGCCTTGTACGCGACGCTCCGCTCCTTGCCCCCGCCCCCGCTGCTGCCTCCGGCGCCGCTGAGCGCCGCATCGGCAGAACGAGCAGCACCCCCGTCCCTGCCCGCCGCCCCCTGCACGGGCGCGGTCCGCACCTGCTCGATCAGCTGCTCGGGATGGCGAATACCTTCCGCCACCCCCACAGCCAGCACGCGCTTCCCGGCGAACCGGCTGCGGTCGACGTCCTTGTCGGCCGCGATGATGACACCGTCCGCCTCTCTGACATCGTTGTCAGAAGGACATTCTCGGACCCGATGGAGCCTTGCGTCTCCACCTTCATCTCCACGCCGAGACGCTCGGCGGCCTGCGCCAGCTTCTCCGCCGCCATGTAGGTGTGGGCAATACCGGTGGGGCAGGCGGTGACAGCGAGCAGCTTCGGCCGCTTCTCTCCGCTCACGTCTCCGCCCCCCGAGGGGCGAGCCGGATCAGTCACGTGAATCTCCTGTCGCGCATGGTTCCCGATGCGATGCACAGGCATGGTGCTACACGATTCGGCCAGATCAAAAGCCCAGAAGGAACCCTTCGGGGCCGCCCGTCACCCCCACTTCCTGGCGCAGTTCTGACCAGGGCGGCTGGGGACCACTGGGCCGATCGGTGTAGATTCGTGACCTAGCCAGACGTCGCTGCTGATGGCGGTCGGGCGGTCCCGTGGGCCGGCCGAGGGAGAGAGGGCCTCCGACGGACTGCGCTGCGAGCGCCCGGGCACTCGTATGCCCGCCGCCGCAGAGTCAGCCGTAACCACCTCGACCCATAGTCACGAGGAGCAGCCCGCATGACGACTGTCGCAACCGGCCAGGACTTCAAGGTCGCCGACCTCTCCCTTGCCGCCTTCGGCCGCAAGGAGATCACTCTCGCCGAGCACGAGATGCCCGGCCTGATGTCGATCCGCAAGGAGTACGCCGCCACCCAGCCGCTCGCCGGCGCCCGCATCACCGGTTCGCTGCACATGACCGTGCAGACGGCCGTCCTCATCGAGACGCTGGTCGCCCTGGGCGCCGAGGTCCGCTGGGCCTCCTGCAACATCTTCTCGACCCAGGACCACGCCGCGGCCGCCATCGCGGTCGGCCCGAACGGCACCCCTGACGCCCCCGCCGGCGTCCCGGTCTTCGCCTGGAAGGGCGAGACCCTGGAGGAGTACTGGTGGTGCACGGAGCAGGCCCTGACCTGGCCGAACACGCCCACCGGCGGCCCGAACATGATCCTCGACGACGGCGGTGACGCCACCCTCCTCGTCCACAAGGGCGTCGAGTTCGAGAAGGCCGGCGCCGCGCCGGACCCGTCCACCGCGGACAGCGAGGAGTACGCCCACATCCTCACGCTCCTCAACCGCACCCTCGGTGAGAGCCCGCAGAAGTGGACCCAGCTGGCCTCCGAGATCCGCGGCGTAACGGAGGAGACCACCACCGGCGTCCACCGTCTGTACGAGATGCACCGCGACGGGACCCTGCTCTTCCCGGCGATCAACGTGAACGACGCCGTGACGAAGTCGAAGTTCGACAACAAGTACGGCTGCCGCCACTCCCTGATCGACGGCATCAACCGTGCCACCGACGTCCTGATCGGCGGCAAGGTCGCCGTCGTCTGCGGCTACGGCGATGTGGGCAAGGGCTGCGCGGAGTCCCTGCGCGGCCAGGGCGCCCGCGTGATCATCACCGAGATCGACCCGATCTGCGCGCTCCAGGCGGCCATGGACGGCTACCAGGTGACGACGCTCGACGAGGTCGTGGAGATCGCCGACATCTTCATCACCACGACCGGCAACAAGGACATCATCATGGCCGCGGACATGGCCAAGATGAAGCACCAGGCCATCGTCGGCAACATCGGTCACTTCGACAACGAGATCGACATGGCCGGCCTCGCCGCCATCCCCGGCATCGTCAAGGACGAGGTCAAGCCGCAGGTTCACACCTGGAAGTTCCCCGACGGCAAGGTCATCATCGTCCTGTCCGAGGGCCGCCTGCTGAACCTGGGCAACGCGACCGGCCACCCCTCGTTCGTGATGTCCAACTCGTTCGCGGACCAGACCCTGGCCCAGATCGAGCTGTTCACCAAGCCCGAGGAGTACCCGACCGACGTCTACGTGCTGCCCAAGCACCTCGACGAGAAGGTCGCCCGCCTCCACCTCGACGCCCTCGGCGTCAAGCTCACGACGCTCCGCCCCGAGCAGGCCGCCTACATCGGCGTCGAGGTCGAGGGCCCTTACAAGTCCGACCACTACCGCTACTGAGCCACTCGCAAAGCACTGAACGCTCAGCAGCAGTAGCTGTCAGCAGGCCCCCGCACCCCCGTGCCGGGGGCCTGCCCCGTGTCGGACCCGAAGAATCGGACAGACCCATGCCCCGTGGCCGATATTCGCTCCACGACCTCCACGACCACACCCCCCTGGGCGAAGAACACTTCCACTGCGCCCCCGGGCCTTCCGGCTGGCGTTACGTCTCGCAGATCACCACCCCCTCCGGCGACCACGCCGGCTCCGTCGACCTGGCCATAGACGAACTCGGCCGCCCCATCCGCCTGGAACTGCACGCCTCGAGCTGGCAGGTCCGCGGCGCAGCCATCGACGGCGTCACCTGGGTCCGCACCGACCCGACCGGCACTCACGCCACCGAAGGCAACGTCCGCGCCCACACCTTCACCGGCACATCCCCCGCCTTCCTCATCGCCGCGACCCGTCTCCTGCGCCTCACCTCCGGTTCCCCCGCCACCCGCGTCCGCCTCGTCGCCTTCACCGACCCGGTCCTGGCCCCCCGCACGATCGACCAGTCCTGGGCCCTGCTGAAGAGTGAAGCGCACGCCACTGACAACGGCCCCCTCATGGTGGACGAATACCAGGTCAACGCCCTGGACACCGGCGAGCAGCACCACATCCACATCGCAGGCGACGTGGTCCTGTCAGCCCCCGGCATCGAACTGGAACACCTGGAAACCCCACCCTCAACGTTCCCCTGACCCCTCCAACATCCGAGAACAAGACCAGACCAGCGCCCCAGCCACTCTGTCGTGCGAGGCGCCGAGGACTGGGCCTGACCTTCGGCCACTCCGGGCGTTCCAGACGACCACCCGCATGCGAGGCGCGGCGGCCGGGCAGAGCCTCAGCCACTCTCACCACGTCAGCCCGTACGGCGTTTGAGGACCGGGGTCTGGGGCGGAGCCCCAGTTACGGGAAGGGGCGGGGTGGGGGAAGAAAGCCCGCCACCCTAAGCAGGCGGCGCGAACCCCGTCCGCGACGACGAGCCCCCCGCCTCAGGCGCAGCGGCCACCGACACCCCAACCTCACCCTCAGCCGGAGCCCCACCCTCAGCCGGAGCCGGAGCCGGAGCCGGAGCCGGAGCCGGAGCCGGAGCGCCGGCCACGGCAGCCGCATCCCCACCCGAGCCAGCCGCACCCCCACCGAGCGCATCCCCACCCGAACCAGCCGCACCCACACGGCCCCCACCACCCGCCCCCACAAACGCCCGCCGCGCATCCCGCGCCTGCCGCTCGTTCACCACGGCCGCCAGATACGCCGCCGGCGGCACCTCCCGCGGCGCCGGCGCCCCCGTACGCGCCGCCAGATCCCCGGCAAGCCGCTCAGCCATCGACCGGCTCACCTGCGGATCCAGCTGCCCCATCCGCGTCAGGTACTGCCGTATCGCAAGCCACAGCCCATCCGGCACCCCCGACAGATCGAGCCCGGCGAACCGCCCCACCAGCCACGGCGGCGGAGGCGGCACCACACCCACCCGCCCCACGGACACCCGTTCACGTACGACGAGAGTCCCCGCGAGCACATCCCCGATCCGCCGCCCCCGCTCGGACACCAGTGAAGCAATACACGCGATGACCCCGAACGTCATCAGGATCTCCACGACCCCCACCGCCCCCCGGACCAGCGCATGCCGGAACCGGATGGGCCCCCCGTCGTTCCGCACCACCCGCAGCCCGCAGGCCATCTTCCCCAGCGACCGCCCATGCGTGAGCGTCTCCACCGCGATCGGCGCCCCGACCAGCACCAACAGAAATGACGCCACGGCAATCGCCATACCGGCCGCCTCGTCGAGCGAGGCGGTGGCTATCGCCAGTCCCACCGACACACTCAGGTAAACCGTCCACACCACTGCCATGTCGATCGCCAGAGCGAGTGCCCGGCTCGGCAGCCTCGCCGGCCGCAGCCCCAGTACAACCGCGTCGCCCGTAACAAGCTCACTCACCGGAAACCCACCCTCCGCCACCCATGGCCGCTCTTCCCCGCCCCATCCCTGCCCCCTGAATCCCCAGTCTGCCAAGCTGGCCCGCAGCACGCGCCGCGTAGTACGGACCGTACGGACCCAGTGCCTGGAGCAGCAGCCGATCATGGACCTCGACGTCTTCGTCACCGCCCACCACGCAGAGTGGGACCGACTGGACCACCTCCTGCGCCGCGGCCGCCGCCTCACCGGCGCCGAAGCCGACGAACTGGTCGCCCTCTACCAGCGCACGGCCACGCACCTCTCGCTGATCCAGTCGAGCGCCCCGGACCCCACGCTGACCGCACGGCTCACCCAACTCGTAGCCCGCGCCCGCGCCACGGTGACCGGCACCCGCCGCGCGTCCTGGCGCGACGCCACCCGCTTCCTGACCGCAGGCTTTCCCGCCGCGATCTACCGCACCCGCCACTGGTGGATCCCCACGGCCCTGCTCTCCATCGCCGTCGCCGCCCTGATCGGCTGGTGGATCGGCACTCACCCAGAGGTCCAGTCAGCAATCGCGGCCCCGGCAGAACTCCGCGACATGACCCGCCCCGGCGGCCAGTACGAGACGTACTACTCCAGCCACCCCGCCGCTTCCTTCGCGGCCCAGGTCTGGACGAACAACGCCCAGGCAGCAGCCATGTGCCTGGTCCTCGGCGCCTTCCTCTGCTTCCCCGTGCTCTGGATTCTCTTCCTCAACATGCTGAACCTCGGCGTGGCCATCGGCCTGATGTCCTCGGCGGGCCGCCTCGACGTCTTCCTCGGCCTGGTCATCCCGCACGGCCTGCTCGAACTCACCGCAGTGTTCGTAGCCGCCGGTACGGGCCTGCGCCTGGGCTGGACCCTGATCGACCCCGGCCCCCGCACCCGCCGTGCCGCCCTCGCCCAGGAAGGCCGCGCAGCGCTCGGCATGGCGATCGGCCTGGCCCTGGTCCTCTTTGTCTCCGGCCTGATCGAAGGCTTCGTTACGCCGTCGGGCCTGCCCACCTGGGCCCGTGTCGCCATCGGTGTCGTCGCCGAGCTGGCATTCCTTGCGTACGTCTACATCCTGGGCGGCCGAGCAGCCCGAGCCGGCGACCGCGGCGACGTCGAACAGGCCGACCGCAGCGCCGAGCTCCCCACCGCAGCGTGATGTGCGTACGGGCCCTGCGAGCTGGTACTGTCCTGTCCTGCCCACAAGAGCCGTTGACATGGCTGGCGTGGGGAGGTAGACTTTAACGGTTGCAACGAGCGGACATGCTCACTGGCAACGGTTAGTGTCTGTCTCGCTCTCCAGCGGAGTCACCTCCCTGAGAGCCTCTCGATTCATATTCGAATCACGAAGCCGATTAGCTCGGCCGAAATGCTTCTGATAAAGTCGGGGACAAGCCGAAAGGCAAAAGGCCACTCCAACCGGCCACCAGAAACAAACTCCGAACCGGAAACGGAACGGGAAACGAATCTGGTAGGGTTGGAAACACGAAATACCGAACGA